>JAHKKZ010000041.1 GCA_029856685.1 Candidatus Njordarchaeota archaeon
ATTATTATCCTACTATTTATGATTCACAATCAGCAGACCAGGCAATATTCTTTGCTTTTTTATAGCTTAATGCTAATCTAACTTACATTTGGATTTCTTACTGATTTTTTGGCTGAGGGGATTCGATGAAAAAAGAGGTGGAAGAGTTTGATAGTACTTCTGACACAGTGATTATCCGCCCCGATCTTGTTGTCTTTAAATCACCTGTGGAAATATCATTCACAGAAAGCTACCTAAATGTTAGAAACCTTTGGACATTCTTTTCGTTTAAGAGACTGAGCAAGCGAATTGCGAGACGTCTTCATAGATCTGTGGGAATCCTCGTTAGAAGATTTCTGGACAATGTTGGTTATCGCGATGTGGAAGCACATGTAAGTCTTGAATTTGACGCTAAAACATCAAACTTTGTGGTAAGCTTTGGTAACGAAGAAATCCTCGACAGAAAACTTGCTATGAATCTCACCAAATATGCTTTTTCATCGATGTGCTTTAGACTTCCAGAGTATTCAATCAGAGAATACAGACTCTTACCTATATCGGAGGGAGACTATAAATTCTTTATTGTTCTAACACCTTACAGACGGGATCTTTCTCGCACCCTAGATGTCCTCAAAGATATATTGAAGTATCCCTACGTGACATTGCCTAATGATGAAGGAACATATTTCCTCAGCGGGTTTGGCGAGGACAATCTTAATGAGCCTCCCAGAATAATAGATAAACTTGCGAGTCTTATGCATCTTAGAGAAATTTTCTTCGCTAAGAAACTTTCAGATCTATACTCCCAAATAACTTCTCCAAACAGACCAAATAACTACTCCGAACCCATAATGGCTAGAGCTATTAAAGAACTTGTCGATCTCATGGACTACTTCGAGGATCCCAAACCCATATATAGGTTGTTGCAGTTTATGCATAAGGTCTTTGGGGTTGAAAGACCAACGAAGGAAGATCTCCTGGCAATAATTAACTTATTGGATGATATGACTAAAAAGTGTGAAGGATTAGATGCTCTGAAGAAGCTTTATAAATACTTTCGGAGCCTCTATGACGAGTTTCTATTGATAGAGAGGATTGAGGAGTTAGGAATAATACGCGCTGCTCTCAGAAAACTTAGCAAAATGGTATGTGTGAGTAGCAAAGAAAAAATTGATATTAGAGGGATCCCAGCATTCCTCCATGAGTTTGTGTTAGCTGGCTCAATTTTGGCTAAGTATCGGAAAGAACTTATAAATCTTGGTGGAGGTAAGGCAATATATATAAGCCCCCACGAATGGAGGTGTATCTCTAGAGAACTTAGTATCGCTGAAAAAGCGAAACTAGAAATAAAAATTGTGAAACATCCAGATGGAAGAAAATATTTGGTTATAAGCTTCCTAAACGACTAGGTGCTCTACATTATGGGAGAATCCGACGATAAACATCAATATGTTCTCAGTATCCGTGAATTTAGACCCGAGGACATAAGGCAGATAAGAAATCTTGCTAGGCTCGCATTTGAAAGCGAGGTCGATAGGTATTGGAGTGTTGTTGGGGCGCAAAAGGCACCATACACATATATAGCTGAAATTAACGGCAATATTGTTGGAGTAATAGAATTTGAGCCGTTCTATCTACCCAACTCTGTCGAGGGACACATCTGGTATATTTTCGTTCACCCAGAATACCAGAGGAGGGGAATAGGAACAGCTCTTCTTAGAAAAGCTGAAGGAATATTGTCTAGGGAGGGGGCAAAAAGAGTATGGGCAATCACATCGCCCGATAACATAAAGACACAACTTTTCTTCGAAAAGAATGGATATCGGAGAATACCATTAGATGAAATGAAAAAGCTTCTTGGAAGCACAAATACAAAGAAGTTCCTTAGACGTATGGTCTACTTCGAGGGCGACATAATATATATGAAGGTCTTGATGTAGTTATTAATAAAAAAGGAGGTAGCATCACTAAAAGAATCTGAATTTAGGAGACCTCCTATTTTGTTTTCTCCTCAGCCACAACAAGTGTTAGAGAGTCCTTAACACCTGTAATCCTTCTCATGGTGCCGCTGACGACTTTGTCTAATTCATCGTGTGAAAGTGTTTCCACCTCAGCTATTATGTCGAATGGGCCAAATACCAGACTTGCTTTTCTTACACATTCGATCTTCATCAATTCATCGAGTACAAAATTTTCTTTGCCAGCTTCCACCCTTATCAGGACATATGCTTTCATAGGAGCCACCTCATGAAAACTCTCTAGCGTATTAATATATTGAAAAAGTCTTTTTAATAGCTTTATGTTGCGATACACTGACATATATATGGCCTATTCTCTCATTTCCAATCTTAGATAATAGCTATTCGCTGAGGGCGAACACATGGATTTAGAGAGACGCAGAGATATCTTCATTAGAAAGCTCAGAGGTATTGGTATCGATCTGTCATCCAAAGAGCTGAAGCATATTGAACGCTGTTTTGAGCTCCTAGGAGAGGCACTACGAAAAATAGATGTAAATTTCGTGCCTGGACACGATGTCGAGCATATGATACGCGTCGCCGAAATCGCAATATATCTCCAGAGAAAACACGGGGGCAATTTTGTTAAGATTCTTCTAGCGGCACTATTACATGACATAATGCGCCACAAACCAAACCATTCTCTGGAATCCGCCAAGTTTGTTAGGAAATTTCTCGGCGAAACGGAATTTAGATCTATAGCTGATGATGTTGCAAGAATCATAGAGGAGCACAGCTATAGTATTAGTAGGAATCCCTCATCTATAGAGTCAATGATTCTAAGAGATGCGGATAGACTCGATGCTCTTGGGGCTATAGGGATTGCAAGGGTTTTCTCATATAGCAGTTATTTAGGAAGAGAATTCTATGATTTTGAGAAACCTACTGAGGGAGGTGCTTTGGCACACTTCTTTAAGAAAATACTTAATCTTCCCAAGACAATGTGTACTGATACGGCTAAGAGAATTGCTTCTAAACGTGTGGAATTTGTTCGTAAGTTTATTAATATTTTTCTAGATGAGCTAAATCTGAGGGATCTTGAGGGGGGTCCTAATGAATATTAGGAAGCAACTACTATTTATTCAGTTGGTCATTCTAGCAGGCCTTCAGAGCGCCCATAGGAGTGTACTTATACCTATACTGAGACCCATGATTACTAGTTTTAATATAACGTATGGATTTGGTGGTCTGCTCATAGGCATATACATGTTTCTCTCCGGACTAGCTGCTCTTGGATGGGCGGTATACTCTGACTATACTGGACTCTCTAGAAGAATATTGATTGCTGTTGGGATTTTAGGCGGAATCTTATTCACAGCTCTAAGTGTAACTGCGACAATACCTCTGCTCTTCGCAACATTCTATATTTTAGCTGGGATGTCCATAAGTGTTATCTATCCACTCGCAACAACAATAATACTTGACCTTGTCCAGAAAGAAGGAAGAGCGGGTATGATGATGGTCTTCTCGCTTCTTAGTGGCTTTGGATACGCATTTGGCTTCGGCCTCGGAATAATTACTGTTGCCTTGTTTAATGATTGGAGACTACCAATACTTATATTGGTCATTCTAATGACTATCATAAGTCTTCCATTCGCGATATTGCTGAGAGAACCCCCAAAGGGCTTTTCCGAAGAGGAGCTTCATGATGTTCTGAGGAGAACATATAGATATCCATTCACTTTGCGTCCAGAAGACTTAAAGATAATTACTGGTAATAGGAGTAATGTGTTTATTGTATTACAGGGAGTCTTTGGGATCATCGGAAGCGGTGCGATAGAAGTATGGATGCTCCAATACCTAATCGCGGAGGCGGAAGTAAATGAAGTTGTAGCATCACTAATAATGGGGTTGGGGGCTCTTGGAAGTGTAGGAGGTCTCATAATAGCAAAGATTGCAGACATACTCTCACGCAAGACCCCCCGCGCTCGACCTCTAATCGCGGCGATATGCTCATCAATTACAGCGTTTGCATATCTCTTCTTCTTGACAATACCTCTTCGCCTCAACTTTGAGACAAACAGCTTTGTCGAGGCCGCATATACCTTGGTGGTTATGATGTCTAAGAACCCTCTGCTACTCACAGCAATATTAGTGTTTTTCCTAGCTATGGTTGTTAACTCATCAGTGGGATCCATAAAGGTTGCTGTTCTCTCGGAGGTCAACCTCCCAGAGCATAGGGCAACAGTTATCTCTGGGACTAGCATAATTGAGCTTTTATCTAAGAGTATAAGCATAGCTGTTTTGGGGCTACTAATCGACTTGCTACATAGCTTTCGAGTACCGCTTATGATAGCGGTTTCAATGTGGTTTATATCTGCGGTCTATTGGGGAAAAACAAGTAATACCATAGATACTGATGTATGGAAGCTAACCATATTATTAAAGAAGAGGAGAGCTGCCTTGACATCTTCGAATAGTGCTCCCTAATCCCCCGCTAGCTAGTAGTATATGTCCCCCAATTAATTTTTGCAAAAATTATATTTCTCAGATTACAATGTCTCAAATGAGTAGAGAACTTGTTGTTGGTTTTGCGGCCACCCTCACAATGATCCTTAATGTTGGAATAGTAATGATAGCAATGCAAATAGTGTTCTACGAAGTTGTGTCGGACTTCGAAATAGCCCTCATAGCCACAGCTTATTGGATTCCCGCCTTTCTCCTAACCTCTGTCTGGGGATATTTAGCGGACATTACTGGAGAGAGAAAAACTATAGCGATAATATCGCAATTCATAGTGGCCATTCTAACATTCCTCCATATCGTATTTAATCTTTATAGCCAGATACTTCTCTTACGCTTCCTTACTGGTATTTTTTCCTCGGCTTATCTTCCATGCGTCCAAGGATATCTGACTCTTGACAAGAGACCTGAGGAATTTGGACATGTTCTCGGCGTATACAATACTGCCATCGCATCTGGGTTTTTTGTATCAGGTGTATTGACGAGCTTCTCAATGTATTTTGTGGATCCCCTCGAATTAGTAATTTTGGCCGGGACGGCATCTTTAATATCTGGATTCTTACTCGAACTACTACCTTCGAAGCCGAAGATAAGAAGAAAGGAACCTCTAGGAAAAATACTTTCATCGTTAGCGTCTGTGAGGCTAGTGGGAGAGCTCAGAGAGGGCAGAGCATTTCTTCTTATATTTAGCTTAGCATTAAGGCATATTGCTGTGATGGGGCTATTCTCGGTTATATATGTTTATATGCAGAGGGTAGGCATAGGCAGGGAGATCGTTGGGTATATCTCCTCGACTAATAACATTGTTCAGATGCTCCTAATACATCCGCTCAGCACACTTTCGGACCGTATTGGCAGAAAGAAACTCTTTGTCTTAGGTTTCCTATCATCATCATTTATCCCTATAAACTTTATGTTTTCTAGGTCTCCCTTGGAATTCATATTGGCATTTGCATTTATAGGACTATCATATGCCACTATGATAGCAGGAGTAAATCCTTATCTGCGGGACGCAGCACCAGAAACAAAAGTGAGTGAGGTTCTTAGCCTAGCAAATACAACGAGAGCTTTCGGGATGATCTTCGGTCCAATCCTAGTTGGCATCTTGGTCACACAGCAATCATACTCATTTGCCTTCATAATATTATTCTTGCTTGGACTGATATCCGCATTCATATCCTTTTTCACTAAGGAGATTTATCGGAGAAAATAAAGATAATCCTCGTCTGGTTTCTATGCGGATTAAAAACAGCAAAAGACTGATAGATATAAAAACAGGGCAGATAGATAAATGGATCTATGGTTTCTCCCAAATCCAGGTTTCTGCTTTTGATATTCTAAGCGGTGATAATAATGGGCATGATACTAGGCCCCGTGCGAATGGGCAGTGAGCGCATGTTGGTGTATTACCGTAACAGTCTGACTCATTCGAAAATGTGTATGAGCACCATTCCTCTAGGCTACAATCAAAGCAGGATGGTTTATAGCCAAATGCCGCTCTAAACCTGAATTTGACATATTCGATTTTTCTCCAAATCTCGCTCACCCCCTCATTATTTATGCTTCCAAAAATCACAGCTTTGATGTCCCTTCTTATGCCCTTCATATAGAAGGTCCAGTCGTGAGAATACTGCATGCATGGGGCTACCTTGCCATCCCACCTAATAAACATAGCATTGTTATCAATAAATGGACAGTAGAAAGCTTGCTGGGGCTTCATATAGCATTTTGATACGTATATGTTCCAGATGTCCACTATTTTTTTGCCAACAATCCTAATTTGCTTGGAGAATTCTTCGATACAACCTTCATCCGAATAGCATGCCAGCTTCTCATGCGCTGGAGATACTGGGATTATGTTGGATAGATATATTAGACCCACACCAAATTTCCTAGCAAATTCTGATAGTCTACTTATCTGCCTAACATTCATCGTATTTACAGTAAATTGAATCCCTATAAGAGGCCTATCGGATCTGAGCTCCCTCTTCGCCTCATATAGCTTCTTAAGGCTCAGGATACACGCATCGAAGCTTCCTCCCTTCCTGATCCTAGCATAGATTACTGGGTCCACAGCATCAATACTCATGACTATGACGTCAATGCCTAGCTCAACAACTTTCTTGATATGTTTAGACAGAAAAATACCATTAGTATTAAGAAGAACTCTAACGTCTCGTTTCTTAAGCTCCTCAATAAACCAGATAGCCTTCGGATGATAGAGAGGCTCACCCCATCCAGATAATGTTACAGCTCTTATACCATTATTATCGATTTCCTCTAGTATTCTTTCCATAGTTCCTTCAGTCATTGAGCCAAAAGGCTCATTCATAGAGTTGCGAAAGCAATGAAGACACCGCAGGTTACATTCCGTTGTAAGCTCAACCATGAGCTCTCGTGGTTTGGAATCTGGGACTAGAGCTATGTTCCAGTCTCCTATCCGAAAAGTTTTCTGTGTCTCGATCAACATCGCACACCAAAGTTATGGCTTCACCGAGATTATAACAATCATTTTTATAATTAATCTTGTTTTTATTGGTAGGTGAAAGAATAGTGGATGAGTTTTTAGTCTCATCGTACTATGCTAATTTGACACCAGAAGTGATGAGATTCGCAAAGAAAGTATCTTCTGATGCAAAAAACAAAATTGAGGCAGCCGTTAAAATCTTTAGCTTTGTAAGGGACCTTAAATTTGGCGCATCGCCTATTTATCGAGCTTCTCAAGTCTTAAAGCATCTGAACGAACCACTAATATGTGCGTCAAAAGCAGCGCTACAAGTTGCTTGCTATAGAGCTCTAGGGATACCTAGTCGCTTTCATGTTTGGAAAGTTAAGGTTTCAGATAATACTATTCAAAGAATTAATCAACTTCTATTCGCCGAATCTAAAAAGAAGCTGAAGAGTAGTTGGATCCTCTATCATGTGGCGGCTGAGGTTTTTCTAGGGAGATGGATTGTATCCGATGCTACTATTGACAAGGCACTGTGTTCGGTATTTAGAGTCTTTGATTGGGATGGAATGAGAGATGTTTTTATGGATGGATTCGACTACCTGGAGGATCTAGGCTCTTTCGCGGATATTCCCAAATTCATCGTTAGGTTGAGTAGAGGCTCATTTCTGCCGTTCTACCTTAGGCCTTTCTCAAGGTTGATAATTAGATCTTTTAATAAGAAACTAAATTTCATGTTCGATAGACTAAGAAACCTGTCTCAAAAATATTGCTAGATGACGGTTAGTACACATTACGTGACTTAGCTTCTACAGATATATTAACTGAGACTAGGCTTGGTGGAAGAGACATCGAGAATCCAAAGAATACGTACGCTCACTTAGAAGACAGGGTTACGCTACTCAGAAGAAGATTTGATGAGATTTTCACCGAATGACAGGAAAATTTTAGAATAGGTTGTTTAATTTTAGAACAAATATCTATTCAATTATATAGGGATTCCTATTGAACTAAAATATCCATGGATAGACGTATCTTTAGGAAGGTGATTTCTGGACATCTGTATTAATTCACTTTAAAAAATCTTTGTGTCTTCTTGTTTTACTTTTTGGGGAAATCACTACTAATTGTTGGTGGCAGCTTTGATCCTTGGGTATTTCCTATTTGATGATGGTGGAATCTTATTGTTGGACAGACAATTTGTTGCTGTTTTGACACGGGATAAAAGCTCTTTGTTTGCTTCGTTATTGACTGCTATTACCCGTGCTATGGAGGAGATCTTGCATCAAAATCCTAGGCATTTGGAGCTTGAGGAGACGCATCTATATTTTGGTTATAAGTCGCCTTTTATCTTTGTGTTGGTCTCGGATTCTGAAAACGAAGCATATGAAAACTTAGCCGACGTAATTGCTCATGAACTCGCTGAGGCGAACTTAGACCCAGAAGAAATGCATGTAAGTGATATTCCAAGACAGCTAGCTAGGCAGATCATTGAGCGCCACATAGCTAAGACCCCCCTATTAGTAATAGACCTCAGAGCCTTAGCCAATATAATCAAGACGACGTCAGAGTTCATCAGAAATAAGACTAAATCGGAGCTTATTGTTAAGATACCTAAAGCCATCGAGCTCAAACCAGAAAAAGTCAGACCAACCAAACCAAAGCTTAAAAGCTTTGATGAGCTTGTTGGTCTCTATTTTGATGGTAGGCTTAGCGATGTTATTAAGCATTCGACTGGTTTCTTTGAGGGAGAATATTCGGATTTGGCGAGAATACTATTTGTCAAAGCAGGACTTACTCTTAGACATTATGACCCAAAGGTATGGGCTCCATCACTTGAGAAGCTATATGGAGTTGCTCTCGAAATCTCTGATAGCATTGCCAGAAGTGCCCTTATTGCTGAAATTAGTAGTTTTCTGAGAATACCTTCTGAGACGCCACTAAGTGTCTACTTGAAGCATTCTGATACAATAAGTGGGATACTCCAGCAAGAGAGTTTTAGATCGACAGTATATGAGATCCTATTCACTCCAATACCCATAGCCCCATTTCTGAATATGATTATCAGAAAATATGAGTCGAGATCCCGTTATCTGTGCTGCTTAGCACGAGAAAACCTTATGATTCTCCAGATGATGCAGCAAAAACCAAAAAGTGTGGATGAATGGCTACTGGCATTCAGTAGGGCTAAAGAGGAGTTTGATAGGAGCCTAAAAGAAAAAAGTCATCTACTAGATCATAACTATCACATTCTTCTATCAACTCTCATCTGGGGAGTATTAACGCCTGATATCACTGTTGAGGATGGGCTTAAACTACTTGACCACTTTGTGCGGGACATCGAGAAATACCGGAGAGAACTTGAGGAGCGTTCTGAGAGGGTCACAGTAAGCCACAAAGCCTGGAATATTATCTGGGTCTACAACATTTTGATGAGAATACTTCTGGAGATCGCAGATTTCGATGAGAGGAAAAAGGTAATGAGGAGGTTGCAAAGGAACATAATTCACTCCTCAAAATACTTCTCTGAACTTCTGGACAAGAGGAGAATTCCCATCCACCTATACTACGTAACACAGATAAGCCTAATATCTCTTCTTACACGTATAAGCGCTGAGAACAATACGGCTCCCGAAGACATAATAGACCTATTACCAAACTTTGCGCCAAGGGATATCCAGAATCTCTTTGAAATTGACACACAGAGTTTCTATCAGTATTATCTGAGTTTCCTCGAAACACTCGGCAACCTCGCGCTCCTCATAGATCTTCACGTGGTTAGGATAAACATGCTACTTAAGGTTGCTCACTTACTTGAGAGGATTGCTGAGGCCATGTCGGACGCTCCAATATACAGATTATTAGCCAAGTTGTTTGCCTTGAGGTTCTATACTCTAGCAGGCACAAAGGAAGCCTTGGACTCCGCTAAGAAAATGTTGTCAGACGCAAGAAAAGAGTTCTCACCATTCATTGTTTATGTACTTGAAAAAATTTATGAGCAACACTCCAGGAAGAGTCAAAGCGCCTCATAATTTATCTTTTTCTTGGAGCTTAAAGCACAATATTTTCTATAGTAGAAGATAGTTCTTTTCTGACACCCTACAGCTTCTTGGGGGTGGAAACGCTAAGATGGCAACTATAAGACTTGATGTTTTGGAAAAAACAATACTCTCAGAACATAGATCCCTAATCTCTATTTATGATGAGATTGCACAATCAATAAAGGATATCGCTAAGGATTTCCGTAGGTTAAGAGTTATCGGTGTTGTTGGATGCGGAGATAGCTACTTCTCGGCCATATATTTTTCTTATATCCTCCGAAAACTAACAAATATCGTTGCACTTAGCGAAAACGCTTATGAGATGTATATCCATGGTCCAAGAAGATTAGACCTGCTTATAGCGATTTCTGCATCAGGGGAAACCCGTGCAACTGTTGATTGTGCTAGGTGGGCCAAGAAGAATAATATTATGGTGGTAGGTGTAACATGTAGAAGAAATTCTTCTCTTGCTGAGATCTCAGATAAGATAATATATATCCCACTAGAAGATAGGGTAGCCGTTCCAACAGTAACAAGTCTAGGTTTCTTTACCGCACTATCACTACTAGCACTAGAAATTGGGTTCAGAGCAGGTAATATTTCGGAGGATGATTATAGGGAGCTATCTAGGCGACATAGAGCTCTTGTCTTAAGCCTTACATATATGGTTGGACATACATATTTAGAGCTCATAGATTCCCTTATCAAGAAACTTAGTGTCCATGAGAGAAACATCTTATACTTCTTGGGAGGAGGTTCCCAGTATGCCTCAGCACTTATGGCTATGGCAAAGTTCAGGGAGCTTAGAATACTACACTCTATAGCATTTGAGCTTGAGGAATTTATGCATTATGGTTCTATACCTCTCAGAGACGACATCGTATTTATTTTTGTGGATAAGGAAACACTTGAGAGAGGAGTTGATGCTGTCGATTTAATAGAAACTGTAGGCTCAAAACCAGTATTAGTTTCGAACTATTTGGGTAAGCTGAGATTTCCCCATATCAGCATTATTGATACACCAGACATTTTCTCACCAATACCGACACTTCTCCTAGTACACTTACTAGCACTCAAAACAGCAAAGGCGAAGTATGGTGGATCCGTGGAGATACCATTCTCATCAGAAATCTCCAGGAAAATTAGGCTTAGGTCTTCTCTACGGCTTGTAAGACGCTCTATATTGCTGAACAAACAGCCTGGAAACCCAAGGAGTCCGCACTATTTGTGATTGTTAGCTGTGTAATAGGTCTTGCTGCGAACCTCGCATCCGCACGTGGCGATGTACGAC
>JAHKKZ010000042.1 GCA_029856685.1 Candidatus Njordarchaeota archaeon
CATGACCTTAGTAGCTGAGATTTTCTATTGGCTCCCCTTAGTGCTATTGTTAGGGTTTATTGTATTCTTGGTGATATTCTTTAAGACAGATCTTCTTAGAAAATATAGGATTAGATATAAGATATACAAGAATAGGCTCATGCGCTTCATAAAGCATCTATATAACTATGCGAAATACCTTGTTAAAATAGCTGATCTACTGAAACTTATTCTCTATTTCGTAATATTCATACTGTTTGTTATATCAATCGCTATTGTGATGATCTTCTTCTATAACCAATACTTAGTTCCTCTACTCTCAGCCATAGCGGAACTTCAGCCGATATACTTTTCTCTTAGTGGTATGGTAAAGACGATGTTTTCTTCCCGAATGAATCCTTTGTATTTTATTGGATTTTTGTTTAGTGCCGTTTTATCGGCTTTTATGAGGCCGAAACTGGAGCACTTCGCAGTCCGTGTTAAGTCAAAAAAAGCTGTAGTATATGTTTTTGGTAGTAATGAAATTACATATCAATTTGTGAAATCCATGTGCGACTTTGGCTTTGGTCCTCTAATAGCGTTAATAGCTGAAAAGGAGAAACCATGGATGACAGAGATAAAGTCCCATATAGATCTACTTACATTAGATACTCCTGAGGTGCTGGCAGATAGCGTTTTATATAGGAAGATAGGTTTTCAAAACGCGCTCAAGATTCTGATACTAGTTGAGAATTCCGAGCTTGCCCAACATATACTTGTTAACATTCGTAAGGTCAATCCGAAAGCGGAAATAGTTATCTTATCTCGTAATAAACCTCCTCTCCTCGATTTTGTAGGTGACCAGATAGAGAACATTATAATTTTGGACGACATAGATTTGACAAGTCGGGAGCTTGTAAGGCGACTAAGCCTTGGTTTTGTATATGCGAATGCTGTAGAGGTATTAGTTCCTAAAGACTACATTGGGCGCGAACCTAAGGATATAGAAGATGATTTCAATCATCGCATAAAAGTGCTTGCTGTTAAAAGAAGGGGCCGAATTTACATACCAGAAAAATTAGAACCAGATGATATCTTGATATTATATTTAGTTGATACTGCAGCTCTAAAAGAATTTCTTCAGCTTCTACCTATATCTCCCTTCGAAGAAATACAGACAATATCAGAATCTAAGATAGAGAGCCATCCACAGCCCTCAGAGGAGGGTTCAGAAAATGAGGGGCGGGAAGATAAAGATAGTAATCCCGGAGAATCCAGATGAGTTTAAGGCTATGGAGGAAATTCAGAAAGACGCTTGGAATGCCGAAGATATAACTATAACTCCTGCTCACGTCCTGAGAGCGGCCCAGATGGCGAATAACTGTGTTTATCTAGCATACGTAGAAGACGAACCAGTAGGTTACGTCTATGGGTTTTTTGGTTTTCATGACGGGAAGCTATATTTACACTCGCACCAAGTGGGGGTCAAAAGGAGATATCAGAATATGGGGATAGGTTTTCTATTAAAGCTTAAACAAAGAGAGTTTGCAATTAGCAGAAAAATAGATCTTATACGATGGACATTCGATCCACTTCAATCAAAAAATGCATATTTTAACTTCGCGAAATTGGGAGCAATTAATCGAGAGTACATTCAGAATCTTTATGGAGAAATAAAGGATGAGCTTAATCATGGAATACCGACAGACAGATTTTATGTTGAATGGTATGTATTCTCCCAACGAGTAAGAGACAGAGTTGAGAAGAAGGTAAGGCCACCGAGTTTTGAGAATCTAGAGATACCCCTCGCGACGAAAACTAAGAAACTCAAAGAAAGTATGTTAGTTCTAGGGGACTATGATACATCTTTATCAGAAAAACTACTAGCAATAGAGATACCCGTAAATTTTACTGAGATGAAAAATAGGGATCTTAAGATCGCTATTGATTGGCGAATAAAAACACGGGAACTATTCATAAAATATTTCTCGCGGGGATATATAGTTGTGGATCTGATACGCTCGCAGGACAGAAAACGCTGTTTCTATATTCTCTGCCGAGAATCGCTTGAAAAAATCCTTAGTGAAAATTGGTGGGCTTGGTAGATTTTCATGAATTAGCTTTTGTTATAGTCTAGAAATCTAATTAAAGGGAAGTTGATGTATCGATAGAAATAGGATAGTATGAGAAGAAAATAGACTAAAAAATGATGAGGCTGTATATTTAGATGCCGATTATACGTCTTAAGCGTTTCTCCATGAGTTCTTCTGGTATCTTCTTTCTTTCATCTCTGGGGCGAATTTTTACTATGCCTAAAAACATAGCACACCTAATGCAATAGTATACAGTCTTACGTTGAGTAGCGATTAATGTTCCCTGTGCTGCGAGTTCCTTAGCAATACTTCCACTAACAGGTGCTCGCCAATAAACTCGCTTCACAGCTTTGTCTTCAGGGATTCTTGCACCACAATATGCACAACTAACATACTTTACACGGCCTGGGCTCCGGCCCTTTTTTCTTCCTCTATTTTTCCGTTTGTATGGCACAGCGAACCACCAATACTCACATCTAACTCAATACAACTAATTCTTAGTATTTAAAAAACCCTTCGAAACAGAAAATGAATTTCAGTAACATCTACCTATAGACAATAGATATAAATGCTTGATTTACTATGAGAATACCTTGGTTAGCTTGGTGAGAAAGATATCAAAGGGCTACGTAATAAGAGTCTCTGGCCCCCTAGTAATAGCAGAAAATGTACCAGATCCAAAAATTGGTGATGTGGTATACATAGGCGACAATAAGCTGATAGGAGAAATCATAAGGATAAGTTTAAACAGAGTATACATACAGGTCTACGAAGATACTAGTGGAGTGAAACCCAGAGACCCCGTAGAAAATACGGGAAAGCCACTAACAGCAAAGCTGGGCCCTGGCATATTGAAGCAGATATATGATGGGCTCCAGAATCCACTCATAGCTATCTGGGTGAAGTACGGACCATTCGTACCGAGAGGAGTAAAAGTTGAGCCTCTCGACACAAAGAAAAAATGGGAATTCATACCAGTTCTCAAAGAGGGGGACGAGGTAGAACCGGTGGATGTGTTGGGAAAGGTACAGGAAACTGCCGTTATTGAACATAGAATTCTCGTTCCTCATGGATTCAAAAAGGGCAAAATAGTTGACATTAGAGAAGGGAAGTACACAATAAATGAGCCCATCGCAACGATAGAGACGGGCGATGGAAGGAAAATCGAAGTGACAATGATGCAAGAATGGCCAGTAAAGATTCCAAGGCCTATAAAGCAAAAATTACCGCCAACAAAACCATTGATAACAGGTATGAGAGTAATAGATACATTCTTTCCAATAGCAATGGGCGGCTCTGCGGCGATACCAGGGGGGTTCGGGACTGGAAAGACTGTAACACTACAAAGCCTAGCAAAGTGGAGTTGGGCAGATGTAATAATCTATGTAGGATGTGGGGAAAGAGGTAATGAGATGGCCGATGTTATTACTCATTTCCCCGAATTAGATGATCCACGTACTGGCCATAAACTCATCGAGAGATCTATCTTTATTGCTAACGTATCTAATCTTCCTGTGGCGGCTAGAGAAGCCTCTGTGTACTTGGGTGCTACAATTGGCGAGTATTTTAGAGATCAAGGCTACAATGTTGCTTTAATGGCGGATTCCACATCACGCTGGATGGAAGCAGTTCGTGAACTCGGAGGCCGCCTTGGGGATGTCCCTGTAGAGGAAGGATTCCCCGCATATATTGTTCAGCTTATTGCAAGTTTCTATGAGCGCGCGGGTCGTGTTTTAACATTAGGTAAGCGTCCTCGCGAAGGCTCATTGACTATTATGGGTGCTGTCAGCCCACCGGGTGGTGACTTCTTAGAGCCCGTTACTGCAACAACAATGAGATTTGTCGGAGCGCTATGGGCCCTAGATAAGAAGCTTGCGTTTGCTAGGCATTTCCCGGCTATAAATTGGACATTGTCATTTTCTAGATATGTTGATTTGCTTCGAGAGTATTTTGCAGAAGAATTTAATGCTCCTCAGTTCTTCGATTACCGTGCTAGAGCTCTTAGAATTCTTGAAGAGGGCATGCGGCTGGAGGATATAAGTAAAATCGTTGGTGAGAGGGCTCTACAAAATAGGGAGAGGTTTGTTCTTAGGTTTACCAAAATGTTTAAGGATGGATATCTAGTGCAGAATGCTTTCGATATAGTTGATCGATATACGCCACCGAAGATACAGGTTCGTATTCTCGAGGCCTTCATGAAATACTATGAGATTATGATCAAACTTGCTGAAAAAGTACCTGTGGAGGAAATCGATGAGTTAGAGTCCACAAAAATGTTGCCGTCCCTAAAGTTTAGTTGGGCTATTGTGGATGAAGAGCAAGAAAAAATTATAGGTGTTAACGAAGAGCTTTTCAAGAAGTTTTACGAGACTTTAGAAAAGGAAGCTAAAGCCTTAGCCGAGAAATATGGGCTTCGAGCAACCTTTGAGTAAACCAACTAAATTTTTTATTAAATTTGTGGAGTCAACCAGGAGGTTCCAATCTTATGCTAAGAGCGGAGTATTCTATTCCTTCGATTAATTTTCTTCTTCAAATAATATCATCTAGCATAATAATGACAAATAGAAATGATGATTAAACAGTCGTCTGATTTTGTGATGACCGCTGGAACTACTGATCTATGTAAGATCCCCACAGGTACAAAAGATTTCATGAAGAATGGAATATACATCTTCGAATCCTATTCTCTTTATAGCACTAATTGTAATTATCCCGTTGGAGGTAGATTTGTCGCTATAGATTCGATTAAATCGTAGGCAAGGTCGGCAAGAACACCAAAATCTTCACTTGCAATATGCTGTTTAAACTCTTTGGTTCTAAGGTAAAGTTCCTCCATTATTTCCCGTATAGGCATTCTTTCAACATCAATCTTATTGATTACTGTGGCAACATCTATGCCCAGTCTATATCTAATCGCCAGAGCAATTAGCTGTGTCATTACTATGTTAGATGACTTAGAGATTATGGATGCGTCTACGAGATATAATCTGACGCTTGGGAATCTAAGCATTGTAACTATTTTCTCGCCAAGCTCCCTAAACGCAAATAACTCTAATTGCCGTTTGTCCCTACCGCATCATTTCAGTTAAGATTGTTTCATTTGGTATCAGCGGTAGGGACCTTCTCCTCATCCAGTCCTTCATCGGTAGCACGGCTACCTCCAGACTGGAATCATTGGGCATCGAGGCGAACGGCACACGCCCCTGCGAAGTGGCTTTCTTCTCAAGATTCAAAACGGCGACGACATCTCTCCCAAAGATTTTCTTACATTTTTTGCAGTAGAGTTGCCTCGGGGCATCGCCCCTCATCAGCTTAGAACCACAAAACGGACAGATTGATGATGTCCCCTTTGGATTCACCAAAGTGTAGGGAACTCTCTTTTCCTCGCATTTCTCTATGATGGTTTTGAGGAGCATTCTGAATCCTGCTTGGTATATTCTGTGCCTCAATCTCTTATCGTGGATGTTCCTTATCATATTTTCTGGGCATTTCTTCGGGAGTTTTTCCAGCACCACTACTGCACCCGCCTGCTTTGCTGTATTGACCACGATGTTCGCCAACTTGAGCCTCCTATCCCTCTTCTTGTTCCCCTCATTGTTACTGAGTGTCCGCCTAAGCTCTCCATTCCCATTTATGGATTGAGCCACCTCCCTATACCTACTGTATCCCACCGTCACTTTCCTAATATCCGTGAGCAAGACAAAAACTTTGTTGCCTAGCTTTATGGTGACATTCCCTTCGTTTATATCGACGGGAAGCATCAGCGACGAGCCTATTTCCTGTTGGACATCCTTCTCGAACACAAAATATACGAGAATTCTCCTCTTCTCATAATCCAACTTTATTTTGGGCTGAGTCCTCAGCCTCCAGCCAGAATTAAGATACTTCCAATACAACTTGTGAGGCTCCAACGGTATGTAGATAAATCCCCTGTGCGTCGCAACTCTAATCATTGTCCGACCAATGAGTTTCCAGAGGTGGTCGTCCAGCCAAATGCTGACCTTATTTACCTCTGGTTTCTCAGTCTTTGCAACCCCTTTTCTCTTAAGCTTTAGGAAACTCTTTATTCTCGTCGATGCATCCTGACATGCAGTATGGATGTAGTGGCTTGGGAGACTCGGATATCTATCTCTCAGCTCTCTATATTTCTGTTTCTTGAGCCCAGTAAAGGACTTTATGCCGTTCCTAAACCCGAAGTCTACGAGCTCAGCAACAATGTTTTTGTATATTCCCTCTAGCTCTTTCAGGGTCGTAAATTTTCTTTGTGAGAGAGTGACGCTGGGGACAATGACAGTTCTTGTTAGCGTGGTCATTCTCTCTCAACCGCCTCAATAAGCTTTTTCACGCCCTCAACGAATTTCTTTTTCTTGTGGCTCCTCATACCGTAGAGCCTTCCAGCGAATGAAGTGACTATCGCAATCAAGTCCTTCACTAGCTCCTGATACGCATCTTTAGGCTCCCCGCCAAAGACAATCTCGATTTTTGCTCCAAACTTCTCGAAGAAGAATTCAAGATACTCGAAACAGAATCTTGTTAGTCTGTCCTTGTAGGTGATGACGACTACATCGACCTTACGGTCTGCGACGAGTTCGAATAGTTTGAGTAGGTTTCTCCTACTTGTTTTTAATCCACTAGCAACATCTTTGAGAATGGCGACAACTTTGTATCCCTTGGTGGAACAGTAGTTTAGAAGTTTCCCTATTTGTCTTTCTAAATCCTCTTTTTGGTCGCTTGAGCTGACTCTAGCATAGATGGCTGCACGAATCAAAGTATCTTTTCTCCCGCCCAGAATTCTTTCGACCTCGCTTCTAGGAATTCTCCATCTCCCGGTAGGAGTCTTGACCGCCTTGATTGTCCCGTTGTATATCCATCTCTTTAGTGTGATGTAGCTTATTCCTAGGATTCTGCAGACTTCTTTTGGGCGTAGTAGTTCTTCCAATCGTATCACTTTGATACTCTATGATATAATAAGAGACCATTTGTTATTTAAAAGGTTTTCTGCCCCGTGGTATCTATAAGCAACCAGTCGTTTGAAAGTGCAAGTCTTCGAATAGGTGTGACTATGCCAGATATTTCGTTTATGAGCATTTCTGTGGCCCTGATAAGACCGCCATTTGGCCCAGCCCCTCCTCTCTCATTATATTTGATAAACGTACAATGGATCTAACATCATAATTGGGTTTATATGGTAAAACTTCCACTCCAGGATCCAGATTTACTGTAGCTACTCTATATCCGCGCTTTCTTAAGAAATCTGAGAAAGAGTTAACAAAAGTGGTTTTCCTGAACCTGCGAAGCCCATTACATAAACTATTTGTGCTTGAGATGAAAACGTGGGTTGTTGAACAATGTTCATAGGATCGCCAGGACTAATGTAATCAGTAGTGGTGAAGCATCATCACCCATCAGGCTCCGCTGTCCTCATCACCCCCAGTTATTCTACTGATATTTTTCGTATACCCCATAGTAAAAATTTCTAATATTTTTTGGAGAAAATAGATGTCTTACTCCAGAAAATCTGGGTCTTAATTATGGTTTTTGAAATAAAGAAGCCTCCCATAGAGCTTAAAGTATTGCTACATAGATCGGTAGATAGCTTCGCGCGAGAAGCAATCATTAGATCTATAGAACTATCTTTTAATATAGATTTTGATATATCCACGTTGAGACTCAATATTGAAGACGCTTGTAATCATCGTCGTGGACAATACGACGCTGAGAAAATTTTGAACACCGCTCTTATCTTAATACCGAATGAGCTATTTTTGATAGCGATAGGTTATGATATCTATGTCTCTAATCTTAACTTTGTTTTTGGTGTCGCTCTACCTAATCATGGTTGTATCATCAGTACATGGAGACTGAGAGATAGAGATAGGGAAGTGTATGAAATGAGAATTCTTAAAACTGTTAGGCATGAGCTAGGTCATGTCTTTGGGTTAACGCACTGTAATAGATATTGTGTAATGCGTTTTGCAAATTCATTGCTAGAGTTAGATATGAAACCTAAGGATTTTTGTAATAAGTGCAAAAGTAGATTGGCTAGGATTGGGATTGTAGCAACTTCGTAATGTTGTTCTCAAGCAGGTACCTTTTTGTGAGATCCCTTGTATTGCCAAAAGCTATGTGAGGAATAGAATATTTCTGTTTAACATAAAACCATTCATATTCTGGGATAATAATTCTTTTGCCATCAAAGTGTGAGTGAAAATATAATCTATACATAATTTCGCCGTAAAGTTGTGGAATGCGTAGCTTTATAGTAGTATCCTGTAGCCACCAAGGAAAAACAAAGTAAATGTCATCCACACAAATTATTCTTAGCTCCCTTGGGAAATCCTCAATTTTAATGCGGACATCTTCATAATCTCCAGCGAATTTCACTGCTGTCGCCTCCCCAGTAGGATTCATTGTTATGATGATATCACCTTCATATTCTCGAGCTAACTCTAAGTCGATACTGGATGGTTCAGGTTTGCTACTTTGGTCGAATGGGTGACTATGAGCTATGCCTAACAATTTAATTCCTGCTGGGAGCGAGTTGGAAATCAGCATACGTCCATAAGGATCAGATACTATGTGTGTTATGCTACTTGATTGATATAAAACCTCGAAGATCTCAATAACATAGCTTTCGTTATCGTTGTAGAAACCTATTAGATAGAATGCTCTTTCATAAGGAGTCTGACGAATAATCTCGATCATTTTTTTCCATAGTGTAGCATCGATATAGATAGCCATAGCTACGACACCGAGAATCCTTTTAGTGTATAGGCAACATGACAGAGGCTAGCTCTATTCCGATAAATTTAAAATGAGGTCAAAAGAGAAAGAGAAACATTGTGTAGTGCTCTATAAAAGAAACTAAGAATCTCCTAGCATCTCTGCTGATGCTATTTGGAAACTTATACTTGATGTTTCCTTAATGACGTCTCCCACACTTTTTCCTATGAAGGATACTGGTGACGAGCCACCCAGAACGCCGACGCGGGTGTTTCTAAAGTTGAGTTTTCGGGCAGCTTCTTTGACGACATTTTCAAATAATTCGGTTATTGGTACTCTGATCGTTATACCACGACCTGGCTTATCAGCTCTTTCGAAGTATAGTTCAACAACATCTGGAAGCTCCGCAAATTTAGTTGAACTTTTTTCGACTAATTCAAGCTTCTGGATTTTTCTTTGCTTATCCACAGCGATCACCTTCCAACCAAAATAATAGTGTTCCTGTTCTTATATATTTTTGCATAAGTTTTTTGAATCTTCATAGGCTTTTCAGAATCTCTGGTATCTCATGAGGAAACTTAGCAATGGGTATTCCAGCCTCCTTAAATGCTTTGATTTTAGATTCTGGTTTGCCCTTCTCTCCGAGTATTATTGCGCCTGCGTGTCCAAAAGATACGCCTTTTCGCTTAATTGTGGCGCCTGCTATATATGCAACGATGGGCTTAGTTATTTCATTTTTTTTGACGAGTTCGGCGGCTTCTTCCTCCTCAGTTCCGCCAATTTCTCCTATAATTACAATCTTCTTGGTTTCGGGATCGTTCTCGAGCATTCTTAGAGCTTCAGGTATCGTAAGACCACGTATGGGGTCGCCACCAAGTCCGATCACAATGCTCTGTCCAAGCCCTGCGAGTGTACATAACTGCGCAACCTCATATGTGAGCGTTCCACTACGCGAGATTATCGCTACATCTCCTTTAATAAATATGTGTCCTGGCATTATACCGATTTTTGTTTCCCCAGGAACTATAATCCCTGGACAGTTAGGACCTATAATAACTAGGTTTCTTTGTCTAGCTTTTCTGACAAATCTCATGGTTTCCCATATCGGAATTCCTTCCGTAATAACTACGATCGGACTCAATCCTGCATCTATAGCTTCGTAAACGGCACTTGGTGCAAACTTTGCGGGGACAAATACTATGCTTGCATCAATTTCATGCTCTTTCATAGCACTTTTAATACTATCGTAAACAGGAATGCCATGGACCTCTATACCTCCCTTACCTGGGGTTACTCCTGCTACTATTTTGGTTCCATATTCAAGCATCAATTTTGTATGAAAACTTCCCTCACGGCCAGTTATACCTTGGACAACAACTCTTGTGTCTCGATTTACTAGGATAGTCAACTTAATCACCCTTCTACAGCTTTTTTTGCTCCTTCTAACATCTTAGTGTAAGCTTTTATACCTGCAGATTCTAATATTTTTCTTCCCTCCTCCTCCAGAGTTCCCGTTAATCTTACAATAAGAGGTATCCTAAGATTTAACTTTTCGATAGCCTCAACAATGCCTCTTGCAACCTCATCACATCTCGTGATACCGCCGAAGATATTTATAAATATCTTCTTCAAAGTTTTCACAGTTAGAAGAGTTTGTATAGCCGCCAATACGCGGTCAGCACGTGCGCCTCCTCCTATGTCTAAGAAATTAGCTGGTTTTCCTCCTAGAAGCTTTAAGACATCAACTGTTGCCATTGTTAGTCCCGCACCGTTGCCGATAACACCAATCTCTCCTTTCTCATCAACAATTACAAATGATATGCCCTTCTCTCTTGCCTTATATTCTATTGATTCTATACCCCCACGTCTAGCCTTAAATTCGCGGATATATTCTTGGCGGAATTCCGCGTTATCATCGGCGATTACTCGGGCATCCAGAGCGAGAAGTTCGCCGTCTGTTGTTTCGGCCAGTGGATTTATCTCTGCTAAGATTAAATCATATTTTGAAAAAGCATTCCAAAGCCTCATAGCTATTGATACAAATTTTGTGGCTTTCTTCCCTATAATTCCTACATTATTCAGAGCCTCATATACCATATATGGTTGAAGTCCTTCTTCTGGATCGATATGTAATGTTACCATTTTCTGCGGGTATTTTGCAGCGATTTCCTCTATCTCAATGCCTCCTTCGCTTGAAAATATCATGATTGGTCTCGCCATGGAGAAGTCTAATAGAAAGGATATGTAGTATTCATGCTTTATACTGACCTTCTTTTCGATTAGAATTTTCTCTACTTTTTTTCCGTAAAGACTTAGATTTATCAATTCCTTGAAATTTTTCTCAAGTTCTTTGGGGTTATCTATAAATCGTATTGCTCCTGCTCTGCCACGTCGCCCTCCAGTTATCTGTGGTTTAAGAACAACGGGATATCCTATCTCCTCAGCTA
>JAHKKZ010000043.1 GCA_029856685.1 Candidatus Njordarchaeota archaeon
GGGACACTACGAATAGAATATTCAAATAAGCCATTTTCATTGAGAACCCTCATTTTTCCCTCTGGTGGAACAAGAAATTTAAGAAGATTCCAACGTTGTATGAGCGCAAAAGCCTTTGTTTTTTCTTCCCGGATATATTTTAGGACGCTCTCCAGACCGCCCTTTCTTATTCCAAGCTCACTTAGTGACACTTCTCTTGATATATCAACATTAAACCACTTCCTAAGCATCGTAATGAAGAACTTAACATACCTCATATAGTCGAGGATTTTGATGTTTATTTCTCTACTCATAATATCTCCTATCCGTTCATCCAGCACCTGGAAATATCGCTGGAGGCTCCTATTAAAGCGGAGAAACCTATAGAGTATGTTTGTTAGCTCGGAAATCAGCATTGGTCCTGTTAAATATTTAGTTGTGGTAGATTTTCCCTCTCCGAGCCACTCAAATATCAGAATTTTGCTAGACAGATTTCTGGATGTGCAATGAAGATAGATACCATCTGGGAGAAAAAATATTTCACCGAGATCGAGCAAGAATTCCTTGATCTTACCTAGAAATGTTGAGAGATCCTGCGCACCAACCAACGTGACCCTCCCCGAGTATGGTAAGTTCTATTGAGTAAACATAACCATATTCTGTCTGCCTCTGCTTTGGTTTGACCCACTCAAGTATGTTTTTGCCAACAACATTTTTGAACTCCAATCTTTTGGAGTCGAGCCTTATGCCTACATCTTTAGCGGAGAAACCCTTCTCTAGGAGACCTATTTTGTTTCTTAGATCATCCCAATACTCAGTTAGCTCGACACTCATGAATGGTAGCATCGCCTCAAGCACACCCTTTATTGCTATTAGACTCTCACCATTTGCTAGGAAATACTTGGCTTCCTCGAGAATATCTTTGAGTGTTAGGTTGTTGGATTCGATCTTATTCACTGTTTCATCCCGCACGACTGGGACTGGTGTTCCATTTATAATGAAGACGTATTTTGGTGCTTGCAACATAATCACCAACATTTAATTATCTTTTCATTTCAACAAAAATAAAGAGAATAAAATTTCCTTCTCTGGGCACCAGAAATAAATACCATACTTCTTTTTAATGATATGTATCGGGTGGGTATTATGAAGCTACTGAGCCTAGAGGAGTTCGCAAAGAGAATCGACCATACAAACCTTAAGCCCTCAGCCAAAGAGAAAGATATTATTAGGACTATAGAGGAGGCAAAGAAGTACAATTTTAGGGGCGTATGCATACCCCTCATATATGTGCCCCTAGCCAACAAACTTCTTCGAGATACGGATGTGAAGGTTGTGACTGTTATAGGTTTTCCTCTCGGCTACTATCCGACAGAGATTAAAGTCAAGGAGGCGCAAATCGCTGCTGACTGGGGGGCCGACGAGATTGATATGGTTATGAATATAAGTTTCTTTAGAAGTGGACAGCGGGAATATGTTTTGGAGGATATAAAAAAAGTTATTGAGTCTGCGGGAATACCCACAAAGGTCATCATTGAGACTTCATATCTCACTGAGGAGGAAATAAGGGATGCAAGTAGGCTAGTTATGGACTCAGGTGCTTTCTGTGTTAAAACAAACACTGGGTTTGGGGCGAGAGGTGTAACCATCGATGATGTACGTATAATTCGAAGTGTTGTGGGAGAAAGAATCAAGATTAAGGCTTCTGGGGGGATAAGAGAAGCGAAATTTGCCCTAGCCCTAATACGGGAGGGAGCCGACATCATCGGTGCTAGTGCTGGGGTAAGGCTGTATGAGGATTACAAGGAGTTTTTAAGGAAAAAATTATAGGCTTTGTATCCGCTCTCTAATCTTCGACAGTAACAGTTCTATTTTTTCCTTCCTATTTTTCCACTCATAGAAGTTTCCAGTTAGTATATCCCGTATCCACGTTATTATCGTATTTAGTTCGGCCTCGATCTCTTTCTCCTTCGCAACATGCAGACCTCTCTGTTTCAGCAACCTTTTGGTATGTTCTATCTCCTCAACGATGCTATGGGCATCACGGACTGCTTTGTACGCATCGATGATCTTTGATATGTCTTCTTCTAGTATTCTGAGGGCTCTATAGAATTCAGATCCCTTTAGTTGTTCTATAACCTCTATATTATCGATAAGCAGTTTTAGTGCTGCCTTCAATGAGAGCTTTGGTGTCTCAAATACCCTCAGCTCCTTGTCCCTTGTAAGTTTCCTAACTGATACTATTGCTGCTTCCCCCTGAGAAAACCACCAGAATTCTGGCAGTTCAAAGGATAATTGTTCTTTTATCTTATTTAGCTTCTGAGCAAGTTCTCTAAGCTGTTGCTTACCATACGCCATACTATCTTCCCCTCATAACCGTCTTTTCGAAGTCAAGTAGCTTCTGGTGGATCTGCTTATAGACAGCATCTTCTACAAGTCTAGGATCAGTTTCCTTTAGCGATGCTATGTCTTCTGGGAGAACCTGCTCTCTTATAGCTTCGCTGAGAATCCTTATCATGTTCGGCTTATAGATAACACGGTTTTGCCTGGTCACTATGTCTCCCTTGCTTAGTGCCGCTGCTAGGTCAGCTATCGCTTTTGCTGTTTTGCTACTCACCCCTATTATCCCCGCGACTTCATCGACAAATATTACTGGGCGCTCACCAAAGATCTTCGATAGCCAAGATACTATCCTTTTCTTGTTAATAAGCACCTTCTCAATAATCGCTGTTTCCGAGAAGTACCGACTCGTTTCTTTAAGTATTTCAGCTACTGGTTTTGGATATATACCAAGCTTTGCAGCTAATTCCTCGTATGATATTACAATGCTTTCCCTTACGATGTCCTCCACGTAGTTTGCTAATATGTTCGGTATGTAGACTATTTTGTCTTCATAAACCCGCAGATTCGGGAAGATATCTCTCAGTATCTTGAGGGCATCCACAACATATTTTGGTTCCAAGGAAAGTTCTTTAGCCTGGTCACTAATCAATATATAGCCCTTGTCGGAGAGCAGATCCTCAATGTATTCCTTCAGCTTGTTTTTCATGGCGACATACTTTTCTTTAACAATTATGTTTGGGTCGATGTCAGGCATTCTCTTAAGGATCCTCATTAGATCTTTCTCTCTTGCTCCGAGCTCTTTCGCTAGGTCTGATAATCTCCTTATAGGCTTCCCACCCGCGAAGATCTCTGTTAGGGCTTCCTTCACTATGTGAAGTTCTTGTCTATCGAACTCCTTTACCCTCCCAACGAGCAGGCCAACATATGTTTTGCACCCATCAATGAAAACTTCGCGTCCATATTCCTTCTCACTCAGGATCTTCTTCGCATTCTCAATGAGTTTTCCCATCTCAACTTTTTCTAAGGTTATGCTCATAAGTTTCTTAGCCATAGACAATGTCTCTGTAGATATCCCAGCATGGCGAAATAGAGAGCTTAGAAGTGAAAGAGTAAAAGCATACGACCTCAGAGCGTTTATGTATTCGTCTGGTGTTGGAAATGCAGATTTGATCGGCATGAACCCCATGAGCATATTCTCGATTTCCTCGAGACTCGCCGATAAGTCGTAGTCTCTCTTTTCTATTGCCTCAGCCCTAGCGTCCCTAAGACTATTCCTAATAGTCACCCTTTCGGATGAGATGAAGAGTTCTAGTTGTGATCTAACAATCGAGCTCAAATCCTATCCCTCCAAAAATTTTGCTAACTCACACTCATGCGAGAACCCTATCCCTTGTACATCACAAACAAACATACTTAGCCACGATCTTTTTAGTAGAGTATTTATCTCATCATGAATCCTACTGATTATCTCCTTTCTAGGCTTATTCGGATCCAACTTAACATTCAAAACAGCATCCCTCAGAATCCTCCGAAGTTCCTCCTTTATCAGGTCAATTGTTATTACACCCTCCCTAGCCACCTTAGCCACGCCAATAACGATCATCTGAACATTCTTGGGGAACAGAACAATATCTGCATGTACACCATACCTAAACGGCAAGTTTGTGCTGGGAACACCTACGGTCAGTGTGAGTTTGGATAGACGCACCCAGGTAACTCTAGCTGGGCGAGAATATATTCGGTAGAATCCTGGTTCCGCTAAAACCTTGGTTTCTCCTGTAGGGCAAACCACGTATGCCTCCTCATATTCATACACTCTTATGATGTCTGGTTCTTTCCTGCCAATTTCGCGATAGTAGATTACAACATCTGGCTCTTGTGGAGCCTCTATATATTTCTTCTTATCGAATTGAGGTCTGGACCGTTCGATACACATCTGATATCACCTAAGCATATTTGGGGTCGATAATTAAGAAAGATTTTTCTAGGCCAACTAGTATCTCTGGGGCACCATCAAGATCTATGTCTTCACATATAAAGATTGGTCTGGAACCGAACGGAGCTTCATAGCTCATCTTTGCTCTGGTCACATCGTAGGTAGTTCCTATTTGGTATGATGCTATCTTCTCCAAAACATCTACCCCAAGTGCTCTTCTTAGAGAGTATATTTCTAAGATTAGGCCCCTACCTCTTTTTAAGACTATGAGCTCATCTTTTTGGTCACCATTAATATCAGCTACTTGCATGCCTAGCACATCACCATCAACTATCTTGGAGCCTTGATATCCGCCGTTCTTGAAAACATAGCGGTAGCCACCATCCATAGTCGATACATATATCTCATCGAAACTATCCTTATCCAGATCTCCCGAGCTTACTATCACTGAATCCGCATTCCTAAAGCCAAACTCTATTGGTGATACATCGCGTGTGATAGGGTCTATCATCAGTAGCCTGCCGTCCATGGTCATAGCCACAAATCTTACAACATCTCCAAGTTTTGGGGTGGCTATACTTGATATGTTTCCTACTGATATTACCTTAGCAACAAAGTGGTCATCCTTGTTATCAAGAAGGAGGGCCTTTCCTCTTCCCGTCAGGACTATTAGTTCGATGTGTCCATCATTATCGATGTCGGCATATGATATCGCATATGTTGGTAATGTGTATTGTGTCTCGTTGTCTCGTATGATTCTTATCTCCTTTCCCATGCTTATGAGCTTTGCATCTGGTAGTCTAGATGATTCCCAAGCAAATATCACTACTGAGTATTTCCCAAGGTTGCCGAAGATAGGAAAGACCACACCATACCCATTTAGTGGATTCCAATTCACTCCGCCCTCATTTATAACTACACATGGAATCTTGAGCCCTGCAACTCCCATACTCGGTACATAAAATACTTCTGGTTTACCATCAAAGTCGCCATCGAATATTCCTATGTGCGTAACGCCATACGGTATGTGGACTACAGACATTCTCTTTGGAAGACCTTTAGGGGGGCTCTCAGGATACATTGTAGCTACTACAGCAAAGCCATACCATCGAACAGCATTATTATAGTCATTTGCCTTATGATACTTATCAGCAATCTCCAGGGCGAAGTCCGGCAATGTGTAGAGACCTAATACCTCAGGGGGTATATTTCTACCATACTGCTTTAGTGCCGCTAGCAACTCATTATATGCCCTCTCCAAAGCATCCACAGTTCTTATTCTCAGTGCCTCTTGTTGCTTGTTAAGGACACTCTCTAGGCGTTCCAAAATCTCCCTTTCACGTCTGGAAATCTCTTCGAAAACTGGATGTATTTCTTTTTCTTCTCTACGTAGCTCATCTATTCTTTCTCTCATACTCATAATTATTCTTGATCTTAGATACTCAGATGCTAAGGAGAGTCTGTATGAAGCTTCGGCAATAGAGTCCATTATGCGTACTTCATCAAGACCCTCATACATATCCTGGGAGAGCTTCGCTTTAACATAGCTTATTATGAGGTTGCGGTCAATGACCGAACCGCATGCGTCACATTTCCCATCAACTATCTTCAGAGGAGCACCACAGAATGGACAGCAATTGAGGGTGTGTAGTAATAGAAGCGTTCTCTTTATGTCAGTACCTCCAACCATATTTACTACCTCTCAGTAATACGCTTATAGTAAATATATTGTATTATTAAGGAAACGATTAGAATCACATGTATTAAGTTTAGAGATACGCCTGGAGCTATTATGATTAGTTTCAGTTGGGAGCCTATAGCCCTAGTGACGAAATCTGCTACGCTAATAGCCGTTGTTATTGCTGGGAGCCCACCGAGAATCCATTCTTTAGGCCTTATCTCCCTTATTATCGCTGTGGCTAACAATGTTCCCAGTATTGCACCGAGTAGATAGTTTGCTATTGTCATATGGAAGTAATCCATCTCGAAAACAACGTAGAGAAAAACTGGGGCTACAAACCAAACCAGAATATTATATGAGAGGTACGCGGCTATGTAGAAATGAGCATATATCTTCTTCCTAATCCACACTAGGAATGGGAATAGACACATTACAGATAATATAAAGGACACAAGAATGAGGTCTCTATAGAGAGCTACTAGGTCTTCTGGCATAACACTAAGCATAGTATATATCAGAATTAGTGAGAAAATTGTTGATAGTACCGCCGATATTTTTAGGGCACGCATAGCCTCGGTTTCATCCTCCCTTCTATACCAGTCCAAGAAGCTTAGATATACAATACTCAGATTTACTATGAAGATGGTATATGCCATTATGAATGCGTATATCGCTACTATCGGAATCATTTTTTCTCACCCAGAATCTTAGCTACTTCCTCCATAAGACTCATTATTTTCCGAGAATCTATATTCAGAAGCTCGCTACCCGCAACATATATCTCCATAAGCGAGTTCGATCTTTCTCTAATCTTGTCTGCGAGAGCTTCAAATTTTCTATTTTGCTTAAGTAGAAAGTCTGCTAGCGTACCCAAGTAATGGGCAACTTTAAGACCCTCCTCCCGGGCTCTCGCCATTCTAGAGATTTTGCGTATAAACATTAATATGTACTTCTTATCTAGGTGTCCACTAACATTAAAGCTAAGAACTTTTCTCAGTGCTTCCTCGGCATCCAAAAAGTATTTTGTTGAACTAGCAACCTCGAGAGCAAAACTAAGGTTTGATGAGAATACTTCAACAGCACAATAGGTCTTTTTATGGGTCATATTTACTATGGCATCATACCCTGGAACCCTAAAGGACGCTCTACGGGTTCCATTTTTGGTTTCTATGTCCACGTCAGAAACCCTGAGCGGGAACTTCGATGATATCTTCCTCATAGCTTCATGCATCGCAGCCTCCAAAACCTCAAGCTCCATATTAACAGACACTTTCGCAGATGCCTTTTCAGCGAGGACAGGTGCTTTTTCCTCCACTCTTTTTGGTAGAAGTGATGTTAGGTATTCTAATCTTGACTCAATTTTCTCTAAGAGTGCTCTATTCTTCACCACTGATTCCTTCTCCTTAGCTTTTTGCAGAACCGCTATGGCTTTAAGAATAGCTTCCTTAGCTTTCTCGCCACTCGGTGCGTATTGTGTTGCTGCCTCATATTTTTCTGATGCACCAAGAAAATTACCACTACTCTCTAGCTTGTTTGCATGATAAAGATAAACTTTGAATGCCTTGCTTTTAATCTCCTTTCTCTTATTAGGTGGGCAGACTCTAAATGCTAGTCCCAATGCTTTTTCTAGGTCTGATAGAACAACATCGTTTTTTCCACTTCCCCAGAACTTCTCTAGGAGGCTCACAGCTCGATATGCGTATTGAAAAGCTTTTCTTTTCTCACCAGCATTTAGGTAGCATTCCGCCGCCTGGATGAAGAATAGGGCGGCGGTCCAAGGATTTTTCTTTCTAATACCAAGATTTTTCTTGGCCATTCTTACAAATTGTGAGCATGGATCCATCTTAATCACTCTAACTTATAAAATATTGTTTTTTCCACTCATCATATTTCTCAACAAGATTTATGGGTATGTCTCTCCTAGTCCTCTCTATAGCTTCTAGTAAGTCCTCCATTCTTATAGGTCGAAGCTGACCAGTTTTTTGGTAGTACCTTAGGACATTCTTCTTAGCCTCGTTGCATATAAGGGCTATAGCCGCTGCGCTGTAGAACCCCTCGCTATTTGGTCTGGTTCTCCTAACAAGCTCATCTAAATTCACATCATCCGCAAGGTTTACACCTCTTAGATATAATTCGAAGAGCTTCTTTCTCATCTCATCGTCTGGTGGTGGGACGTATATTACTTTGTCCACCCTCTTTGCTCTTATTAGAGCTGGATTCAGATTCCACGGTTCGTTGGTAGCAAATATAACGATGAAGCCCTCCCCAGATCTTATCCCGTCAAGCTCCTGTAGCAACTGCGCTTCTATCCTCTTTGGTGCTTCCGAACCACTTACCTGCCTCGGGAACACTTTGTCTACTTCATCAATAAATACTATTGAGGGAGAAAGCCTCCTAGCACAGCTGAATATCTTAGCTACCATTTTCTCGGATTCTCCCAACCACTTCGACATCAATGTTGCTGGATCAACAATTATCAGTGGAACCCCAAACTCTCCAGCCGCAGCCTTCACAACATATGTTTTTCCAGTTCCGGGAGGCCCATAGAGAAGGATTCCCTTTATTGGCCTTAGACCGAGCTGTCTGAGAATCTCTGGGTATTTTATTTGCCACTCTATTCCCTCACGCAGTTCCCGCTTAACATCATCAAGACCAGCAACATCATTGAATGTTATTTCGGGGATGCTTGTATATAAGAAGTCCGCCTGGCATTCCTCTGGAATCTCCTTTATTGCCGTTCTTCTGGGTACATGTTCGATCATCTTTACACGGGGGGCTCCAGCAACTCTTCTAGGTGCCTTGGCCTCAGCTGTTCTTTTTGGTATTCTTATAGCTCCAGATTCTAATCCTTCTAGGAGCATCATCAGATTTCTTCTTCCCTGCTCCCAGATCTTCTTGAGTGTTGGGTCTTCACTCATCTCTTCCAGAGTTTCTAATCTAGATATCGCCATCTGTAAGTATCTCTTTGCGGCCTCTATATCTCCCTTCCTCATAGCATTTTCCGCCAGCTTCTTAAACTTCAGGGCTTCATCGTAAAGCCCCATACCTCCTACTCCTCCGACGACTGTAAATATTTCCTCTTAATCTCCTCTGGTATCTGCTTGTATAGTTCTGGGTCACTAACCTTGAGTTGTTCTAGGAATTCTGAGCCTATGCTTTCTATGACCTCTGGGGTGAGCTGTTCAAGCGCTCCCGCAATCTCATTCATCATTTCAGAGAGATCTGTTGATATTGACTGTGTTGTGTTGACCAATTGGCTTTGAACAGTAACCATTTGTCTCAAAGCCATACCTATGCTTGCTAAGTTCTGATTCAGTTCACGGAGAGTATCCGCAAGTTTGTCTACGCTTGTGACGCCTGCAGCCTCTTTGATCGCGCTTCCTACCTCAAGCATCATCTGGGCACTCTCAAGGGAGACTATCGATGATTCTACTGTTGATAGCAGTATGTCACTTACTTTCCAAGCGGCTAGAAGAGTTGGTGGGGGTGTTTTTCCCCTGCGTAGATATTTCTTTATTTGGTTCTCATATTTTTTTCTGTATATCCTTATGGTTATTCGTGCGTCCTGTAGCCTTTCGATAAGCCTACGGATTTTTTCGTCGAGTTTCTCTTTCTTTCTACCGAACACCATTTTATGCTGACACCTCCTCTTTAGCTTTCTCCTGGATAGACATAGTCTCGGCAAATTTTAGAACCTTCTTTATTTCCTCTTCGATCTCCTTCCTTTTGGATGGCCATGAAAAAACATTTAGTGCTAGAAGCTCTCTTATGCGCTGTATAACACTATTAGCAAGATCTATAAATTCGTCTAGGGCTTCTGGATTAATCTTAGCTATACGTTCTCTAGCCTCGTGTATTTTTTCGGCTAAGCCGTGAGCATCAATAACATAGCTTATAGCTTGTAGGACTAGGTATAGGTCCTGAGCTGTTTTTAGGGCATAGTCAACTCTATTCTTTGGATCGAGCTTTTTGATCTGTTCAAAGTTTGAGTATATGACTCTAAGCGCATCCAAAACAGGTCTTTTGGGTAGATATTCGAAGGATATATTCTTATTTACCTCGAGTTTCCTAACCCGAATTATTGGAATTTTACCCTGTTCGAACCACCACCACTCAACAGAAATTTCCCTTACGAACTCTATTATTCGGCGAAGAGAATCCATCATATATTCGTAGGACTTCTCAACACTCATACCTATCTACTCCTCAACACCATATTTCTCCATAAGTTTCTTAAGCTCTTTTCTTGCAACCTCCTCCGGCTCCTTAACGCCATACTCCTCCTCGAGTGTCTCTAGAGCTTCCTCGGAGACCCCCTCCCCCATAAGCTCCTCATACGCTTCTGCATGCTCCGCGAGGGTTTCAACGAATTCAGAGACAACCGTTGAGCTTCTCATAACCCTATTCCAAGCAGTAACGGGGTCAACCCCCCTCTGAATTGTGTCTACGAGAATATCTCTTAGATTTTCTAGAACCATAAGCTGAGCATCATAGAGTTTTATTTGGGAATCAAGCATCCGAACCCTATTAAACTTAACTTGGGGAATCTTCTTGGATAATCTAAGCTCCTTAAGCATACTCTTTATCTTCCTTATATTGGATTCCCTCCAGCCTCTAAGAATAGCAATCTTCTCCTCGAAAAGCTCGTCAACTTTTCTTGCGAGTCTATCTCTCTCAATATCAGAAAGCTTAGAGACATTATCAGCGATCTTTCTAAGAGCCTCGCGGACGGCCTGTGTGTTCAATTGACGGTCCCCAGTAAGCTCTATTAGATCTCTTAAAGCCTTCGCTTCCTCTAGGATTCGTTTTTCAACATTTTTCTTTTTACCAAACAAGAACAGGCACCCCTGCATTAGCATGCATTAAAAGCTAATCAATAAGAGAATGAGTAAAATTAATCCTTAAAAACACAAACAATAGCCCCCCTCCATAAGCACAAAGCAACCGAAACAGCTACTAGGCTAAATGGTATTTGGGTTGAGGCCACGAAACA
>JAHKKZ010000044.1 GCA_029856685.1 Candidatus Njordarchaeota archaeon
CAACAATACGTCCTTTTTTCCTTCCAAACCGAATCAAACAGAGCCTTCTAATTCTAGAGATCCTTTCTACTCTAAGAAAATTAAAGCCATACTTGAGATAATACCTAGCCTTGAAAGGTCCGCCCTTCCGAATATTCTCAAGGGTACTAACAATAAAAACCGCGCTCATTAAACTCGATAATATTTTCCCCCAAAACAATACTTTTGGAAGAAAAGTAGCTAATCTCGCGTCACTAAATTTAGCCAACAATAATTTTTTGGGAACAACATCATCTAAAAGAAAAGCGATCCTTCTACCCGCTTTGAAATTTTTCATAGTTTTTGACATTTCCTCGAAGCCCCTTCTTACTAGACCCAAGTATTCTTCCCCGAATAAGTCGTTGGATGCATAGATCACCCTTACTCCCTCAGGAACCCCATCAAATTTTTCACGCAGAATCATAAAAACATTCGCTTGATATGACCGAATCAAAGACTTAGCAAGCGTAAGTAGAAAAGATGTCTTGCCAACACCCCGCTCCCCAAAAACAACAAGAGGCGAGGAATTTAGTACAGTTCCTAAGAAATCAGATGCATCCAGCAAATCAAACCCCTAGGTTATAGCTATAAGCATCAATAATAGAAGAAACACGAAGAGATACTTAATAATTGGCAGAAAGTGGTGGGGGGTGTGGGATTCGAACCCACGACCACTGGCGCCCGTAGCCCCCGAGGTTTTCGGAAAGGCCAGCATCCTTCCAGGCTAGACTAACCCCCCAGTCCAGTTTTATTCACTCTATTACGTATTGTTGTACTATCATTTTATCTATCATACTTATTTTTGTTGTTTTTAAAGCTTTAGGATTGACAAATACGCATAAGGAGGAATTCGGCGGAATTATGCCTATTCATGAAGTTGGTTCTGAGATTATTTTCTGAGCTAATATATCAGCGATTCGTAAAATAACTAAAATTTTCTGTGATAATGTTTTCTGTCTATTATTGGTGTTGGTAACTATGTTTCGACCTTATAGGCATATTGTAGATATTATAAGGGATTTAGTTTGGAAAGCTCTTCAGAAATGTAAAATAGATTTTGATAAGGATAACATCAAAGTTGAGGAAACAAGGTCGAGAATATATGGTGACTTCTTCACAACTGTTGCTTTTAGTGTGGCTAAGAAATATTTTGGAGAGAAGTTTAGGGAAAACGCTGTTAGTCTAGCTGAAAGAATAGCTAGCAAAATCAATAAAATTAAACCTAGCATCATTGCTTGCGTTAGGGCTGAGAATGGATATATAAATTTCTTCCTTGACCGCGGACTCTTTGCGAAGTTTGTAATAGAGGGAATATCACATGAGTGGGAAAAATATGGAGTATTCACCTCTAAGAGAAGGAAAATAATCGTTGAGCACACCTCAGCAAATCCTATTCATCCTCTCCATATTGGCCATGCTCGTAATGCTTTTATTGGAGATTGTTTAGCACGAATAAATCAATTTATTGGAAATGAAGTCTCGAGAAGATTCTATGTTAACGATTGTGGCAGGCAGGTCGCAGTTTTGATGTATGGGCTCAGAAAGCTTAAAAATCTACGTTCTAATGGCGTTAAGTTAGATCATCTTTGCGGTGCTGTGTATTCATGCACCGCATCCTTATTAGAAGCCAACAAGAATCTCAAAAAACTTATGAGAATTGTTGGTACGTTTAGAAATACTCTTAGAAAGAGTATAAGCAAAGAGAAGCATCATAGCTTCGTAATGGAGACCTTGATCCGCAGTATAGCTCTTGGTCAAGATGAGATCGCTCAGAAAATAAAAGCGATCGTAGGAGATTCGCATGAGGTTGCTAGTGTTGTCCAGGAAATCGAAAATCTGATTAAAAATGTTAAGATTTCCTTTGAAATTCTAAGTAGCGTGGCTTCTAAGTGGCCTAGAATTTATTATCGCCTAAACCTAAGGATAGATTCTAATGCTGATACTCATATTAGACGAATAATGCAAAGATACGAAAGAGGTGATAGAGAAACAGTTTCGTATATTCGAGAAACCGTATCAAGGATTCTGGGAGCCATCATAAACACTCTTAAGATTCTGCATATAACGTTTGACGCTTTTGACTGGGAAAGCGATTTAATCTGGAAAGGACTAGTAGAAAGTATCACTAATGAGCTTGTGAAAAGAGGTTATGCTTACAGGGATTCTGAGACTGGAGCGTTATTTCTAAATGTACAGAAAATACTAACCGATTTTCCAGAAATGAGGGAGTTTTATTTTGAGGGAAAGAACAGGACTATAAAAATTGAGAACGTCAAAAATCCAGTTCTGATACGTAGAGACGGAACCTCATTATACTTACTACGCGATATAGCATATGCTTACTACAAACTTCAGTCTCTGAAAGTTGATGTTTCAATCAATGTTATAGGGGTCGACCAAAAACTTGAGCAGAAACATGTTGTTCTCGCACTAAGAGCTTTAGGCATCAAAGATGTTCTTAGCAGATATAAACACGTAGCATACGAATTAATCAGACTTCCTGGCAGAAAGATGTCTTCGAGGAGGGGTCAATATGTTTCGCTAGATGAGATTGTGATTGAAGCTATTCGAAGGGCATATGAGGAAATCACCCATAGATGTGAAAGACTTAGTAATGAACAAAAGTACGCACTAGCGAAGGAAATTGCCATCGGTGCTATAAAGTATGCTTTACTAAGTCAGGCACCCACAAAAGTCATAACTTTTGATTGGAAGCGTGTATTGGACTTTGAACAAAATTCGGGCCCCTTCATACAGTATGCCCATGCGAGAGCTGCGTCAATACTCAGGAAAATCTCTTGGAAAATCCCGGATAAGTGTGATCTATCACTACTGAAGACCCCTGAAGAGTTCGAGGTTATATACAAGCTATCGAAATTTCCAGAAGTTTTAGAAGAAGTCATTGGGACCCATAGACCAGATTTACTAGTCGAATATACTAATGAGCTTGCGATGCTATTCAACAAATTTTACCAAAAGCACCCAGTTCTAAAAGCTGAGAATGAAGAACTTAAAAAAGCACGCTTAATGCTCGTAGCAACATTCCGTAGAGTCATAGCCACAGCAATGAAACTACTAGGTATAACCCCTCTATATAGGATGTAGCTACGAAGATCTATATGATCCCAAGTTGACTAGCTATATCTATAGCTGAATACTCAGGCTTAAGCTTAACTATTGCCTTTTTTTCGCCACGAGGCGTAATCATTGTCCAAACTTTCTCTACACGAACATCAAAAAACTCTTCAATAGCACGCTTTATTATTGGTTTATTTGCTCGGCGATCAACTATGAATGTAAGTTTGTTCTCTCGACGTATCAAATCTATTGCTTTTTCGGAAATAACAGCCCTAATGATGATCTTCGATATCTCTAGAATTTCCTCTTTTTGCCTACGAATCCTCATTCTCCTACTCATTTGCTACCACCCATAAGCTTTCTATATCTCTCTTCAATAATTTTTGGGAGACGAAGAATAGCCTCTTTAGTCCATAGAGTTAGCCTCGCCGGCCAACCTCCAGGGGCCAAATTAATAACCGACAAATTATCAACTACCTTAACGTCAATACCTTCAATGTTCCTAGCCGCACGAATTACTGGGGCATCCTTACTTGATACAATTATGAGAAGGCCCTTCCGCCGCTTATATTTTCTTCCGCGCCTCTTACCTTTTCCAGCTCGGACACGTCGTCCCTCCTTTACACGCTCAAGTTCGGTTTGAAGACCCAGATTTATTAAAACTTTACGAACTTCTTTTGTCTTAGAAATATTCTCAAAGTCTCCAATGACAATGATAGGTAGTTCGTGAACAAAATCAATCCTATGCCCCCTAAATTGAACAAGAATAGGATCTTTAGTGGCAGCTATTGCGGATTTGAGCGCCAATAGTTTTTCCTTCTTATTTATAAACCTAACTAGTCTCTTGTAGGGTTTGGGAGCCCTTACCCTATATCCGCCTACAACATTCGCAGCTAATGCGGCACGTCCGAACCCCTCAATACGTCTGATACGCGCAATATCGTAGCCTTTCCCAACACTCCAAGCTACGGCTTTTCGGCCAGCCATAGGAGATTTACCATATGGTGTAAATTTCTTACTCCATGCTGCTATGAAGGCTCGTCTAATAATATCAGGTCTTACCGGCGTTTCGAAGATTTCTGGTAGTTCTATTTCCTCCACTTTCTTTCCTTCTAAATTATAAACTCCTACTTTCACTTGCTATCACCTCCACATTATCTTAAAAGCCTTGTATTTTAGGTAGGAACGATATTAACCCAAAAACACGTGATAGATCATCGCTACTCAATAGCAATTCACGGCCATAGTATACTGAAAGTAGGTTAATATCTTTCTTGAGCGCTTTAGGCCTTATTGGATATCTTAGAAATATAAGTCTCTTTGGAGGGCCTTGACAGCTACCCCTTAGTATTATGATATCATTTTTAATCACACCATAGTGGGGCCATCCTCCTTTAGGATTCACCATTAGAGCAAACGATCTTATTTCAACTTCCTTCTCTTTCTCTTTAGCCTTTAAGTCTAGCTTTTCGATAATTGCGTTTTTAGTTTCATCATCTATTCCTTTTAGTTCTCCAAGCTTTAGTGCATCAATACATTCCAGCTCATAAGGCTCTGAATCCTCAGATACCTCTCCTGGAAAGTTATATCTTATTTTATACCAATGCGGAATTAAGGCCATTATCTGCTTATTGAATTCTGTTCGCCTAAAGAATCCCAGTTGGCCAGGTCTGGGGACGGTCCACATAATTCTCCCGGGCGTCCACGGTCCCAGAGTTCCTATTTTTCTTCGCCCTTTTTTGGATTTGGGCGGTAAAAGCGTAACACCAAATCGCTTAACCACACCGGCAAAACCTTTTCCCTTGGTAACTCCTATGGTATCAGTAAACATGCCGGGTTCAAAAACGTCAAATACTCTGACGAACTTACCGAGTCTTTTTAGACCCCACTTAAAAGCTTCTTTTGGTCTCCCACCAATTTTTATTTCAAGAACTTCAGGTTTCTTCTTTCCTATCGTAGTGAGATTAGGACTTGTGCGGACAATAGCTCTTACTTCCTCGATCTTCCCATCATCAATAGCATCCTCAATTAGTTTTATTTTTTCTTCTATACTCTCTTCTAGGTCCCTAATTGATTTATTTGGAAGAGGAAGTTTCCTTCTGAGATATTTTTGCTCATACTTACTAAAATATGGTGTCCAGACCTCTGTAAATGTTTTGAGACCATATGGATCCGCAGTGTAGCTTCGCAGTCCAAGGATCCTTATAGGGGGTGCCTCCAAGGCGGTAGCAGCTACGACCCTCTCGAGATTATACCACAAAGCTCTTTCGCCAACAAGTAAGTTTCTTTCGAGTATTGATACCATACCTACTTTATACGCGGGGTACCCTAGTAGAGTTACTCTGTCAACCTCAGGCCATGAGAAGATATGTGGATATATTCTCCGTGCTCTCTTTCTTCTAAAGCCCAACGATCCTCTTCTAGGTGCGTGGTATTTGACCATTCCTTACACCGCTAACTCTACGCAACTTACATTACTCAAAACTTTATTTGTTTATAAACTTGTTTCATAATTCAATAAAGATTCCGAGGTGTTAGGATGTTGAAATACGAGGATATAAGCGATGAGCATGGAGAGTTTCTGGTTAGGTTAGCAAGACAAGCCATCGAGGAATATGTGGCTAACGGAAGAAGAATCTCTCCCCCAGCGAATACACCAACACTACTAAGAGAAAAGAGTGGTGTTTTTGTTACAATAAACAAGCTTGTGGGAGGAAAGGAAGAGCTCAGAGGATGTATAGGGTATATTTTACCTGTTTATCCATTGGTGGAAGCAACGATTGATGCTGCAATAAGTGCTGCGACTAGAGATCCTAGATTCCCACCGATATCTGTAGAAGAGCTCAATAATATTATCATTGAAGTGACAATATTAACACCTCCTGAACTGATCGATGCTGATTCACCAGATGACTATCTCAAGAAGATTGAGATCGGACGAGATGGCCTAATAGTCGAATATAAAGGACAACATGGAACTCTTCTTCCTCAAGTACCTATTGAGTATGGTTGGGATGTTAAGACATTTTTGGAGCATCTCTGCTGGAAAGCTTTCTTACCTCGAGACTGCTGGAAATGGCCAGAAACAAAAATATATAAGTACCAAGGAATTATTTTCAAGGAAGTTAACCCCAGAGGTAGAGTTACCCGCATGGAGTTAAAGCACTACTAAAGTAGTTGCGACCCGCGGCTAGGTTTCCTAAGACTGATATTATTAAAGCTAAGCTACCATGAAGACTTATCGTTTTATAACACCAATATTTCTCAATTTTAAGCCGTATTAAGACACATTTGAGGGGGTCAGGTATGCTTAAGAAGCTTCTTGGCGGGGAACTACTCGAGCGGATAATTAGTTTACTGATAATACTTGCAGTATTTGCTACTCTTGCAAGTTTAGCATTAGTAGTATTAACAAATCCACCAGCCAAATTCTACTACGCAGTTCTATTCAATTTTGCTCTACTAGGCTCACTTATGCACGTCAAGTTCATCTTGATAGAAGAGTCCGAGGAGTACAAGATTCTGAAAAAAGATTTACTTGAGCTTGGAATCTCAGAAAGAGAGATAGATGAATATATAAAAAACAGAAGACATTGGGATGCCTATACCAAGTGGGTAGGATTCTCAGTTGGCTTGGCGCTGATATTTATTTTTGTCTATCTATTCATACCATAGTAACAGTACCCGCTCAAAGTTAGTGCTTTAAGCTTTTTTTCTGTCAACCTCCCTTATTATATCTGCGAGTATTTCTAATGCTCTATTGAAATGCTCCTCAGTTATAGTTAAGGGTGGAGCTATTCTTAATGCTGACTTTCCGGCTGGGAGAACGACAAGACCTCTCTTATATGCCAACTCCGTAATCTTATCCCTTTCCTTGACAGCATATTCTTTTGTATCCTTATTCTTAACGAACTCTAGGCCTATAAAGAGACCTTTACCTCTAACGTCTCCAAGTATTTCTGTTTCCTCTTTGAGCTCATTGAGAAGTTTTAGTGCCTCCCCTCCTAGTTTGGCTGCTCTTTCCCACAGCTTATGTTTAACTATGTAATCTAGAGTAGCATTTGCTGCTGCGAGTGAGACTGCATTTCCACCAAATGTTGATGAGTGAGCTCCTTGATACCCAAAGTCCAGATCCGCCCTAATGATCGTTGCTCCTAGCGGAAATCCTCCTGCTATTGATTTCGCTGTGGTCATTATATCTTGCGTAGCATTAAAGTGTTCTATAGCAAACATCTTACCAGTCCTAGCAAAACCTGTCTGAACCTCGTCAATAATCAGCAGTATATCATATTTTTTAGCGATTTTCGCGACTTTTTCAACAAAGAGAGGATGAGGAACTATGTAGCCGCCCTCACCCTGAATCGGTTCCATTATAATAGCCGCCACATCCTCAGGTGGCGCCAGCTTCTCAAAAATCCAGTCCTCTATGAAGTCTGCACAGGCAGCATTACAATTAGATGGATCTAGATTGAATGGGCATCGATAGCAATATGAGTAGGGGGCATGAATACTTAGGAAGTATGGGAGGAGATACCTTCTATGAGCCGTTTTTGAGGCTGTTAATGAGAGAGAACCCATAGTCCGTCCATGAAACGCTCCATAGAATGCCAATATTAATGGACGCTTCTTATTCCACCGTGCAACCTTTATCGCTGCTTCAACAGACTCTGTTCCAGAATTCCCAAAGAAAACTTTTTTATCAAAATTGCCGGGAACATACTTAACTAACTTTCTGGCGTACTCCAATTGGAGCTCGTCAAACCAATCGTGTGGACCCGCATGTGTATACTTCTCTAACTGTGCCTTGACAGCATTTATTATCTCTGGGTTTCTATGTCCAACATTCGCGACGGCTATCCCAGCCGCGAGGTCTATAAAGACGTTTCCATCTATATCCCAAATTAAATCATTTTCCATCTTCGCAATAACGATGTAGTCGAAACGTGTTGTTGTTACTAAATATTTTCGGGCCTCCTTGATGATTGCCTGCGATTTTGGCCCCGGAATATCTGTCTTTACATTAGGTGCCTCCATTTTTCTCACCATGTTCTCTGTGTTTTTATTTCTCAAAAAGTGGTATAAGTATAAGAGATATTAGTAATAGAGGTGAAACATTTTGAATTATGGGACCTTATTCTTAGAATGGGGTAACCTCCTAGGAGCGATACTCTTGTTAGTATCAATACTCATCTACTTGCATATATATGCTAGGGTTGTAAGAGAAGCAAAAAAACTGTTGCTGAAATATTATTTGATATTATTAGCCAATTCTTATGTATTCGCGTTTGGTTTGCTATGCATACTCCTTGCAAACGGCATATTGTAGAAAACGATTCAGAATAGGATTCCAATGATGAGAGCTTGGCCACTGAAAGCATGAAGAAGCTTGAAAGGGCTGAGGTGATCATTTTGTCATATGAGGATTACTATGGAGTAGATGAGCTGAGCCTGTGGAAACCCAGAACTAAAAAGATTAAGATCGAAATACTAAATTATAGCGATGACTTCCTCGAATTTGAAGTTGACGGAGAGACTCATACCATTCTTAACCCACTCCGCATGGAGCTTATGAATATTGATGGCGTCATATTTGTCGCATATAAGATTGTCCATCCTCTTTTCGATAAGGCAAAATTTGTTGTGAGAACAGATAAAACAAAAATTAAAGCATTAGACGCCCTTAAACTAGCGAAAGAGAATGTGAAAAAGAAAGTCTTCGAAGTCACATCAAAAATTAGAGAGGCATTAAAATCTGGAGAAAGAAAACCAGATTTCCTTTCCGAAGAAGAATACAGAAAACTAAAATCTAGATACTAGTTTTAGTGACCGCAATATCCGCTCAAGATAATGAGCTCTGCAGATATCCGTAGTTGTGGGATAACCACATAGCTGGCATCTCTTTAATGTGATTTTTTGTTGTGGAAGCTCTCTAAGTAAGCTCTGATGAAAACGCAGTATGTTGTACAGAGTTCCAGGATGCTTCTCCTCCTGTTGATAGAGAAACAATCTAAGATCCCATCTCATAGAGAGTTCCGCATATGGGCAGGGCGCATCGTTATGCTCCAGTTCAAGTAGGTGTGCATATAGTGCTGTTTCTTTCTCATAAAGTTCGACGAAGGGGTGTACCCTCGGAACAAAACCTTCAATAGTTTTCTCCCTACTTAGTACCAACCTGCTAAGTCTTGAAAGCGCATTTCTAAGAATATTCATCATGATCGTCTGAGCAAAATCATCTAAAGTATGTGCTGTGACCAAAACCGTTGCGCCTGCCTCAAGCGCTAGTTTATTCAAGGCCCATCTACGCCACTCACCACAAAATGAGCATGGCTCTAAATCTACCTTCTGTTCGAAATAGTATTTTGCTACATCGTCAATAGTGAATCCAAAGAGATCCTTAAAACTTGTGTGATATAATCTATATCCAAGTTTTTTAGCATGCCTAGCGACTATTGGATATGACAATTCGGAGTATCCAGAGATTCCCTCATCGACATGCACGATTACAAGCTCTGTTGGGAATTTTTTCTCGATTTTGTCGAGGACATATAGTAATGATACCGAATCCTTCCCACCAGAAACAGCCACAGCGATAGTATCATCATATCGAAGCATATCATATTTCTGTATTGTCCGAATAGTTTTCTTCTCAACATAGTTTAAAAATTCCTCCTTACTAAAATATCTTCCTGCATCCCTCTTGTAGTAGACATACATATTAAAGAACCTTAGCATAGTACCATGGATCGGGAAGATTACAGCTATCGGATCTCTCAGCATATTTATTAGAAAAATCCATGCATGTGAATATCATCTCGATTTTCTAAGACTTCCTAACTATATTCTCTCCAACTATAACCACACTTAGGACATTTATAAATACGTACGGGAGGCTCATCCGCAGCTCTACTCTGGATAGCTGTGTAATAAACCGGACTGTGTCCACATTTAGGGCAGGAGCTTATTGTGCTTAGTGCTCCCAACTCCGTTTTCTCTTCAATAATACCTTCTCCAACTTTTATCTCAGTTTTCATGCTGAGACCAGACTGCTTTATTTCTTCCACAGAGACTAACCTATCTTCGATAGTGTATCCGCAAACAGGACATATCCATATAGATTTGTCCTTAGTATCATTTCTTTCCATTGGTGTTCCGCATTTTGGGCAGAATTTCATCCACAAAACACCAGAAGCTAGCAATATGATTAAGCTTTTCTTTATAACACTTTAAAAGCGAAAGTAAATTGCTTAGAGGGGATTCTCATCTTAATTTCGTATGCTGAATGATATTTACCTTAAGGTTTGTAAGATGGGAAGAACAAGCAAAGAATACGCTAAATCGATCTCCCCAGCACAGTTTTTTAGTATGAACCGCGCTATTGCGGGATTCAGTAATCCAGCTAAATCTTTATACACAACAATAAGAGAACTCATAGAAAACTCGTTAGATGCATGCGAGGCGATCAATGTTTTTCCAGATATACGGATCAGAGTACGTAGGCTTACTCTTGAGGAGTTAAAGGACTTAGGAATAATTGATATTATAGCCACTAGAATTCTGAGAGAGAAGGAGAAGACTCAAAAGATATCTGAAGAAAAAAATCAGAGCAACCTTGAGGAAGAAGAGATAAACCCACCAGAGGTCTATGAGATCATCGTATCCGATAACGGTAGGGGTATGCCCGATGAGAAGATCCCTATTCTATTGGGCAAAGTGCTTACCTCCACTAAATATAGAATAAAACAGCACAGAGGGCGGTTTGG
>JAHKKZ010000045.1 GCA_029856685.1 Candidatus Njordarchaeota archaeon
AGAATCTATCAGATAGTTCTAGACGCTATTCTGTTATTTTTTCTTTATGCTACGTTGTTGTTATCTCTATGTTTCCTCCTATATATTTTAGAACATATCTTTTATTCTTACATTTCTCGATGATCTTTGTGAGTATTATTTCTATGATTGTTCTTGTCAACTCATCTATCTCGTCTAAGTCGGTTTCTATACTCATCCTCGTTCCTCGTCTGCAAATTCGGACATTACCTAGTATCTGTCTTAAATACGTACTAATAATCCTCTCGATGTCATCTTCGGGTGATACCTGCTTAGGCTCAATGATATTCCCTCCCCTTATTAAGGCGTAAATTGATGCCAAATGCTTTTGAACATCAGCAGAAACGCTCCATGCAAATATATCGGATACATCAATAGTTTCATAATAATCTCCTCTTATTGTGCCGTATTCATCTATATGTAGCTTTACTAGATGGGGCTTAGATGCTGTGAAATGTATCGTTGTTATAGTGGCTATTCCTTCATCTGAGCTTTTAGCTATACTTCGTATCTTCTCTTCATCCACAAAGATTACGTATGGTTTTCTGCACATACGGCAAAAAAATATTATGATTCTCTTCACTACTTACTCACCATTCTTTTTAAGGGCTCTATCTCCAAAATTGCACGTATCGTTAGGGGAATGGCCATGAATTCTGATTCAAAGACATCGAAGAATAATGCATCTCTGTGAGAATGTATTAGGACTACAATGTTATCCTCTTCGTCAATACCAATCTTTACTTCCCTTATCACATTGTTTAGCTTTAATAAAGTTTCGAGCAAAATCACATATAGGTCTGGGGACCTCTGCTTTATACTACCCATATTTAGGCCAATCCACTTGAACTCCACCCACTCCTCATATATTTTCACCAGTATACTGACCCTCTTATCGCCCATACGGTAATATAATATGAACCCCTCCGGCGTTTCCTTATACTTTATTCCCAATAACTCAAAATACCAGCTCAGCTTCTTCTTTATGCTCATAATGATCACTTAACTACATCCTTAAAGTATCTATAAGCATGAAACAATCTACGATACTCTGAATAGAAAACATCTAAGTTAAGCGCATCAACACTAACATACATAACAGCATAGATCCTATCACCCTTGATACTATAGACATACTCTGGATGATCAAAGTTCGCCTCTAGCAACTTCCTAAAGAGCTCACAAGAATTTTTGTAGTCTCCAATTTTACCTAGCTCTAAGAGACCCATTACCCACTCTGAGGATATTCTTATCTCAACAACCACTTCTTCATCCCTAACTCTCTCTCTAACCCTCAGAATATTTTTGGTTTTATCAAAAGCAACTATCTCCCTCCCCAAAAGCTTCATATACCGCTCAATTCGCCTAAAGACCCTATCAGCCTCCATAATAAATCACCACACACCAAGAACTAAGACGAAATTCTACTGATATTTAACATCACTGCATCAAAACATCTTCAATGACATAAACTCTATGTCAAAAAATAATACACATATCAACCAGAGAATAAAATATGTTTCTACTTCAGAAAAAACAACACATAACATAATATGTAGCACATCCTAAGCTACCATAACTACTATGGGGGCAACTTTTATAGTTGAAGATAAGGTTCTTAGCTTGCGATTTAAATTTTACTAGAGATTCATAGAAAAAATGTGTTAACTTTTCGATCCGTCTCCCTTTCAACAATACGATTTTTGGTTGTTGGCTATAGTGATGTGAATGGAAGATGTTATTAACTATATGGTGAGAATATTTAGGAGAAAATATGAGGAGGTAAGGCATCAGATAGAGAGAATGATAGATTATGGAACTCTAGATATAGCTGTCTTAGAGGAGTATAGTCGTCTACTAAAATTTAAAGAATGGATTGATTCGGATCTCGGCTTTAGATATTTTTCATTAGAGAATGCTAGGTTAATCCTTGCAGATAAATTGAACATAGTTCGTGGAGATTTAGTTCTTGATGTTGGTTCAGGTGATGGATGGTTCTCTATTCAAGCTGCCATAAAGTATAGCAATGCATATTTTTATGGTGTTGAGCTTTCCGAGGAATACGCTGAGGCTTCGGAATACGCTAAGATTTTTGGACTTAGAAATACATACTTCTTATACTTCAATGCGTATTCGATGCCTTTTCCATCCAAGAAATTTGATAAGGCCGCACTATTCTTTTCCCTAGCCAACATATCCCAGAATACCGAAGACCTCAATAAACTTTTTATTGAAATATATAGGGTGCTGAGGGATGACGGCTTAATAGGGATATCCGAACCCCTTCTTGAAGATTTCCCAAATAACCTAGGCATTATACTCAGAAATCTTTATGAACACTGTAGTATCAGAAATGAAACTCTATTATCCCTAGAACAAGTGGTAAATTCCCTCAAAAGGACAAACTTTGATATTATCCACATAGAGAAAATAAGGCTTAAAAGCACGGGGAGAGATATTAGTGAGGCAAAAGAATATCTGGAGCAATACTACAGTTGCCGCCTACCAACAGAAATATTCACCTCCATAAACACAAATAAAATTTGGACACGCGATGATCCACCCCAATACACGATTATTATCGCAAAGAAAAAATCCATGTGAACACAAGCGAACACCATTCAGAGAAATAGAAAGCTATGACATCATTAGGAATTCAAACAAGACAATCAGCATCAGAGCCACAAATTATTCTTTTCCATACCTTAAAAACTTAAAATATACTTTGATTCAAAAGTTCCTGTGTTTCAGAAAAGAAAACTATGGAACATTCACAAATTCAAGAATCTACGTTTAATCTGCATAATTCTACATGCTAGAAATATTTCTTCCCACGATACAAACGCTAATCCATAGGCCACAAAACTCAGCATGTACTGAAAACACTAAAGATTCTTTTTCCTAGCAAGATCAAGAAGAAAATCCATAAAAGACCGTTCATTCATACCCTTTATCCTCGGATCTCCAATACTACTCCTACTCAGAATAATAGCACACCGACGAAACAGAAACCACACAATAATCCCCAAAAACAATAGATAAAAACCATAAAACAGAGAAAACACTAATAATGGTGGGGGCGAGGGGATTTGAACCCCCGACCTACCGGTTCCTCCGCGTTTAAACATCGATGTTTTCTGGAGCCGGCCGCGCTGGCCTGGCTGCGCTACGCCCCCACTTTTGTTAGATGTATTTTTATTCCATCTGTTGTTATTCTGTTTATTCTTATTATGATATATTCTTTTCTGTTTTTAAAGCTATATTGGGCCATGATGCTAATGTCTTTCTTGTGTGAATATTCTGTTGTCCTAATTGGTTTTGGAGTGCATTATTATTCGGACGTGTCTGTTAAATTTGTCCTAGCTGATTCCTTCTTAGCGGAATGAATTGGGCTTTGGAGCAACTACATAAAAACTAGTATTCCTTATTCCCTACTTCGCATAACTGATCTATTCCTTGGCGGACTAGAATGAGATTGTAGATTGGGCCGATTTTATAGTTTTATCAAGGAGTTAAAAGCCTATTGGAGAGAGATGTAATAAATGGATGCCGCCGGCGGGACTCGAACCCGCGACCTCCGGATTATGAGGGGTTTCGGCCCTTTCTCATACCAACTGATTATGAGTCCGGCGCGCAAGCCCCTACGCCACGGCGGCGGAGCAGTATTAGGCTTGTTTTATCACATTATAACACTATATAGGATGATACTCGATATTTAAGGTTTATGAAAATCGCAGTAATTGTTTGTGGCTGGCTGTGTGTCTTAACTGTGTAGACTTTTTCACTTTGTTCTTTCATGATTTCTTAGGAGACTTCTTACTTTGGCGTTTTGGGCTTGATTCTTATTTCGATGAAGCGGAGATAGGACATTATCTGGGAGACTAATACTACTAAGTGCTCTTTCCGTTGAAGCCTATTAAGGAGATTTCTTGGTTTTCAGTGTATTATCAGTATGGCGGTGAATATTGTCAGAAATATGGGTATCCGTGAGATGTATCTAAGTGAAAAATGAAAAATTACTTATAGAAGGATATCTAGGGACAAATTGTCTTTGGAATATGATGATGTTCGGCCCTCTGAGACGTGATGAGGATCTTGAGTGCTGATTTACTTTTTACTATTTTTTTCTCAAGAAGTTGATGAGAAAACTTTCTGGCTGTCTCTGAGAAATTAAACTCTTTGCGGTGAGGAAAAAGCTGTGCTATGGGAACATAGATTTTGGTGAGTTATAATGAAGCTCGCTGAAAAACCCGTTTTTAGGGGCAAGTTATATCATATAAGCATAGCTCCTGGGGAGCTCCCCCGATATGTTTTGCTTCCAGGCGATCCTAAGAGAACTGAGATTATAGCATCCATTTGGGATGAGAGGGAAGAGGTTGCTTATTATCGTCAATATCGGAGTTTTAGGGGGCGATATAAGGGGGCTCCAATAGCGACTGTTTCTACGGGTATTGGTGGACCAGCAACGGAAATCGCCGTTATTGAGTTACTCTATGCGGGTGCTGATACTTTTATTAGGGTTGGTTCGACAGGAGCTTTGGTAAGGAATATCAAGGTGGGGGATCTCATTATTAATTATGCCGCTGTTCGGCTTGATGGTGCTTCCCGAGCGTATGCACCAATTGAGTACCCTGCTGTTGCTTCTCTGGATGTTACTCTGGCGCTTATAAAAGCCGCTGAGACCCTGGGATATAGATACCATGTGGGGATTGTAGCTAGCACCGACTCATTCTATGCTGGGCAGGAGAGACCAATAGATGGTTTCCTACCAGATTTTCAACGTGGCTTGATAGAAAGATTGAGAAAGTTGAGAGTCATCAATTTTGAGATGGAGTGCGCAACTCTGTTTACAATATCAAATATATTTGGTGCTAGGTCGGGGGCTGTTATGGCTGTTTTTGCTAACAGGGAGACTGGAGAATTTGAAAAGAAAGGAGAAAAAGAGGCCGCTGAGGTCGCATCTGAGGCTATCCGAATACTATATGAATGGGATCAGGAGAGAGATAGGAAACAGAAAAATAGGTTCTGGATCCCTGGGCTTTGACGCTATTATATGAGGATGTCCTGGCCTATCTGTAGTAACCCCATAACCTCCGGCAGAAATTTTGAGTACACTATTCGTAGAAGGATTAGTCTTCTTCTTATTTTCTTTAGAAGAATTAACGTATCTGTGAATATTTGGAGAACATTCCATAGTGCTGGTACTAACTTCTCTCTTTTCCAGAATTCAGGTATTCGCCTATTTTTAGGAAGAGCTCGTGTCTGATCGACTATGATTAGGATATAGTCTCCTCTCTTCTTGAGTACATCTGTTAGGGAGTCTAGGAATCCGTAGATCTCCTCGGCAAGGGATTTTTTGTTTCTCTTACTAGTGACTTTATCCGAGCTAAATGGTTGGTTGAGGAAAAGAGATGGTAAAGGATCTATCACAACTAGTATATGGGAACTCTCAACAGATTCAAGTACGTTATGTATGCTTTTGATTGCGAGATTAACAGAAACAGGGTTCGCTATTTTTAAATTATTAAGAGTAAACTCTGGAATTCCATTCCTTTCACAGATTTTACGTAGATCATATTTACTTACCATATTTTCAGGGTCAATAAAAATTGCTGTAGCATCAAAAAAATTGTAGAGGAATCTCATGGCAAGAATCAAACTTAATAGTGTTTTCCCCGACCCAGCGGGGCCGCATATGGTTACTATTTGATTTAGTGGTAATCCTCCTAGGTCATCAATAAAGAGACCTGTTGAGAAGCTTTTCATTGATCTAGGCACCTAGTTGAGTTTCTTGGCCATATATGGGCCTTCCAATCTATATCCGAGACGTCTATAGTACTCTCTAACTCCTATACCGCTTATTATGACAATCTTCTTAGCATCGTATTCCTCAGCCGCGATTAACTCGGCCTCTTTAAGAAGTGAGGATCCAAACCCTCTATGCTGAACACTTTCTGGCCTCCTTTCTCCAAGAGGAACAAGGGGGCCATAGACATGTAGTTCTCTTACAATAGCAGTATTATAGTCGATTTCTGGTCTATGTGGATTCTCAGATGGCATTCTAAGACGGAGAATTCCTACTACCACATCGTTTTTTAGATCCTCATATGATAAGAAGATCTCAATACCTCCAGACGCAACATATTTTCTTTTGATTAACTTTACTTGCTCCAGATTTGGATGATAGCCGTCTTTAAGCATTTTATGGCCTATCTCACGACATCGTATACATCTACAATACCATCCATATTTTGCCATATAGTCCTTAACGATCTCTCGCAGATTTCCTGATGAGTATCCTGCTTCCACAAGATATGTTGGTATATCCCTCTGAAGCCTTTGAATTCTAACCCAAGGTGGTAATAGTTTCTTTATTCTCGACAATAAACGTATTAAGTCTTCCTCGGGGTAAGGCTCATATTCGCCATGGAGCCACATATCGTAAAGTTTTGTGCCCTTCACCACAGCTGTTGGATAAATTTTTATCATATCTGGCCTAAAATCGGGATCCTCTAAGAGAGTCAAAAAGTCATTAAAATCTCTTTCTGGATCGGGATCAGGAGGCAGATTAGGCATCATGTGTGCAACTATCTTAAAGCCTGCGTCCTTGGCTATGCGAAACGCCTTTCTAACACATTCGACATCATGTCCTCTTCTAACGAATCTCAACACATCATCAGATAGGCTCTGAATCCCTATCTCTATTCTTGTCGCCCCATAGTAAAGAAATTCATCAATATGTTCCTCAAAACAGAAATCTGGCCGCGTTTCGAATGTTAGTTCAACAAGACGTCTAGGTGCTTTTTCAAGCATCTTCTTTAGTGAATCTAAAGAGGCATTTGGATACCTGCAACCAAGGATTCCTTCATATACTCCTTTCATAAATTCATCACGATACTTTTTTGGAAGTGCTATGAACGTACCACCCATCACTATTAGGCTTATTTTATCAGTTGGATGACCTAAACGCTCTAGCTGTCGAACTCTATGAACAATTTGCAGGTAGGGATCATAGTTAAGCTCGGCTGCACGTCTAGCGGCGGGCTCATGCCCAGAATATGACTTTGGGCTCGGTGTTGGGCCGTTTGTTCCGCCAGGGCAATATATGCATTGACCCGGACAAGGACTAGGTTGCGTAAAAACAGAGATAACTACTATTCCAGATAAGCTTCTGATGGGCTTGGACAGTATTCTGATTTTTTTCCTTATCTTAGGGTCTAATCTAGAGATTATTTCATAATCTTTTGGAACATAGTGTACTTTGAGTCTTCTAGCAACTTCTATTTTTATGCGCGATAGGAGATCCTTATCCAGGTATTCATGTTTCCGAAGTTCATTGATGATCTCTGCTATAATAGCCTCTCTCGGATCCATCTTTAACCACATAAAGTATAAGCTGATTTTTCATAGAATTTGAGTTCTTTTGGCCGTCTTCTAAATATTATGTATGTATTTAAAGTCTCCCCGTAAATATGCATTATTTTAGATGAATTGGGGCAAAGGGGATGAGGAGCAGGGCCCTACATGACTCATATGATCTAACGGCACCGAGTGCTGACCCGCCCAGAAGAAATACTTAGATTCTATGAGACTCCTCGATCCTTTATTGCTTAAAGAAGGCATCAAGCTTTAATTCTTTCTTTTCTAGAATTTTGTCTATGATTTCTGGTGAAAAGACTATTTGAAATAGCATTTGTGGATTTTTCATAAGATCCTTAAAGTTCTTTTTGCCCATATACCTCCGTAGATAGGTCAATGTTTTCGATATATAACTTATAATGCTCATACAGAACTCAGAGCCGTATGTTTGAGATTTAGAGATCCTTCGAGCTAGGAAATGTGTTGGAGTAATGACAAATATGTTTGATCGCGAAGACGTATATACATCAGACAATATGATAATTGGTTTTAACGTCGGCAAGTAATATTCAAGGTCCAGTATTCTTAATATTTTCCGGTTCAGACATATTACTGCAAGTTCAAAATCTTGCTCAATGATATCGTAAATCCTGTCTTTTATCTTAAATTTTTCGAATAGAATTTCTAACTCTGGTATACTTAGATCTTCAAAACATTCTTGGACTTTAACAACATAGTCCTCCTCGCTTATGACTCCGTAGGGGGCGACAAAATATACTGATGTTTTGCCATTCAATTCTTTGAGTTGAAATACTATCTTATGTAGTCTTCCTAGAATTGGGCCGAACAAAGAACTTGCTGTTTGTGGTGTGTATTGACCCTCGCTTCTCAGCTTTGAGAGTAGACCGTAAATATCAGCCGTATCTATATCCCAGACACTCATTTGAGTTTTTTCCTTCCTAACACATGGGGCCTCGATAATTATAAGGTACATTGTGATTCACTATTCGATGCTGGGTGTTCATACAAAAACTGTGTCTCTTTCGAATCTTAACTTCAGATGACTTTTCTTCGTTGATACTACAGAATACCATATAAGAAAAATATTTAGGTAATGTGCTATGCCTGCATGAGGAATATTTTTTATCCATATTAGACGCTCGATCTCTGGTATGCACATAAAAAATGCATTGTTTGTTGTTTTCTTAACCATCTTCCTAAATACATAATCTCCGAGAGTATTCGGATCTGAAGCTAATCTAGGAAACGTTCGAGGATATCTACTTGGACAAAGAATCGACACTGTTATCTTCTCATATCTTCCTGCACACTTTTCCCCAAATAATTTGATGCAATCAACATCAACCAAAAATTTATTTCTACCAACATATCTGAGGTTCTCAAACGGAACGGCAGGATTAAATTTTTTCCATGTGCTGAATGCATGTATTTCCTCTTCAACACGTTTGGAATCACTCATAGGATTTAGGCTTGAGGTTATTAGTGGTATATCATCTGAAAAATTCCAGAAACCGACTATTTTCAGACCTATCTCCAATCTTATCCTCGCAAATTCCATCCCAGTCACTTCTTAAGTAGTGTTTTAGGTGGAATTATTATATATTTCGCGGGCCTATCACAAAGAACGCATTTCATATTTTTAGCCTCCTTTTTTTGCCAGCTATGCCATTTATGTTTCGGAGACACCGAGATTAGACCATCAAGGCAGTATCCGCAGATCGGAATTCCTCTTCTTATTGGTACGATTACAAAATCAGCATCCTTCACTCCACAGATATCACATTTGGCGACGCTCTTAAATATGGGTCGAGGTATTATAAAAGCTGACGTCGCATATCCCAGTAGTACCACTAAATCAAGGCACTTCTCACAGACCCTTAAGGGTCTTTCAAGCTCCTTCTTAACCTCGATTAGTAAACTACTCAAAATCCTGCACCAATAACCCAATAGTACTATAGGGATATTTAGAACATACTAAAAAGTGAGGGGACTAGTGATTCGCAGGACACCATCAGCCAACCTTAAACGGTATCATAATAATGATCTTACTTAGAGATAATGTTCTTCTTTCTTATATAAAGAATCGAGATAGATAACGATATGCTTTTTGAGACTAAGAAGTTAAGGCTATTTGAATTTTAAGAGCACCATGTATCTGCTTGGCATACTGGGTGCCTATCAATGCTTATTAAGCTCTGGGAACGAAAATTTGATTTAGAGGTCAGAGGTATCGATGTTTGTGATATAAATTTTGATGGCATCGACGAGGTAATACTAGCATCTTGGGATGCTCGTATATACGCAGTTGCCCACAACAAAATCCTCTGGACAACAAAAGAACAGGAATTCTCTGGTGAGAATGTAATCGTTGTAAAGGATTCTCTTGGGAGGCCTACGTGTATTGTTGGTTCTTTTCACAAGGATCTCGTCTGCTTCAATCTTAATGGAAAAGAATTATGGAAATTGCCCTTTAGTTCGTGGATTGTACGGCTACTCGATGTAGGGCCCCATAGACATGGTGTAGATGATCTTCTTATTTTGGATCTCAGAGGGACAATTCACTACCTAGATGCCGAAGGCAATATTTTATGGTCAATTAAGAATGCATTTGGCGAAGGTGATCTCGAACACATTTTGTATGGAGTAGCAATAGATCCGCATAATCACAAAATATTCCTTGCCGACCGACGACAAATAAAAATCATGGACTTTCTTACCGGAACCCTACAAAAGAAGAAAGGAATCTCCAGAAAAATTTTCGGAATCTCACTAGCAAGTATCCTTAGACAGAAACCAGTAAGAATGCTTGTTGTGGGAGCAAAAGACGAAGTTATTTTCTTCGATCCCGATACCCTAGAAGAAAAAACAAGATTTTCCCTTCCATTCCGAGGAGAAGCCCAAATTGTCTATTCAAGTGACCTTGATGGAGACTTAAACGATGAAATAATCGTTGGTTCATGGTCAAAAAATGCATTAGCAGTATTAAAGTATGATGAGAAAAAGGGGAATTTCTATGTTGTGAAGACATTTAAAGTTGAGGGCAATCCCCTCTATATATCTGCCCATGATCTATTAGGGGATTATAGGAAAGAGATTGTAGTAGGAACAGACAAGAACAAGATCTACATAATTGTTGGGCTTAAAGAGATAAATGAAATCGAATCATACTGTTCTTTTCACAGTATAAGCTATGGAAATACCATAGGATTCGGTCCGCGGGATATCCTACTCAGACCCACCAGGGAAACACTAGCTTGCTATTCCCTGATACCTAGAATTTGGTTCTTAATGGAGCGCCTAGACAAACCCAGAGGTAAACTATATGTAATAACACCCTCTGCAACTAGAATCAGTGCTGATAAAACACTACTATTGGATAGCAAAAACCGGAAACTCATTAGAAAATCTTTCAACAAAAAAACAGTAATGTTTTATGAAATTCCCTTC
>JAHKKZ010000046.1 GCA_029856685.1 Candidatus Njordarchaeota archaeon
AAAATAGAGAAGACATATAAATTCTCATATCTGGCTATGCTACTTTTTGGCCTAGGTACTATTGAAGGTTTAGATGCGCCTCTCCAGTATCCATTTTTGTAAGCGTTTAGTCATAAGTCATCAGTTGGCTACTAGGGTTGTATTGTATGCTGAGACAACTAAGATTTCCCCAGTTGGACTGAAAACAAATAGTTCTCTTAGATACGTTATTTGTCTTCCGCATATCGGTGCGAAGTACTCTACATCGTAGCTATAGGTTATCTCTATGAATACTATGTAGCATGACATCTCCAGATATAGATCTTCATTCGGATTAACCGTTGGCATGCCCGTGGTATTTATTAGTGTGCTATCACGCAAATACATGCGATTAAGATGATATTCCTTGATATCGACAATAATTTTTATTAAGATCGCATCGAAAATCGAAATATTTATTGTAGCCGTGCCAGATAGCGCCAATGCTGTATAATTAAGCGTACGATGTTCCGATATCTTTTCTTCGAATAACAGTTCAATAAGAGGCCTCCTCATATTTGCTATCTTAAAATACTTATTGACTGTATCGTTATCAAAAATGTCCAGCCCATATTCGTCTCTCAGAAAACCATATTCGCCATTTTCAACCGCAATAAGAAACCTCTTAGAATCTTCATTATCCCAGAACCTCCATGTGTAGATCCTAGTGTGCGTTGCTGGTAGAAACAATACCATTAGAACTACAATAACAATTAGTATAAACAATGCGAATACGATCTTGCGGGCCCTTCCAATCATCACCCTTCCCTCCAAAAAACTAAAAAATAGGTAGTAAGATGGAGCCTACCACTACTGTTCTTCACCGCCTTTTTCTTCTGGAAAAACATCCCATATTCTTATTGTTCTATCCTGCCCCCCACTAATTATTCTCTTCGAGTCGGGACTCCAATCTATCGCATTCACTTTTCCTATGTGGCCTCGAAGCTCCCCGATTAATGTTCCCTCGATATTCCATATTCTGATCGCCCCATCTTCGCATGCCACTGCTATGTATTCCCCGTTCGGAGCCCATTTCATCGCCATTATATTCGATGGGCACCTTATAGCTTTTATCGAACGCCAAGCTGGGTAGCTCCAGAACCTTATTATATTTCCTTCACAAGCACTTGCTAACACAGCACGATTTGGGTTCCAGTGAACAAATTTTATTGCTCCAAGATGACCTCTTAATCTTGATACTATTGACCATTTCTCGGTAAGCCATACGAATAGATTACCATCAGCCCCTCCAGTAGCTATATATACACCTTTTATCTTTTCCCAATCTGTTGCCAAAACAGATCCAAGATGCCCCCTCAGCGTTTGTATGCAATCCTCCTTTTTGACATCCCATATATTGGTTGTCTTATCAAGAGATGAGCTAACTATCTTCTCTGACTGCGGATCCCAACTGACAGCTGTTATCCTATCTGTGTGACCAACAAGCTCAGCGAATACTCCTCTAAGTTTGACATCATAAACCATTATCTTCATATTATCAACAACAACAGCAAATGATGATGAATCAGGAGACCAGCTGATAAGCATAGACTCTCCACGAATTCCAATATATTTCCTATATTTCTCCCAGTTCTCAGCATTCCATAGAATTAATGTTTTGTCCTTAGCAGCACTCACAAAGAATCTACCATCTGGTGACCAAGCAACAGCATTTATCGGCTCCTTATGCTCCTCTATAACTACGTGAGAGACTGAACCCAAAGTTATCACCAACGCTCATCAAAACTTATAAATAAAAATGAAAAAATCTCCACGAAAAGTTTATGATAATCTACATATATTTAAAGAAGAAGTCTGAGAGTAACTATAGCCTCAGCAATAAAACGGAATAATTTTTGAGTATACTCTTGAGGCCTTATATGTGGGCGATGACCTATACTGGTTTTATCTATGGATCCTCATAGGTTTTTTCCTTATAGCTATCGCTTCGATCAGAGGAAAGTTGTTGAGAAGATATATGATTATGCCAGAGCTGGAGCAACTATATTTTTCTATGCACCTACAGGCTATGGAAAGACGATCGTTGTTCTATCAGCGCTTCTACCAATAGCACTAGAGTATGATAAGACTATCATTTGGGCTGTGCGGACGGGAAACGAGACTGATAGGCCTATAGAGGAACTTAGAGTAATCTCCAACGAACTTGAGGAGCCTATTTATGGGGTATCAATACGTGGAAAACGAGATATGTGTCTTCTAGCCCGAGAGCGAGGAATAATGGATTCTGAGGGAGTGGCCGTTCTGTGTGATAAGATGAAAAATAAATGTTTGTTCTTCTCGGGGCTTAAGCTTTTTCGAAGTATTCCCAAAAAACCTCTAACATTCAGCGAGCTTCTAGTATTGGCGGCAAAAAGGAGAATTTGCCCTTATTATTATCAGCTGAGGACAATTCCATACGCTCATATCGTATCAGTAAACTATAACTATGTTTTCTCACCCACCATACAATGGGCTCTTAGAAGCTATGTTGACTTCAGAAACGCAATACTAGTGGTTGACGAAGCCCACAATCTGCAACAAGTTATGGCAAACATAAACTCAGACAAGATAACTATAGGTACGATAGACCGCGCAATAAATGAGCTCAAAGAATTCGCGTCCAAGCAGGCCATTGAGCTACTTCAGAAAGTAAGAAAACTTCGAGAAGTACTCATTGAGGAGGGAAAGAAAATTCTTGGAGAGGATGATGTTTTCGAACCTATGGAAATCATCGAAAAAGCGAATATAACAGAAGACGACTTCGAAACTGCTCAGAGAATTGTTGAGAAGATATATGCAAGAAAGATAGCTAGGGGTGTCTCACCGAGATCCTCGCTTAGGCATCTCTTCAGTTTCTTGCAGTTGGCTATTACAAGTAGGAGAAAGAGAGGAGTCGCATTCATAAAGTTTAAGGAGAAGAACCAATACGCATTCGAGGTTTGGGATATGCGTGCATCAGAAGTCCTTAGGCGTATTTGGAGGCTTTTCGGCGTAAAAGTGCTTATGTCTGGGACTCTAAAGCCATTTAAAGCGTTTGCTGAGATTGTTGGAGTTAACTCATATAGATCTATTACGGGTTATTTCCCCGTGCCTAAAGAAAATGTATTGGCATTGATACTTAAGGGCGTTACAACACGAGGAGAGGAATTACCAGAAGACATGATAATCAAATATCTTGATTATCTTAGAAGGATTCTAAGCTTAGTTAGAGTGAATACTGCCGTGTTCTTTGCTAGTTATAGGATTATGAGCACACTTCTCCCTGGACTTCTTGACATCCTACAAAACCTTGGAAAGCATATTATTATTGAGAAAGAAAGAATGCGAGGAGACGAAGCAAAGAAAGCGTTGCGGGAATTAAAGGAGAAAAAGAATGTTGTTCTCTTAGCCAACGTATCGGGACGCTTCGCTGAGGGCGTAGATCTACCTGGCGAAACATTAGAAGGGATAATTATTGTTGGCATACCTTTTGATAGACTAACCATACGAACAACAATTTACATAGATTACTACAAAGAGCTCTATGGTGAGGAGAAGGGTGTTTATTATAGCTATGTTCTGCCAGCACTAAGAAGAGTAGCGCAAGCTATGGGGCGGGCTATAAGATCCCCAAAGGACCGAGCAATAATAATTGCAGCCGACGAAAGATTCACTGAGAAGCGCAATTTAGGGCTTCTACCAGAATTTTTCCAAAAGAATGCTAGAAAAGTAGACATAGATGAGGCATCGGAGCTCATAGAGAACTTCTTCTCAGGAAAAAATTGATGGTAATAAAAAGAATGTTTATCCACGGTAATCGAAGTAGTTTCTTCTTATAATTTTCTCCTTAATCTCTTTGAGGAGTTCTATAAGTTTGTCTAAATGTCTTCCTTCTAAAATATTTTGGGAAAGCTCACTAAGATTCTCTTTTAGTGTTGATAATATTTCCTCTGCCAACGCCTCATCAGCTATCTTTATCACATTACTCCCTTGAACCACTTTTACGTAAGGAGGATCTACTTTGAGAACCATACCTTTTGTCACAATTTTTGCGCTATTTTGCTCAACTTTTATCACCGTATCACCCCAAACAAACTTATATTCTTGGGGCCCGACTCTCGCCGCCAATCTTCCACGTTTTATGCTTATTTTCCTGGGCGAGCTCGATATGACTGCATCGTCCCACCATATCTTGACCCTATCGCCCTTAACGGACATGAATACCCAACCCTTATCCAGATCACTTATACTTATAAGGGTTTCCCTCGGAGCTTTCACTCTCTCTGGTTCTCCTTCCTGTACCTTTATTGGGCCAACTTTGACATATTCACCTCTTTCGGTTTCTATTACAGTTATCGGTCCTACCTTAACATACTCCATGCCTCTGCCAGAGTAAACTTTTATGAATGGTATATCCACGAAGCTTTCCTTGCCGAACTTTCTCCTGATCGCATCTAACATTTCTTTGGCACTAGAAAATACTTCATCAAAATACGCAGCCCCGCTTTCCAATTGCAAACTAAGCTCACTTAGTATCTGTCTACATGCACCTTCATCCATAACCACACAGATCCTATCCGCCTCTCCTCTGAAATTTCTGCCATCAAGCTCAACGCTATAGGATATTTCTCCGAGAATAAATATTCCTTCTGCAGATCCATCCCTAATCAGAGGTATTATGTAGGACCCTCCCTGGACTATGAGTTCTATATCACCAGGTAAAACGAGGCTCTGGGTTTTTGGGAGGCTATATATCTCTGTTCCGACACTAATATTTGCTAATCCGGGTAAGGATGTCTCCTCGGTTCTTATAAGCAGTATGGCAAGTATCATTGCTACGAATAGTACCCCTACGGCTCGCCAAATCCCCGCTAGGAAAATCTCCCAGCCTGGCCCCACAATGTTTATCGCATCAAGGATAAATGCTATTATACCTATACCTAGAGTATCCCAAAAAGCTGTGCTTATAGCATTCCGAATAGCCCTTGTCGGCCTACCAAGGGATAGTTCTATTGCAAAGCTTCTTGTAACGGACCCTATCACGTATAGTATCAGTGATATTATCAGTAGCTTATCGGCATCCTCGAATATCATTAGAAGAGCCGATAGAACGTTAAGTTTCACAAATATCCAGTAAACAAAGAGACCCACACATGTAGATCCAACAGCTTTTCCAATGATAAGCAGGAGGCTTCCTGAAACACCTAAAATTTTTTCCTCGAAATCAATGTTTGACATAGTAGCTATTATTGCTGAGATTATTAATGCGTCTGGAAGCCACATGGGAATCTTTGGGATACTCGTAGCTATATTAATGATTATAAGTATGATGCCAGCTCCAAGGAGTGTAGCTCCGATAGCACCACTAGCGTCAATATAGTGAATCTTCATCAGAAGAGAGCCAGCGCCAATCAGTATAAACGCTACTATTAGAAGGGCCCATTTCTCAACAGTACTATAATATCTGCTAAGCCAATCGATAAATATTATGCAGAGCAGACCAGCAACAACTAAGATTGGCCCAAGCGATCTCCCATTCATAGTTTCTCACCCCGCAGGAAGCGATTATATACATCAACAATGAATAGATACACGTCTCTCCCCCTCTCTGAGATAACATATTTTCCCCTTGCACGTTCTTGGAGAACAAGTCCAAATCTTTGAAGCTTAGACAGATGATGCCTTAGGGATGATGGTCCAAGACCGAGTACTGATTCGAATTCACTAAAGTATCTATCCCTCTCCCATAGGAGTTTGAGGATCATTATTCTCTCTGGACTACTAAAAACACTAAAGAATTCCGCTAAAAGCTCTGGGTTGATATCAATTCTAGGTCTCTCCTCATACTCTACTTTTCTCTGACGCTTCAATTCTGCGATTTCACGTTTAAGCTTTTCGATTTCGGATAAAAGCTCTCTAATTAAACTAACCGTGCTTTCTCCTGACATTACTAATCACCCTACTACACATAATTGAAGTATAATTACATGTATTTAAACTTTACTTTTTTGAACTATATCTACAGAATATAGCTATTCGCAAAGGTAACATAAACAATTGCAAGAAACTTTATGGCATAACAGATATCAGCCCAACCCTATATGATGTGGTGGGGCCTTATATATAAGTTCTGGGAGATGCTTTCCAGCAACGCTAATTATCAGCTTACCCGTTGGTAGCATTCCATGATTATTATTTAAGAAGAAATAAATCTCATCGCTTGGATCCGCCTTTCTTCCTATCTCCTCAAATATCTCTGCTAGTTCTTCCTCAGAATAGATATGATGATACCACATAGTTCTTCCATGAAGACGAACATAAATGGTGTTTGTTGTCCTAAACACCTTATTTATGAAGTCAGGGGCGTCAACAGACACCATTGTTGCTCCAAGCTGTTTGAGCCATTTTTCCCATTTCTGCTTAAACCACTCATCATTTCTAAACTCAATAGCAAACATCCTGCCTATAGAAATTTTATGAATGAACTTCTCTATTCTCTCTACCATGACATCTGTTGGTCTGAGTGATGGGGGGCATTGGAAGAGATAAAAACGTATAAGCCCTTTTTTCTCCATCGGTTCGAAAAGATTTCTAAACTTCATCCATGTTCTTACAGCTTTCTCACTGAATCTATATCTATGGGTTATCAGCTGATTGACCTTTATCGCCCAGACAAGTGAGCTCCCTCTCCGAGCCCAACTCTTTGGGAGGGATGGATAAGGAAATCTGTAGAACGACATGTTCAGTTCGACCGCATTAAAACCCGTGTTCTCTATGTACCATTGAAGACTCCCACCCCTATTCCAAAAGTAGTTCCATCCACTAGTTCCCACATATAGTATCATGCATGAACTCGCCTTAGCCTATCAAAGATTTTATCTCCTATTTTTCTTATAGATGATAGTTCTCCTAGGTGAACTCTCTTATGATTAGTAGAAGACTCGAACTTACCACCTTCTCTATAGTTGCCGCCGATCTAGAAAAAGGAGACTGGGGTGTTGCGGTAGCATCAAAATTTATAGCTGTTGGAGCCCTAGTTCCTTGGGCCAGAGCAAAAGTAGGTGCTATCGCTACTCAGGCATGGGCAAACATATTATTCGGTCCAGAGGGACTAAGATTGCTCGAGCAGGGTCTATCGGCTAAGGATGTTCTAGATAGGCTTCTAATGAACGATGATATGAGGGAACATAGACAGGTAGGCATAGTTGATTGGAAAGGCGAAGTTGCTGCGTGGACAGGATCACAATGTTTTTCTTGGGCTGGACATGTAATTGGCGAGCACTATGTTGCCTTAGGAAACATCCTTAAGGGCCCTGAGGTTGTTGAGGCTATGGCGAGAGCATTTGAAATAACTAAAGGTGAGCTCGTGGACAAACTATTAGCCGCATTGGAAGCAGGAGATAATGCTGGGGGAGATAGGAGAGGAAAACAGTCGGCGGCAATACTGGTTGTTAGGGAAAAAGGTGGGTATGGAGGCTATACTGATAGATATGTCGATCTTAGAGTTGATGATCATCGAGAACCTGTTAGGGAGCTTAAGAGAATATTTAGGATTTGGGATTTAACTCTGCTCACAAGAGAGGATCCAAATGATATCGTTAGGCTTGAGGATGTCGCTGAGAAGATACAGCTGGCTCTAAGGAAGCTTGGGTACTACAAAGGAGAGGTTACTGGGAAGCTTAATGAAGAGACTCTTAAGGCTCTGGAGGAGTGGATGCTCATAAACAATTTTGAGAACAAGATGAGGAAAGATGGATACATCTGGGGGAGTATCTATAGGTATCTTCTTGACCTAGCCGAAATACATTGATTATAATTAATCTATGTTTCTATGTTTTCATGCAATTCAAATATCATAAAGCCTAGTAACGCTAAGAAACTTGCTAGATAGAAGATATACATCATTATGAGTATCTCAGCCTCAGATGAGGTATACCCGATACTTACCAGAGATTTCTTCCATATGTCTGGGAGAATACCTGCTGTCAGTATTGGAATTACACCAAAACTAAGAGTTCTTATCATGTTTTACTGTCCTAAACATCTTCCTTTAGCCGCTTCTGGGACCATATCGGCTATATAGAAATATGCTATGCTTGTTGATAATAACCCTGTTTATCCCAACCAATATACTTACTGGAATCAGCCATATGATCTGTCTTGGAATTGTGTACGGGATTGGCACTAGTATGCTCAGAGAGAAACCGATTTCAAGAACCAGAACTCTACCCTTTTATCGGAGATCCCACCTATAATTAGGTTTGCAAAAGCTGAGTCGACCCTATTGTGGTAAGAGCTATTGCTAATGGAAATACATAGGATATCCTCCTATTTTCGAAGTTGACATGAACGAATTTCTTTTCCCGTTCTTAGAGCAACTTCGGTTTTTTGTCAATTGCCACAAGTATTATTATTGGCTTCCAAACATTATTATCGCAGATATGTAAAAGAGATAGGGAAACCCACAGCTTTTGTTGGATAGTCGTGGAGCAAACCTCCTAGGAAACACCAAATATTCGTCCTACGGCCTCCACAGAGTATAACTGGCCGACAACGATGCCTCTGGTATCTTTTGTTGTTAGATCTGCTAGGAGTGCTGACCAAGCAACATTGCCCATTGACTAGACGCTCTCAAGAATAGTTAAGCTAACCATAAGGAAATATGAGTAGAATGATGGTACCTTCAGAATATCTTGACCAGTAAACAAGCTCCAAGCATATGGAGAAAGAAGAATATAGGAAATCCCTGCTATTGTTTCTCCGATAACTATAAATGGTTTTCTTTTCCCGATCTTATCCCTTAGAGAGCCCCAAATTGTGGTTGTGCCATCGAGTTAGCAAGCATTGGAAGCATCATTACTAACATAGCTTCTAAGAAACTTCGTTTTGGCACCTTGAGCATGAAGAGCGTAAGAAAGGCATAGAATAGGCCTCTTCTCACAGCAACTATGAACTGAAATCCGCTTAAACCTACTAAGTTTCTTGTTTTCAACCTGTAATCCCGAGTATTAGCTAGTTTATCTCCTTTCTATGCGATTTATCAGACTTATCAGTAATTTCTTTATGTGTGCTACAACTCTATCATAAAATCTTTTTGCGAACTCTGCATTGTACTTGGGGCTTCCCTCATCGGCTTTGTATAGGATTATTGTGCCTGCCGATGGATATGTTTCATAGCCCCTGCTTAATACTATTATCTCGTTTTTAAGTTCGTCCTCTGGAGGCCGCTCCACTATATCAGGATATGTAGCAATAATCATCGCTGTTTCATCTATTCCTGCATGGCCTCCTGCCTCACCAAATACCTCCTGCTTGATACCCTCCACTTCAATCCACCAATGAACAGCTATACTACGGATGGCATCTTCTGTCCAGAGTTTAGCTAGTGCTTCTTTAATGGGAATAATATTACCTCCATGACCATTCATTATTATGAATGTTTTGAATCCGCTAAGTCTGAACCCTTTTATGATATCTATCAGAAATAGTTTGAGGGTTTCTGGATCTACTCTTGATGACCCAGCATAGCCTACTAATGAGTTTGTCACACCATAATGGATTGGGGGAGCTATCAACGCCTTTATCTCTGGTGCTACCTCTCTTGCCAGTGAAAGAGGTATCAGGTTGTCCGTCCCAAGTGGAAGATGAGGGCCGTGCGGTTCCAAAGCTCCAATAGGTATTATGAGGCGTCTATATCCAGATTCCATTAATTGTTTTACCTTTCTATATGTGAGATATTCTATCTCCAGATTCAATATGCTCTCCCTCGGGAGCTATTCGAAGCTAAGTACTTTGTTCTCATTGAGTGCTATGAATTTTCCTTTTCCCATATAGTAGGCTTGGCTTGCCTTTGACGCTATGAGAACACCATCCTCATCAAACAGATCTTCTTGGTACCAGGCATGGATTATTTCGCCAACGAATAAATCATGATCCCCTGTCCTGACGACATCGACAACCTTACATTCTAGGATCGATATGCTATCGGCTATGAGGGGTGCTTTTATCTTCTTACCAGCAAACTTCCTTATCTTAAATCTCTCAAATTTATCAACTTCAGCACCACTTATGCTTCCTGTGTCCCAAATTAATTTGGACATCTCAAAGGGAAGAAAATTCACCCCAAATTCTTTGTGCTTCATGATGAGTTTGTGTGTAAACCTCTTAGGAGCTATTGATACCCCATATAGTGGTGGGTCAAAGGATAGATATGTATGCCAACTAGCAGCCATGGCGGTGGCTCTATTAGAATCTCCCGCAGTTATTATTACGGTGAGTTTTGGATAGGTTAGATACATAATAGCTTTTCTCTTATAGGGCCTAAGCATGGCTTATCACCATTGTATTGCTAGGAGAATAAATCTTAAATCGTTTTTGCCTAATAATTAAAGCTGTCTTTCAAAATTTTCTCAAAGATAGAACTAAAGGGATATGGTCTGGGCGAGGAACATTCAGATATAGAGGAAGCCGTAGAAGCAGG
>JAHKKZ010000047.1 GCA_029856685.1 Candidatus Njordarchaeota archaeon
GATGGTGATAGTCTCAGCGACTACTATGAGGTAAAGGTGAGCGGAACGGATCCATCAAACAGGGATAGTGATGGCGACTTAATACCAGACAACTTAGATTTTCTTCTCCCACAAGTTAATAATTTCATATTGGTATTGGTGGCATTAGGAGTGGTTGCTCTATATAAGAGCTATAGTTATGGTGTATTCAGAAATTGGCGCAAGGATGTACTCGCTCTAGGCCTCTCAGACCTCGGAGGAGTACCTATGTTTGCAGTACCAGAAGATTTCGAGGAGCGATATAATCTAGGCCTCGTAAGCTCTGGTCTCATGGGGATACACGCAATGACAAGTGAGATTTCTGGCGAAGAATCAGAACAACTTATACTCTCAGGTAGGGTGCCTATACTACTTGATAAGGGCAAATACACGGTTATGTGGGTATTCCTAAGGAGAGAGTATCCGCGTCTAATAAAGCAACTAAACAAGCTACATGCTGAGCTAGAAAAGGTGTATGGGCCGCTGATTGAGAGTTGGGGTGGAATAACAGATAAAGTTAGGGATATAGAATATTGGATTGTCACAAGACTGGGATTAGGAGCAAAAACTGAAGAGAAACCCGAGGAAGCCAAGGAGCTAGAAGAGCTGGAGGAAGAATTTGTGGAATTCTTTGGCCAAGAATAGATCCTAGATACTATTTTTCTGCTTTTTAAGTGATAAGAACATTGTTTCTAAGAATTATATTTTTATATTAGCTTTTTGTTAACTACTTGCATGTCGCTAGGAGAGGAGGAAGATGCTGGGGGTTCTCCTCTCTTTAGCATTGCTGGCGATATTCGTATTTCTATGGCTAATTGGATTGATAATATGGGTCATAATACAGTTTTGGTGGCTAATACTACTAGCGGGAATAATAGCATTGATTAAGCTTATGGTGGATGCTGTCATTCCACCCTACGATGTTCGCAGATTAACCACACGCAGACTATATGGCTATATGTTCTTGTCATATATATCAACGCTGGGAATAGGAATAGGAATAACTTATCTACTGTTCTACGCCTTTAACCTCTGGGACATATTCTCCTGGATTGTTCTCTTTGTAGGCATCCTAATCTTCATTCAATGGTTCTTCGGCCCGCCCCTCATAAACTTTGCTATGGACTGCAGACCTATGAGTCAAGAGTATGGCTGGCTTGTAGATGAGATAGAGAGGATAGCGGAGGAAAGTGGAGTAAAGCCCCCAAAAGTTATGATATCAAACATTGATGTTCCAAACGCCTTCGCGTATGGTAACCCGATATTTGGGAACTATGTAGCATTCACAAAAGGAATACTCAAACTTTTGCCCAGAGATGAGCTTATTGCTGTTGGTGGCCACGAGATTGGACATATAAAACATAGAGATGTCCACATAATAATATCTCTTATGCTCTTCCCCATGATACTATACTTCACGGGGAGAATACTCCTAGAAAATGCCTTTTACGTAAGAAGCTACGGCAAGGAGGAAGAGGGAGCCGAAGGAATACTAGGATCGATAATAATCGGAATAATATTCATAGCAATATCCTTCGTGATATATGGAATGGTTATGTTCTTCAACAGACTCAGAGAATACTATGCTGATGCTCACAGTGCATATGTAACTAAGAAGCCCATATTGCTCCAACATGCTCTCACACGCCTCTACCTATACTATAGGCATGCTAAGAAGCGTAAGAAGAGAACAGTAGCATTCACAATGCTTATGACGATAAACCCTATTGCGGGAAAAAAGACAAAAGAAGAGATAGACCCATCAACAATTCCAGAGGAGGAGATAAATAGGAAGATAGAAGAGCTAAAGAAAAAGAAGACCGAACCTGAATTCTTCGACTCACATCCTCCAGTCCCATATCGCCTCATATTCCTAGACAACATAGCGAAAGAAATATCCTAATACAAACAAAAACAGATACATCCACATAAATTTTTTAGGGATCCCTATCCTGGTTTGCAGACGTGTAGAGAGCGGAAAAGACCTAAGATTCGGCAAATAACATTTCTAATAATTTTCTAATGTATTTTTGAAAGTAATACTTATCTCTCCTCGAGAAAGCTAATAATCCATCAGGTGGTAAATGTTGCGCAAGGCCGTGAGGGTGTTAGTATTGATACTTGTTGTCTTTGCGATGCTTTTTGTGGTACTCTTAGTGAGACTTATGAAGGAGCCTGTCCTTATTGGAGAAATGCTTGTTAATGATTGTGGTGAGCCTAAGGGAGGGTTTGAATGGGTTGGTTTGTATAACATAACTATACGTCGTGGTGTGATGGAGCTTAGGTTCACTAGTGGTTTGGGAGATCCGCTTAAAACGCATAAATACATCTGTGGCGTTAGTAGGATTTCTCAAGGAAGGTTCATAGTCCTATGGATCTTGGGCGGTGGCCATAGATTCGTCGTTGTTAACCTAACCTACTATGATGTGGATCCCGTCTGGGGGCTTAGGAATGTATATGTTGCCTACTATGTCGATCCAACAATTTTTGATGGGTTCAGAGACCACTATTATGTTGAGTTGCGGATACTAAGGGTTATTGAGAGGACTATTTTTTGAGTAATTCGCGGATAATCTCTTTGGCGGGTCTATATATTTTTTTGATGGGCCACTTTAGGTCTAGGCCAGCTGCCTTCAATCTGAGGAGTGTGGTTTTATAGGGGTCGACAATCTCCTCCTCGAGGAGAACTAATATTCTCATGTCTATATCCATAAGCCTTTTGAGTAGAGACATTCGTTCTTCTGGACTCATTATTCTAGGATCAAGAGACATCGCTGCTACGTGCCATCTTTTCCCCAAGGTTTCTATTCCTACGACATCGACCATGTTTCTGATCGCTTGGAAGGGTATTTCAAAGTTTTCTTTTCTTGCTCCCGTTTTTCTTTGAAAATCTTCTGGTGTCCCTGCTTTCAAAGATAATCTCACATAGACTTTATCGAACCTATCAAAGATCTCTCTTACATAGTCCTTGTCGATACCAAAAAGTATTCCATTTGTCTCCAATATAAATATCTTTATGTGGTGGTCATCCTCAATATGCTCTAAAAGGCCGATGAGATGCCCCCTACATAGAGTTGGTTCGCACCCGGAGACCCTAGCCTTATGAACGCCGTATTTCTTAGCAGTAGCTACTATATGCTCATATGCTTCTTCTGGGGTGAAGAATTCACCATATCTCTCAGGGAACTCCCTCGAGAGTTCAACCCAACAGAAGACACATCTTAGACAACATCCAACAGCATAGCCCGTAGCTATTCCGCCATACACACCGGTTGCGTAGAAAGCTGTGTATTTTCGTGCTGAGTCTTCCTTTCTGCACACAATGTTTTCTGTGAGTCTTGCTAACTCAATAGCGTCGAATGGTTCCCACTCCTTAGTTACAAATCTTGGATACTTAATGATCTGCTTTGTCAACTCAATCAACATAATCCTTAGCTAATTAGGATAAGTACCTTATGGGGATTTATAAAAGAATATGAGAAAGCTAAGTATGATCAATACTATCAACAACAGCTTCCATAACTGTTAAAAATTATGAGTATTTTTCTAATAGTACTAGAAAATGTTGGTAGTATATTGGATATGCATACTTTTTATTATCTTTATTTATACATCTTTATCTTTGCAGGATGTTCCGCTTGGTGATGTGTTTGTGAGCTATGAATATGTTTTTGGCCCTGTACTCTTTCGGCATATTGGTAGTGCGTTGGGAATAAATAATGTTCCCTCTGGTGTCTGCTCATACTCATGTTCCTACTGCAGGTTTGGTAGATCTCTGAGACTTAGTATCGACCGCAGACCATATAGCAACCCAGAGAGGATCGTTGGTGAGGCCAGAAACATGCTTACCAAAGATATTGATGTTGATTGCATAGTTTTCTTTGCTAGTGGCGAACCAACATTGGATACTGGTATAAAGAGTATCGTTGATACAATCAAATCGAAATTCGGTATGTCCTTAGGTATTGTGACAAATTCGTCGCTGTTGTGGAGACATGATGTTGTCCATGACCTCTTGCTTTTTGATGTTGTTGTGCTAAAGATAGATACTGTTGTTGAGGATACCTGGAGGCTTATCAATAGACCTCATAGATCACTTAGCTTAGATGATATATTGTGTGGAATAGAAACGTTCTCCAAACTCTATATGGGGACTCTAATCACGGAGACAACCCTGCTAAGAAAGATTAATACCTCCGACGAGGAACTGATAGAACTAGCTGAGTTTTTAAGAAAGATAAACCCCTCCACCTCTTATATTTCAACACCACCACAGTTGGTTGTTGAGAGATGGGTCCGGCAGCCCACTGAGGAAGAATTGGTTTTTGCCCAAGATATGTTGGCGTCGAAACTCGGAGAAGACAAAGTGTCTGTGCTCAGAGCACCTGAAATCGAGAAATTTGATGTACGGGGCGATGCAAAAGAGTATCTCCTCTCAATACTAAATGTGCATCCACTAGAACTTGAGCGTAGCATAGCTATACTAAGCATGGAGTATGACGATCCAATAAGTGTGCTCAGAGAGCTCGCAGATATGAGAGCAGTAAAAATAGTGAGTCGTGAAGGTAGAAAATTCGTTGTTAGGTATTGGGAATCATAACTATGAAAATACTATCTAATATTCTGTGGTATCATAGTCTTTGGAGATTCATTATCAGCCTATAGTACCCCTCAACGATGTTTATGAGCTCCTCCTTACGTATCCTCTCATCGGTTCCATGGATTCTTTCTACTTCTAGTGGTTGTTCTGTGTACATAAAATTGTATACGGGTATTCCTAGCTTTCGAATCCAGGCAGAGTCGCTTGTTCCCGTCTGTATTAGTGGGAGAGGTTTTAGACCCAAGTCATGTATGGTTTTTTCTATCGCTGCATAGAGTCTAGTTAAGAGAGAACTGTATGTTGATGGTGTATTTCTTAGTGTGGTCAGCTCATACTTATAGTTACTTGGAATATGCTTTCTGATAAAGTCCAATAATTGTTTCTCATAGTTTTCTGGGAAATACCTTATGTCTAATATGGCCTCCGCGTATTCTGGATACACATTTTCTGCTTGTCCAGCTCTAAGAACAGTTTTTGCTATCGTTATGTGCGTGATGGCGTGTAGCATCCTGGCGGTTCTTAGATCTTTTCTCCCCACCAACGCTATTGATATCTTATTTAAGAGTCTGTTAGTTAGAAATATTTTCTTGAGACCCATAAGATTGCTAAACATTTCTTTCACAGGTTTCGATATGAAGAACTTCTCTTTTGGCAGTCTAGTTAGTGATCTCGCTAGTCCCTCAACGGCGTTTCTTACACCATAAACATTGCTTGCATGCCCCTTGTCGCCATAGATCCTAATTCTCAGACTAAGGGCCCCCTTCTCGCCGAAGATAACTAGCTGTCTCTCCTCACCCATAAACACTACCTTCCCCCCGAGCTCTCCGATGGCGCCATCAATATCCTTAAATATTTCTGGGTGGTTCCTGACTAAGAATCTTACACCATGGTTTGGATCTTGGATTTCCTCATCGGCAGCTATAAGAAGCCTTACTTTCCCTCTGAAATCGTTGTTGAGCCTATGTAGAAGTATAGCCAAATAGACCATCGCCGCTACTTGGCCCTTATCGTCTATAGCCCCTCTACCATAGATATATCCATTCCTCTCAACCCCTCCCCACGGGTCTACACTCCATTTGCCCTCAACTGGAACAACATCTGAGTGACCCACAATCATAAGGTTATATCCCTCACCCCTCTTTCCATTGATATCGATGATGAGGTTGCCTCTGCCCTTAGCACTCTCAATGAGTCTATAGGTCTCTATGCCCTCCCTCTCAAGAACCTCGATTATTATCTCAGCAACCTTAGTTTCATCGCGGCCAACAGATCTCACACGAATTATCTTTTTAAGCAGATCAGCAACTTCCTCAACAGAGATATGCTCCTTAACAACCATATGAATGGCACCAAAACAATATAACATAATTTTTTCTTGAAAAATAAAAATAAAACTTACTATAAAAACCATAAGGAAGACAATATTTATAGTCTTTAATAAGGAATATGCGAAATATAAAAGTTTGAAGCATATATCAGAGGTGATGCGTGTTGGTCCCATTTGGGCTAATAGCACTACTTGGGGCAATAATACTAGTTTTTCTGGCTATTGGGGCATCCTCAATAGCAATAGCACTAAAAACAGCTGTGCTCCTCGGACTGATATTCCTAAGCATGGTTATAGTGATTATGTCTGTAAAAGTAGTTCCGAAGAACAGACGTCTCCTAATTCTACGACTAGGCAAATTTGCTGGTATACGTGGCCCAGGAATAGTTATAGTAGATATTATTGAGGCTACCATACCGATAGATCTGATACCAGATGAGAACAAAGTCATAATCCCCATAATTGCTCCTGGATACAAGGAGCGTCGCGCTGTTCTAACACTTAGGTGTTATCGTCCCATAGATAATCGCATGCTTGGTTGGATCGTCAATGCATTTTTCGATGCGTTAGGTAGAACAATCGTACGGGCACCAACACAACAATTAGAGGAATTCGAGGAAACCTTGATGAAGTTCACACTTAGTAGTATTCAGAGAACTGGATGCCGCCTCTTAGACCTCAAGATAGTACCAGGATAGTTCATCAAAAAGTAAAATATTTCTCTATTAGCTTTGTCTGTGGCTGGGCTCTCTTTGATCTTATTGTTATTATCTAAAAAAGATGATGTTCATTCTTAATGCGCACAGAAATATTTTAGATAGTATACCATGCGGAGAACCAACAATACTCGTAAAGTTTCTAACTGTTTTTGTGAGGAACCATGAAGACACTTATGCTTCTCGCGAACCCAGCAAATACCAGATATGCTAAGAGGTGCGTAGACAAGCTTAGGAATCGGAGCAGTACCGCAATAAGCCTAGAAAAACTTCTCTAAAGAATTCATCTTTGGGACAGAAAATTCTCGAAAATAAACGAGGAATATAGCGGAATATATAAACTAAAAGTTTTTAACTTAAAATTTTTTAACTTAATTTCCATAGACTTAGAATGAGTGGTGCCAATGCGCTATTCGCCTGAAATATTTGTCGATAGGGAGAAGGAACTCTCATCATTGAGAAAATGGGTTAATGAGGGAACAAATGTCTTGGTTGTCGGGCTTAGAGGGTACGGCAAAACTAGTCTCTTCATGAAGTTTCTTGAGGAGGTTGGATGTGATTTCCCTGGAGTCTATATTAACTGCCTAACAATATATACTGGCAGGGATCTATTGAATTCTCTCCTCGAGGAGTTAGAGACGCTCAGCAGTAGGGGATGCATAGATTTCGATAGAATGTTTTTTGATGCCCTATTATCCAGAACTAGGGATTCGAGAGACTGCCTCAACGCCCTATACAAACTTCTTGAGAAACATGGAATAAGATTTATTATCTTCGACGAGATATCAACCTTATTGAGGCGGCTTGGTGCTCAAAAACCATTCAGAGGAGCTGGAGGGGCTAAAGCTGTAGCCGAACACTTCAAAGCTCTCCTTGATAGGTACAGGGGGATCTCAACGATATTCGCGGATACATCCACAAACTTTCATTATGAATTATTTGGCAAGTATCCCGGTCCTCTTTTTAGGCAGTATCAAGCGATGCTAGAGCTAGAACCACTTAGTTTTGGTGATTCCATAGAGCTTATTCGGGAGATTCTCAGAAAAAGAAATGTAGGTCTATCAGACAATATTGTGCTCTACATTGCTGATATTAGTGGGGGTGTTCCAGCATATATCGAGATGCTATTAGCCATAGCCGAAGAGGGTATGGATATCCGGGAGTATGAAGCAGAGGTCGAGAGGTCACTGATACTCGGGTTGCTGAATAGGTACTTCGAAGCACTACTCGATAAGTTCTCATGGACCGAACAAGAAGTACTATACGCCATAGCGAAAGGCATGACAAGATTCAGTGAGCTTCAAAGAAGTATAGCGGGAAGCGCACAAGCACTCAACTCATTGGTGAGGAAGGGTGTTGTTATAAATGTAAAAAAGGGTCCTAGGGAATCATATTATTTGATAAAAGATAAGCTCTTCACAGCATGGCTAGCGATTAGGGAGAAGCCAGGTATGAGAAAAATCTCATTTAAAAAGGCACGCATGCTGACCATAGGATTCGAGTCATTAGTTAGGGAGATCTTCTTCACGCTCAAGGAAAGTGTGAGGATAAGGGACGAACTGGGCAGAGAGATAACCATAGAGCCTCCTAAGAAAGTATATAGGTATGAGGGAGCATTAGGAGAAATCGACATGGTAGCTGAGTACAGGGATTATGTTGTCGTTGGGGAAATCTACTTTGGCTTAAAATGCGGTAGGGAGAAGATCAACCAATTGCTAAGAAACATCGGAATCGCAGAGAGGCTTGGCTATAAGGTTCGCCAAGCGATCCTAATATCCTACTTTGATTATCCAGAGGAGACCATAGGATACGCTAGGAAAATCTCGGAGGAAACACCAATATTATTACTCACAGAGAAACAGCTAAGAGAATTATCAAAGTACTCACTGATAAGACTTCCATAAACTTAGAAGTTTCGGAGTTATCATCCGCAATCATAGATATCTACGGCTTCACTAGGATGAACATCACAAGGCTCATTGATGTGCCTATATTAACGCTTAGAATCTTGGAAGAATAGATAGGATAGCACTAGCAATATCGATATTGACTGATACGCCCATCGAGTATGAGTTTGGACCAACTAAGCAACTCGAATTATCGCAAAACTAGTTTCGTTGGCCAATTTTGGTGGCTTCTAACACTCGTCGATCAGCACTGGGGAGATTAGATAAGCAGACAGTGTTGAGGAAAAAGGAAAACGGAAACAAAAACAGCTGGGGGATGAGCCCGTTCTCATTTCAGCCAACAAAACACCAAAAACATGTGCAGTTCCTGTGCAGTTTCTCCTAGGAGACGTTAGATATTTTTGCCCCGCAGTGCGTTCTGTACATTTATTTGAGACCTAAAATGAGAAAAGCCCACTCTGTTATTACTCTTTCTGTTCTTTCTCTATTTCAACGCCGAGTCCTTTTTTACCTCAGCATGGTGTATAGATCGCATAGAACTCTAACATTCAGCCCGACACAGAACTCATTGTGACCTTACAACGACCCCCATAGAAACCGCATGAGGACATACGTTTTTTTATGTTTGTGGGCTGGAATGAGAGTAAACTTTGTCTATCAGTCGTTCCTGTTTCTCTTTTTTCGATGCTGACTGTTGATATGATCCTATAGTGCTTATTGTTGCATGCTAGGAGCCAACAAAATCTGCTACCGAATCTACTTTGCGATTCGCAATGTTGTATATTTATTACCTCGAATTAGGGCTGGGAGCTCCCAGTCAAGAATTAGGGTGGAGATATCTATAGGCGAGTTCTTCCGACTTCGATAGAGAGATGTTTCAGGAGTTCGATAACATATTCATGGATATTATTATATTGGATTATTATTATTGAATTGATGAGATATTTGGGTATGCTCGATGGCGACAATTATTATCCCGCAAGGGATCGTCGAGAAAGCGAAGAAGTTTGGAGTTGACATACAACAATTAGTTGTGGACATTTTAGCTGAAAAACTAGGTATGGATCCCGAAGACGAGGCTAAAGCCCGCTTGGAATTGGCTAAGAGGTTCCTTGAAGAAGGGAAGAAGCTGATAGCTGAGGATCCCATCCAAGCTAGCGAAAAGATTTATAAGTCTGCTGAAGAAGCTATTAAAGCATTCGCAGTAATATTGAATCTCAACGAAATTCTAGCGAGAGTCCGTACTCGAGGAAGATGGACAGTTACTGATCTTGAAAAAGCCGTAAGAAAAATAGCTAAAATTTTTGGGAAAGAAATACTTGTGGGGTGGGGAGAAGCAAATTATCTTCACATATGGGGCTTCCACGAAGCGAAACTCGACAGAGACGCCATAGAAATTCGAATCCCGTACGTAGAGCGCATGATAAAAATCCTTGAAAATCACCTAACAAGCTGAGTTCCTCCCAACAACAAATAGCATTTGGGGTAGTGTTCTGTTTTTTAATATTATGGCAAAATAATTTTGGCTGGAATTTCAGTACTGTCAGTGCGAATCTGGTGGAGCTACATAACTATTCGATTCTATTTTTCCCATGGAATACCTCGATGGAGATAAGTCCCCCGGGACGAATTTTCATTCTTAAAAAACTAGATTCGTAAACTTCTATCATTAGAGATCACAAAACCATTTCTGTTAGCCGATTTTGGTGGCTTCTAATATGCGTCGATCAGCACTAGGGAGATCAGATAGTAGATAGCTTCGAGGAAAAAGAGAAACAAAAACAGCTGAAAGATGAACACATTCTCACCCCCACAAACAAAACACCAAAAACATATATGCGGCTCTTGTGCAGTTTTTCTAAGACAGAACAAAAACGACACAAGCAACATCAAAC
>JAHKKZ010000048.1 GCA_029856685.1 Candidatus Njordarchaeota archaeon
CTAATCGGACGTACACGGATGACAATATTATACCCTCTCGTAATCTTAATCTTCTTCAGCGTATTTGCGGATGCATGCAATATGATAGACATATTCAATGGTGTGCTTGTGGGTCAAGCACTTGCTGTTCTCTTTCCACTACTAATAATGTCATTGCTATTTGGGGGAGAAATATCTCTGATTCTTGTAATTATTGGGCTTGGATATGTACTTGCATTTCTGTTTTGGAATAGATATCCAGCAAGAGTTTTTCATGGCAACATAGGAGCATATGGGTTGGGTTCTCTGCTCTCAGCAATAATAATACTCTCAGCTTTAGAAGTCCGTGGAGTTGAATTTGTAGCAATAATTGGTTTTCTCCCAGCAATATACAACGGCTTTATCTATGTTTTCAATACGCGTTTTGCACCAAGAGCGAAAGTGGCGAGAAATAAAAGAGCTGTGTTGATAAGTGGTGAGTATCTCGAAGCGAATAGGGATCCGGACGCAGCGATAGATTTAACTCGGCTATTGACAATAAAAGGAAAGCTCACGGAGAAACAGCTAATCAAAATATACTATTTGATGTTTCTGTTTTCGACTCTTCTAGCGATAATAACAGCTATATTGATCTTTTTTGAGATAATTTAGCGATCCTTTTTGTTGTATAAAACTCTTTTTGGTGTGGGTGTTGTCTGGGATAATCAAAGTTTTACGGGAGATTTTCGGATCAGATGTGTTGTCTAGGGAGGATATAGTAGAATATTATGCTTATGATGCACAGCCGATAAAAGGGGAGATCCCCTTAGCCATAGTTTTTCCGCGAAAAGCTGAGCAGATAAGGAGTTATCTGGTATACGCATCAAAGCATAAAATACCGACCTATATTAGAGGAGGAGGAACGGCTCTGAGTGGAGGTCCTATACCCCTAGTGGAGAATGCTGTTGTCGTATCAATGTATAGGATGAACAGAATTCTGGATATAAAATTGAAAGACATGCAGGTTCGTACTGAGCCAGGTATCACTATTGATGAACTGAATATTTACCTTGGTCGTTATGGTCTCCTATTTCCGATAGATCCGGGAAGCTCGGCTGCTGCAACCATAGGGGGCGCAATAGCTAACAATGCTGGTGGGGTAAAAGCTGTAAAATATGGATGCATGAAGGATGGTTGGATTCTCTCATTGGAGGTAGTTCTTCCAAATGGAGAGATTATTGAAACTGGGACAAATACATTTAAGGCTGCCGCTGGTTATAATCTAACTGGGCTCTTTATAGGCTCTGAGGGAACACTTGGTGTGATAACTAAGGCTACTCTCAAAGTTGTAGCTAAACCAAAGTATAGAGTTGCTGTTCGAGCATATTTTGGTGATGAGAGGGAGGCAGCTGAATTTGTCGTTAAATTGTTAAGAATGGGTCTTGACCCAACAGCAATAGAATTTCTTGACCGCGATACATTGGAAGCTGTGAAGCGCTACAGCGGATTAGACTACAAGGGGAATGCGATGATTTTAGTTGAGTTCACTAGTAGCATTAGGGAGGATGTCGAGAGGAGACTAAATCTGCTTGTAGAGATACTCAAAGAGGAGGGTGCTATAGATATAACGTGGAGTAAAACTGATGAAGAATATCAGAAGATATGGATGGCCAGAAAAGCTGCGGCTCCTTCACTAGGTAACCTAAAACCCAAATATCTAATTCTCGATCCTACGGTTCCAATATCAAAAATTCCCGAGCTTGTGGATATCTGCAGAAAAATTGCGAATAAGTATGGATTAATAATAGCAACTTTCGGACATGCGGGCGATGGAAATCTTCATCCAAACGTTCTGTACGATCCGCTGGATGAGGAGGAATTTGAAAGAGCCCTTAAGGCTGCTAAAGAAATCTCATTGGAAACGATAAAACTTGGAGGGACTGTTTCGGGAGAGCATGGAGTAGGCCTAGAAAAGATAGAGACATTCAAGAAGGAGGCTGGAAGAGAAAAACTAGATTTGATGTGGAAGATAAAGAGGTTATTTGACCCAAATGGCATATTAAATCCTGGGAAACTATTCCCAAGAGAATATTGGGAAGAGATTTGGGGCGATAGATTAAGTATCTAGCTTAACAAGTTATTATCTCATATAGCTGAATATGTTGTTGTCTAAGAGGTTGGGCATGATGAGTGTTGTGACAGTTCCAAAAAGGATATACGTTGCTGCGGTGTCAGCGGAGGGCGGGTCGCCATTAAATGCTTTTGACAATTGCCTTGTTAGAGCGGGGTTAGAGGGAATTAGTCTTATTAAAGTGACATCTATCCTCCCCCCCAACATAGAGATACTAAGTTCGCCTCCTAATTATCCTCCTGGTGCGAATGTTCCAGCAATCTATGCGTATGCGGTTTCGAGTAATCCAGGAACTTTGGTTTCTGCCGCAATAGCAGTAGCTTATACGAAGAGTCTGACTTTAGTAGCAGAACATGCTGTTGTGGGCGAAGATGAGGAGAGAGTTCGTGGGTATGTATTGAAGGCGGTCAGAGAAATGGCTTGGGCTCGAAACCTAGAAATCTCAGATATAGTAATTAAATCGACAAGCCATAGAGTAAAAAAAGTTGGATGCTCCTTAGCAATAGTTACTCAAATCTAGCAAGACTCCTCTTGGAAATCTACGTCTCCACTATTTTGATGCTACTCAATAATTTTTTTGTCAACTAAGAACGATATTAATTCGTAGGTTAAGTCGATATCCTCCCTTCTTGAGAAGCGCTTTTCTAGCATTGAGATAAGCTCTTTTCTTTTTCTATCAATCGCCTTCAAGAGATCCTTCTTTTTCTTTGGATCTTCCTCCTTCGCTTCAGATGCCATGAGTTCCCTTAGATACTTATAATGTTCCTTTGCGACGTCAAGTGCGAGGAGTAAGTCTACCATATGTAATGCAATCCGCCGTATAGGGTCTCGTGAGCGGACTCTCCACATAGACTCAATGAACAATGCAAGCTTATCAAGCGGAGGGGATTTTAAGTTACGATCTAGCTTGACAAATATCAATCTCTTTCCAGCGTATTCCTCCCAATTCGAATAGTATTCATCGGCAGTAAGCACCTTAAAGTCTCTAAGCTTGAGGCTTGATGAGAAGCTTCTGCGTGCTTCAAATTGCTCCTTGAGCTCAAGGAGAATCTCGCCTAGAACCTCCTTTTCTTCCTCGGTATCGACAATTAGGTAGACAATGTCTGTATTTTCAATTATTAGAGAAAGAATAGCGTATCCTAAACCTCTTGGATGAACTTCGCTAATGACCTTAAAGAAGGACATTTCCTCTCACCTATAACGAGGAGAGTATCTCCGTTATCTCATTCTTTAGACCCATGAAGTCACGTATCATAAGACCTATGGTCACATCAGCCGAGAATAAAGCCACGAGAACAAGTTCCCCTGGGAGCCTCGCTAGGACAAGATATCCAAGGTCGGAATCCACTATAATCTCCTTTAAGTCTCCTAGATCTGTGTTTCCGGATACCTGTGATGCGTGATAGACTATTGTTGTGGACGCAGCTGCTACCTCGGCATCAGCCACATTTACATCACGATACATAGATAGCAATATGATGTTACCTTCTCGAGGTAAGATTGCAACCGCTTTAAGATACTCATTTATTGCGAAGTATCTTTCAACAATCTTTGTTTCTCTCACAATGCTTATCTTCTCTTGGAGCTCTGGCGGGATCATTTGTACCATGGCTGCTGGTTCGCCAACAACTGTGGTCGCAGCTTGGATTGATTCACTGGGAACTTCGGGTACTGGGATTTTAGATAAGACACTTTCCACTTCTGAGGGTAAGGCAGGGACTTCCACGGGTCTTTCCTCGGGCGGTATCGCTTCCTCAACAACGGACATTACTTTTGCTTCTACCTCGGCAGATATAGGCTTAGGGGATTTTGTGGTGATTACTCTCACGTAGCCGTCAGCTCTTAATCTTTCAAGAAGAGTCCATAGATCCATAGGTGAGAATATTATTCCACGTTCTCTTAGCTTCTTTGTTATCTCATCAACACTGAAGTCTCCAAGCATATCTACTAATTCTTTGACATCATCCTCAGAGAGTTTTAGTCTTTTTAACGTCTTTAGAATCTTATTTATAAGCTCCTCACGGTCTACCCAGGGGGACGCTGCGTAGACTTGATGTATCCTCTGCTCAAACTTTTTAAGGCTGATAGATGATTTCTTTCCACTCAACACTTGTCCACCGAAAGAATCGACTCCATACCACTAAGAATAGATATTGAAATCAAAAAAGTATTTAAAACTCGGAAGAGTAATATCTAAAGCATCATTAATTTTTGGTCTCTTAGAAAGTTCCTGAGGTCTCTTAAGTCTCCCCTACTGTTTTTGTTATCAATTTTAATACAAAAGATGAAGCTAAGACTATATCATCCACTAAGACTCTCTCATTATCCGAATGTGCTACTTCTAGACTCCCAGGACCAAAAATTATGGGTTTGGAGCCATATAATGCAAAGTTATTGGCATCAGTCCAGCTAACCATTATGGACGTGCTTATCGGCTTTTTGAAAGTTTCCATATAAGCCTCTGAGGCCGCATCTCGGATGTAATTGTCAGTTGTTTCGAAGGGATCGGAATACTCCTTTAAAAAGAATTCGAAGCCGAATTCCGAGGCAACTTTTGAAAGCAACCTAAATACCTTATAAGCCTTGGTTCTAGGAGGCACGCCGATATCGAAGTGAATCATACAGATATTCGGTGTTGAATATTCTTCCTCAGAACCACAGTTCATAGCAAAGACTGTGAAGGGCATGTGTTTTTCCTCAAAGATCTTTCTTAGCTTCTGTAGAATATCTATGCTTCGCATTATCGCATTAGCATCTGGATACGTATATGATATGGAGGGGTGCATGCGCTTTCCTTTGACAAGCATCGTTCCTTCTAGGGCACCATACCCAGCAAAACAAACTTTTAGCTCGGTTGGCTCCATGATCAATGCATATCTAGGTTTTCTCTTCATCAAGTAGTGCTCAGAGCCGCTACCTTTATCTTCCTCGTCAGAAAGAAATGCGAATGATACGTCATCTGGCAACTTTTTTAAATTTCTCAAAGCCAGTAGCATAGCAGCGACAGAAGCTTTAGCATCAACAGAACCAGTCCCATAGATATACCTATCCTCGGTTTTAGGTAATGAAAAAATCTTGACGGTATCTATATGGGAAGCAATAACTAGGGTGGGTGAGGAGCTATCATTAACAATAATGTTGTATACACCACGGGAGACGAGTTCTCTCTTAACTGGTAAACCCATCTCAATAAGCATATCGTAGATAAACATGGAAATAGATAGTTCCTCCCCAGAAACTGAGTAAAATCTTATTAAGTCGAGCAATATGTTCTTAGCGAATTGGAACAAGCTATTCAAAACGAATCACCACGAAATTATTTCCTAGGCTAATATGCTTAGTTTATCGAATATATTTGCACATAGGAAATGTTATTCATAATCAAGAATTAGCTAAAAATTCTAGGGAGTACCAGATTTTCTCATGGGTGATGTCGCTATGTCTGAGGAAAGTTTGGAAAAAATATTGGATAGGCTCGAGGAGTTATCAGATGAGATTGAGGATCTCAGAGAAAGAGTTGAAACTCTTGAAGAGATCGTCAAAAAGCTACAGGAACTTATTGAAGGTAGGAGCTAGGTGATTCTCTTGTCAATAGACATAAACCTTATAAAAACACTGAGTGAGGCATTTGGACCTAGTGGGTTCGAAGATGATGTGAGAAGAATAGTCACAGAGGAGCTCTCAAGGATGGGAATACCTTATGAAGTTGATGGCGTAGGGAACATTATCGCAAGGAAGATAGAGGATGAGGACAAACCAACAATAATATTGGATGCGCACATCGATGAGGTAGGATTCCTAATAACGCACATAGATAAGAATGGATTTCTGAGATTCGAAATAATAGGAGGTATCGATGAAAGAATACTCCCTTCCCAACGTATCATCATTAGAGGCAACAAGGGCTTCATACGCGGCATTATTGGGGCCAAGGCTCCCCATCTACTCAGAAGAGAGGAAAGGGAAAAAACAATTCCATATAGATCCCTTTTTATTGACATTGGTGCTGCTTCCCAAGAGGAAGCATTAGAAATGGGCATAGAGGAAGGTGCCCCCGCGACCTTCGACACGAAATTTACTAGACAAGGAAATAGAATTCTAGGAAAAGCTTTTGATGATAGGCTTGGAACATACCTTATAATCGAAATTCTAAGAACGGCAGACAAAGTACCGATAAATATCATAGGTGTCTTCAGCACACAGGAGGAGGTAGGATTAAGAGGAGCAAAAGTCGTAGCCTACAAACTAAAAGCTGATTATGCATTAGCTCTGGAAAGCACAGCAGCCGCAGATACTCCCGGAACCCCCGAACACGAAACATCTACCTGCTTGGGGAAAGGCCCAGCAATAACAATTGCTGATAGAGCTACAATATCGAGTCCCTCTCTAGTGAGAAAACTTGTGGAGATCGCAAAAGCCAATAATATCCCATATCAGTTCAAAGGAAGAATGGTGGGAGGAACAGACGCAGCGATGTATAGATACTCGGCATGGGGAATTCCCAGCACGACGATAAGCATTCCGGCTAGATATATTCATTCAAGTCTTGCTGTTGCCGATATATCCGATATCGAGAATGCATTGAGGCTTATAGCAAAGTTCATGGAGAGTGTCTCAAGGGCTTAGAACATGAGTGCCTGGATCATAACTATTGGCGACGAAATACTCGTTGGTAGGATATTAAACTGGAACGCATATTGGCTTGCGAAGCGTCTGACAAGTCTTGGTGTTCAGGTTAAAAAGATAGTCTGTGTTCCAGACGACATAGATGTGATCTCGAAAACCATAATTGATGCGATAAACGATAAGGTAGATTTTATATTCACTACTGGGGGGCTAGGCCCTACTCCTGGCGATGTGACCACGGAAGCTATATGCAAAGCTACTGGTAGGGAACTGATACTCAATTCGAAAGCTCTTGAATTTATTAGAAAGAGATACGATGAGCTCTATAGACTTGGTCTTGTGGATTCTCCTCAGATCAATGAGGCTAGGAAAAAGATGGCCAAGACCCCAGAAGGAGCTGATGTTATTTACAACGATGTGGGTGTCGCACCAGCAATAATATTGGATACAGACTTAGCAACAATAATCGCTCTTCCAGGTGTTCCATCTGAGGCGATGTATCTGTTTGAGAAAATAGTTCCTAGGATAAGAACTAGAAAAAAAGTAGCGGTCGTTGAGGATTACATTGATGTCGAAGACGAAAGTGCACTAGCTAAGATTCTATCGGAGATTAGGAGAGAGTATCCAGATGTGAGTATAAAAACTTATCCTATTGGGTACGGCCAGAAAAGGATGCGGGTTGTTGCGATAGCCGAAGATTTAAAGAAAGCTGAGGCAGCTCTCAAGACATTTATAAATAGGATTAGGAAAGATTAGGCTATCTCTTCAACGATAGTCTTAGCGAGAGCTGAATCGATGTTTTTGATTACTCTGAAGAATTTATTTGGAAGATCCTTCCTTCGTATCTTTTTCTCGTCTAGCAAAACATTAATTGTATTCACGAGAAGCCTCTTAGCTACTATCCTATTCTTTATTCTTTCAAGAATGCTCACAAGAAGACGCGTATATATCTTCGATTCGATATGCTCGCTTAGGTCAATAATTATTCTCGTTATCGTATCTCTCAAGGTGTTGCTAGCTCTGAAGCCTATTTCGACTATTACTCCGAGGATTTCACCAAGAATCTCGACTAAGTAGCGGTCTTTTGTTAGGGTTTCTGGTAACGTCTCATTTTTGAAACGCCACATTGTTTTATCATAAACGAACATTCTCTCGATAATCTTCCTAACAATATTGCTAGCCCTATGAATGTCACCCTGAGCAATTCCATATGCGAAATACGAGTAGGGTATAAGGCTACGGATTTGCTTTTCACCATATTTTGCACTCAATATATTATCGAGATCATGGAAGAATCTATGTGCAATATCGTTTAGAATTGTATAGAAGGCGGGTATAGATTTAAGTGCTACCAGCGAGTTTCCTAGTTTCTTACTAAATGTCACCATGCTCTTGCCTATGTCGATGCTCATCCGTCGTTTAATGCTCTTCAAATGTATCCTAAGTAGGCTCTCAAGAATCGTAGTCACGCCAGATAGGATCTTCTTGGATTCCACGGGAAGAATATAAGCCGCGTTTGAAAGTGCTGGAATATATTCGAGAATCTCACTAGCATAGAGAAGAGGTCTTCCTAGTGGGATGTAGTCATAATAGATAGATAGGGACTCGTTCTCAATGACGTTTCTAACCATAGATAATGATTCACGGGCAAGACTAATAGCCCAATTCATCGAAAGTGGCAATACTAAATGACTGCTAATTGCCAAAAGCCGAGCTCTCTGAGATATACTACGGATCTGGTCTATAAGTGGAAGAAGCCAATCCCGCATGGTCTCATATACAATATAATAGTAACGTGTCTTTATGGCAAGTTTAAGTATCTTCTTAATGGTAGACATACCAGCTTCTATGCCTAGCGTTTCGATGAGTAGTACTATGCTCTCATAAAAGAATTTTTCACTGTCCATATAGAAACGTGTATAGGCCTTATCATGGGCTATCCTACCAATGAGATATGCTGCTCTAGATGGGTCATCAGAGATATGTTTGAAAGCTATTTCTGCGGCTTCATTAAATTTCTCATTTGCTAGACCTACAGTATCCTCCCCAGATATTGCGAGAACCATGGCTGAGTCGGCAAGCAAAAAAGATTTTTCATACCAATCACGGGTTTTTTCAGCTTCGCTCAGACCATCCAAGGCTAATCTCTGTGCTTGGTTTATATCAAACCATTCTGCGATGGTTCCACGGTTTATTACGATATGGAACATTCTAGCGCCAAAGCCTAGGTTAGTATATATTCTGCCACGGATAAATGGATCGTCAATTATGTCAGCTTCTGATATATTCCTCTTAATGACCTCGGCGAGTATCCCAGTTAAGCGATTTAATATTTCATCTGGTATTGCTATGGAATCTCGCCTTACGAGTCTATTAATCGAGCCTAGATTATAGAGCACATCCCGTATAACATTGCTTCTAGTGAGGGGATTTCGTATCGCGTTAATTAATTTTTGTATTTTCTTCATGAGTACGATGGCATCATTATACTTGTCAAAAACCAATTTTGCCGTAGCGATCACAGATAAACTCTTAGCCTTAAGCCCGATAGGGGCTTCAGAACTCACGATATATTCTCTCATCTCCTCTATTATTTGAAGGACAGAAGAAACCACGTTCTTCTCCACGCGGCTTGGATCCTCTAATCTACGGAGAAGCTCAATTTTGTTGATTGCCGAACTGATGCTAAAACTCAGCATATATGGAAAAGCGTAGGAAAAAGTATTCAAAGTTGTTACTTCTTGGGAAATGAGGTTAAGTAATGGTTTGAGATCCTTTAGAATAAGTTTTTTAAAGTGCTGGATTAGATCTATGCGTTTCCTCCTCCTACCAATCATAAATAAAACACCCAATGCTTGTCTAACTAATTTGGAATTGACCATATATAAAAAGCTACGATAATATCATCGATATGCTGCTAAAACTAGAACTGTTAATTAATAAAAACTTAGAATATAATAGCTCATCAGGGACAACATCAACATGATTAATCCAAAGATTCTGAGAAAAGCTGGGTAATCTAATCTTCCAGCGAGCTTAATTAGAGCCCTCATGGTACCTAGGGAGACGATAAAGCAGAGAGCAATCGCCAAGATAAATTCTAATGAGAATGGGTTTAACAGAGCTATGTCCTCAGAAACCACTATGAATATGAATGCAAGCAAGGATATTGGTCCGGCTAAAATAAATGTTCCTTTCAAACTCTCAACACGATCGAATTTCCGATAAAGAAAAGCAGCTAATGTTATGCCAGATCTAGTTATGCCAGGTAATATTGCGAATCCTTGAATAGCTCCTATAAATATGCTGTCTCTAATATTGAGCTCTGTGAGGATGCGTATGCCAAACCTTCTTTGCTTACTAATAAGTATGCCTGCGAGAAACATGAAAAAGCCTATAAGAGCAACAGTCAAAATCGAGGCACGATGAATGCTCTGCTCAAAGGTGGCGAATACTATCTTAAGTAGAATATACAGGGGAACTGCGAAAAGCCCAGAGATAAATGTGGCTAATATTATCAGACGAAGCCTATATGACATGCCAAGCTTCGCTATGTCCCTTAGAGCCCCTAAATATTCATCACGATAATAAAGTATTGAAGCAAAAGCTGTCGGTAAATGAAAGATAATAGCAAGTGTCAATGCCTGAGTTGGAGGAACACCAAAAAA
>JAHKKZ010000049.1 GCA_029856685.1 Candidatus Njordarchaeota archaeon
CCCGATGTCGAAGACAGCGGCGTATGTGTGAACAAGACACACTTCGCCCAGTTTATTAGGTTAGTCCAGGAAAATCCACATCTTTTCAGTCAAAGCTTATTTGGCGAATTAGCATTGGTATATCCTGTAGCGACAGCTATGAACCTAGAAAAACTGGGTATGCAGTCGGCTCTCGAGGAGGGTAACTTTGACAGCTACGAGGGAACCTACTACCTACTAGCCGACTCACACAGAACCTTCGACATAATCGTATTCGGCGACAACATATTGGTAAATATTACTCCATCTCTATCTACGCTCCTAAAATACAAAGCAATCGTGTTGCCCGAAGCATGCTGCCTCACGGACGATCAAGTAGAACTGCTAGAACAATACGTACAAAACGGTGGAATAATCATAGGTATCGGTGAAATAGCTAAGTATAATGAATATGGGGGACCAGTAGATAGGGACTTCTCAAACTACTTTGATGGGAATGTCCATCAAGTCGGAAACGGATTAATAATTTCCATACTAACAAGCGAAGTTTCACCTAGGCAATATCTGGTATTAAGAACGAACCATGACCCAACAGCAGAGAATATTCTGAATACATTCAGAAACAAGATAGATGAATACATACCTCCAGAGACCTGGAGTGACAAGTTATTTGAGAAAGCACACATCTATAGGTTCTTTAACGAAGAAACAAACTCACTAATATTTGACATAATCAATTTCAATTATGACTTCGAAAAGGACAAAGTCATCAGAGCATATAACATTGACTTCCACTTCAAGCTACCAGAACAGTTAAAGAACAGGGAGTTATCTATATGGATCTACAGCGAAGATTACCCAGAGGGATTCGAGGTACCATATAGCATTTCTGATGATGTCGTATCAATCACTATTCCTAAGCTTTCAATTCTAACTGTAGTAGAGGTTAGACCACACTTCGAATATAATGAGCCGATGATTATTGATGAACCACAGGTCTATCGGGGAGAAACACTGGCCCTGGACAGAAGCCTGATAGTGAAATCACAACTAGTTTTCTATGATTCCGAGATAGTTATAAGGGGGAGTGTTAAACCCATAAAAATTGAGGTACTACCAGGCGGGTCTCTAATCCTACTAAACTCTGTGATTAGGAAGGAAGCAGGGTCATATTTTATAGTGGCTAGGGCGGGATCAAAAATAGTTATTCAGAACTCGGAGATATCTGGTGCTGGACTTTTCGGCCCACTAGACTGGGGAGGCCTATGTATTGAGACAAAAGATGCGGTGATATTGGACAGCATAATACATGATAATTATGAGTTTGGCATCCTCCTATTCAACGCTGATCACTCAATTATAGGAAACAACATAATATCCAATAATAATGTTGGCGTAGCGATAGTTAATTCGTCCTATGTAGACTTCTTTAACAACACAGTTATCTACAACAATGTCGGAGTATGCGTAGAATCCCCCGATATCTACGATCCGGGTGTGAGACTAAGAAAAATGATACGGATGTGGAAGCGTAGGAGGATTCCGAGTAGGGGCGCAGCAAAAATAGTTATATCTGATTGCAAAATATCTATGAACACATACGACAACATAATTGTGATTGGATGCAATTTCGTCACAATTAAGAACTGTGAAATCAGCAACTCAGAGGGAAACAACATCTTCTTCTGGGAGACAAGTACATTGAAAGTCTACAACTCTACGATACACTCAGCACGCTACGGAATCTACCTAGAGGAATGTCCCGTAAACACTATACTAAACAACAAAATCTACAATCACTCTTTCGCTGGGATACTAATATATAAATGCATCTACCAAGGCGTACTACACTGGAACCACCTCGAGAACCCTACTGCCGACACAAGAATAATAGGGAACTACATTAGAAACAACACATATGGCATATATATGGACTTCGGTGGGAACTATTTCAATGGCTATATGAGAATCCAGAAAAATGAAATCTCATACAACAGTATTGGGCTGTACGTGAACCTAACAGTGGGCATAATATATGAAAATAATTTCATTAAAAACACCAAACACGCAATAGTAGGTCCAGGAGGAGGCCATGGATGGTTGGGCTCAGGTCTCTTCTATCTAAACATTTCACAGGTAATATATGGATTTCACGATCCACCCGTTGGAAATTACTGGGACGACTGGGATAAAAGCACAATACCATATGAAATCTGTCCTGGGTGGTACGATTATTACCCACTAGACAATCCTGTGAGTGTGCCAATAATAGATGATGTTGATGGACCATTAATAGCGATAAGGAACTACCAGAGGATTTGGGTCAACAGCACACACTACAGAATAAAGTTCGATTACTTAGTTACAGATGATAGCCTATTAGGTGGAGGCAACACGAAGGATACAATGAGGGATTTTGGATGCTATCACTTCGTTGGGCCTTATCTGAGACAACTAGATCCTCCCTATGAAGAACTAGAATTTCCATGGCTAGGATATCCCGCACCACCATACGGTGAATTATTAGGACCCGAAGATCCTACCAATACGTTCTCTGGGTCGTTCGAATCGAGTGTGGTTAATGCAACATGGTTAAGAAAGGCTGTTCTAAATCTGTATGTTACGGATATGTGGGGTAATTGGAATAAGAATGATAGTTCCTCACCACACATAGCTCTTGTCCGCAGAAGCCCCATAGATGTGCTTGAGGGAAATGAAACTATCGTCTACGTCATAGTTTCCGATTGGAGCCCTATTTCCAATGTCACATTGATGTATTCTACTGGCTCATCGTGGATATCTGTTGAGATGAATTATGATGAATGCACACACCTATATTATGCTATTATTCCGCCTCAAACATCAGGAACCATAGTTAGATATAAAGTATTTGCAGAGGACATCTACGGAAACAGCCGCATGAGTGAGGAGCAAAGCTATATGGTAGTAGATCGTGAGGGACCCGAAATCAAGAATGTTAGCTGGGAACCCCAGAAGCCAACATCCAAAGACATAGTATTAGTTTCAGCAAATATTACGGATCCCTTAGGCGTCAAGAATGCTATATTAAGCTACTATAATGGGAGCATCTGGATTAATGTAACTATGTACTACAACTCAGAAACTGGGCTGTACGAAGGACAGATACCTGCGCTTCCAGCTGGAACGGTGGTTGTCTTTAAGATATATGCCTGTGACAGCCTAGACAATTGGTCTGTAAGTGATGAATATTCCTACACAGTTACCAAAAAACCTGAAGAATTTGTAAATATTGGCCTAGTAATCTCCCTGATGACGATATTGGCAGTAATTATTATGGTGTTATTTGTCACTAGGAAAGTAAGAAGAAAATAGAATTTCTTTTTATAAATCCTTATGCCACGAACTATATTTTTTGTTTTATCGAATCTTAAAAATGTGGCAGAGTAAAATCAATATGTTGATGTGTTTTACGCCTATTAGCTTACTACTGAGAAAGAGGTTCGGGACCTTTGACGACGTAATCATAGATCTCTCCTAGAAATTATTCGGGAGTTTTGGAGATCTCATTGTTTGCATCGATAGTTTCGATGATATTCTGGCCGCCCATGTGGTTGTCAGAGGTAAGAACCGAGACTTTGTGAATAGGATTGTGGAGGCTGTGAGAGGCTTTGGAAGGGAGAAGGGTCTGGAACTACCAATAATAATGCATATAGATGAGGTTAATGAAATATAGGATATACCTCGAAAAGACTAGAATATTGGCGCGAGAAGCATTTGATTTCGTTCTTGTTTTGGTTATCACTCTCTTTAAGAGGTCTATACAAAATAGTGGTAGATGATAGTTCTGAGTCACGGAATAGGTAACTCAGAAAAATAATTCTGTAATATGACTCATCTCATATTATTTATTTTTGTTTTCTTCTTATAATATTTATGTGGTGATAATCATGTATTGGCTATGCATAACAACTCGTGAGAATTGGGAGATAGTTAGGAAGCATAATGTTTGGGGTGTATCAGATAGGCATCTGAAAACGCTTAGGCGGGTCCGACCAGGAGACAAATTAGTTTTCTATGTGAAGCAGAAGCTCAGGGGCGGGGAGAAGTATCCTCCTATGATTGTAGGGATATATGAGGCTGAGGGTGAACCATATAGGGATGAAAAACAAATATTTAGTGGTGGTCTGTATCCCTGGCGGATAAGGGTTAAACCAATAAAACTTGGGGAAATAGAATTCAAGCCGCTTATACCAAAGCTAAAATTTATCAAGAATAAGCAGGCGTGGACTGGCTACTTGATGGGGAAAGCAATGAGACAGATACCAGAGGAGGACTATAGACTAATCGAAAGTCAGCTAGGCTGAGGCATCAATCATTTAGTCCCAGAAAAGCACCACCTATTTTATAGGCACAGTGGATAATGATGTATAAGAAATAGTGTTGGGGATAACATATACATATTGCTTGGCTAAGTGTCTTTTTTATATGAGATATGAATTAAGGAAAAGAAGTAATTTTATAGGATATATTATGTAGTGATATTGGCCTAGTATGAATCATAGTCTTCATTACCGTGCCACCATAATGTTCTAGGTAAGGTTTTGAGTATGAGAATAATAGCAAATAAGTATCCCTACCTCATTGTTGAGGCCACAAAGATTGAGGATGTTAAGGTGGTGAGGACAACACCAGTAGTTGTCTGGGAACTTATCAATATGGTTAAGAGGCAATACTCCTTGAAAATACTGACAAGAAACGAGTATATCCATGCATATAGGGAGTTTATGTGGAGTCTCGGAATAGACCCAACAAAGGAGAGACCCTCCTGCGAGGCGCTGATAAGAAGAATACTTAGCGGTAGGGGCCTACCAAAAATAAACAACGTTGTCGACATAATGAACGCTTTCTCAGCGTACTACTGCATAGTTATGAGTGTATTCGACCTAGACCACATAGAACCCCCAATAATTTTGAGACCTGCAAAACCTGGAGAAAAAATTATGACAATAGGAGGAAGAGAACTCGAACTATCTGAGGGATTCCCAATACTCGTTGATTCTAGGGGGCTTATCTTCTCAGCAACAGTATATCGTGATAGCATACATACAATGGTGACATCCGCAACAAAGAATGTCTTGCTTGTAGGCTACGCGCCGAAGACGATAGAGAAAGCCTACCTAAGAAAAGTAGTACATCAGACAGCTCAAGCCATCGAAGAGTACTGCAAATAATCAAATAGCGACAATAACCCAGAAGGACAAGATTCAAATGATTTTGTATCTTCACCAATCTATTCTTTTACATAGATTGCTTCTGGCAAGCCCTTAAAATGTTTATCCCCGTTAGTATTTTCATGCCTAATCTGCGTGCTAGTGTGAGTATTAACCCATCAGCTATCCCTGGTTTTTTCTTTGGACCCAACTTCCTGCATGTGCACGTAGTTCTAGCAAGCATTCAGCAGCACTAACTACTAGTTCATGGTCAAACTCAACAATTTCAGATTTAGTGGCAATAAATAGTAGTCTAGCTCCAGCACGATCCCTTGGGTAGTCTTTCTCTGATATATTTTCCAGCGATCTTTAGTAGGACTATATTTGGAGTCGCAACCTGGGATTTCTTCAGATATTTATCCAGGATTCTCCATAGTCTGTTCCACGAAAGTATTCTATCCAGATCCACGAATCCGCTATTATCACTCCTCATCCCTAAATAATCTATCCTCTTCCCTAAACTCACTAATCCTATTCCTGTCGATCCCAAACATGCTCTCAGGAATACTAAGTACTTTGTTCAGTATGATATGTATCGTATCATTATAGGTTCTCCCTCCAAAGATCTTCTTCGCTTTATCTAGCAGTTTTTTAGTCTCAACTGTGATCGTGATAGGGGTCTTCCTACCCAGGTAAATCGCCTCTATAATATTATATTCATCATAATTATATAGCACTATAATGATATTTAGGAATGAATTTTACACAAATTTCTTTAATTATAGAGGAGCAATATTTATATCCTTAATGCATACTCGTTCTAGGTATTCCAACGGTTTTTGAGGAGTAGTCACTATTCGCTGTGAATTCCATAAGAAAATAGGGCTCTGAAATGGTCTAGTAGTGACCGAAATAATAGTTTATCCTGTCTATTAAAATATTTTAGACCGTATAACAATACTAAATATGTAGTGCTAGCGGTAATTATGGATATTAGGAGTTGCACTATATCTATTGTCGGCCACACCAAAGGGCATATCTCTTGGGTTATGAGGATTGTTATCACAGTCGCTATTACTGATTTTATAACTGCGTGCGTTGGGAAACCGCCTATGGTCTTCTTAATGATGCTGAAGATGTAGCAGACCGCTGGGATTGTGGTGAGTATCGAGATTAAAAAGGGAAGTGTTATTTGGCTTATCCCGGGGCTCAAACTGGGTATTTTCAGCCCAAGCATCAAGGCCATAGAGAGGATCATCAGCGGAGCACAAAACGTTAGTAATGCTAACACTCCACAGAGCCTCTCCTTCTTCATACCTATGGCTATCATCATGCCAACATATTCTATCGCGAAAGCACCAGTTGATATAATCCCAACGATGAATGGGATCCTTCCTGCAGCATAAACCTTTGTGTGGAAAACGTATAGTAGGGGCTGAGATGCCGAGATATACACTACCACGAGAAGCCCCATGAGCAGCATCGAATATTTAATAGCACCCTCAACTTGTTTTACCATCAGAAGATCATCGTTATTCTCATAGGCCCTTCCTACTTCTGGAACAGAGGGATTGGCAAATGTTGCTACAAGAAACATCGTTGCTGTGTAGCCCAAGATCACATTCATTATTCCCAGATACTCCTTGGCCACACCATATGATGATAGAAATATGTAGGAGAGCATTCCATATGCGTTCAGCGGGATTATTAGGGGAAGAGTACACCACAGAGTCCTTCTCAACGCATCCCTAATATCGATAATCGAGGGATCCGACAGGCCCCTCAGCCTTATCGGGGTCTTTACCAATGACCATACGAGAAGGTAGAGAAAGCAGATGGAGGATCCAAATATCTGTATCAGCGGGAGATATGCAGAGTATATGTTTATAAGCATGCTCCTTATATCTAAGTAGTAAAGTAGGAAGAGCGCAAATATGAGGCTTCCCCCGGCATACATCACAGCGGATCCGCTGAGAATTTCATATTTGTAGAAGCCATTTAGTAACCCGCGGAGAAAATTGGTCATACCAAGTATAGATATAGCCACCAACGAAATCATTAGCATATCCCGTATATACCCAGAATCGAACATCGCATATAGTATCAGCAAACCAACCAGAACAGCAAGTACAATAGAAATAAGAGAAACAATAAGGAAAGCCCATACTACAGATAATTTACCTCCAAGATCCCTACGTTCCTGCAAGGCTCTAGAAAAAGCCACAAATACCCCAGCAGTAAAAAGATTCAGAAAAGATACGAAGGATACAACAACGCCATACACCCCATATCCAGCAGGCCCTATTCCAATATCTGGTCTCGATAATAGTATAGCTAAGGTCCACCACAAGATCCCTCCCAAGGCGTTTCCAATTACCTGAAAGCTTCCTCCAACGATGAGCCTCTCAGCACCACTCTCTGTCAAAATGGAACACCATGAGAGTCGAAAGTTTGTAGAACCCCTCTTATGACTATATAATTCGCCATAAAAGTGAATAGTATTTTCCATAGCAGATCCAGAGTTCAGCGGTTTATCAGGAGCAGATTGGTGCTCAGAAACATGTTAGGTGGTAGCCGAGCTCAAGACTTGCCTATAAAAAATCAGCTTCTCCTTAGTTTGTCTGGTCGGTAGACTCTTTATCTTAATGGTATAGTTTCACTTATGGGCCTAGGTGGCCTAGATATGTCTGTACAATCACCGTTTTCAATCCTATATCGTTAAGTATTTTCTTTATTCTCAGCATTTCCTCAACTGTTGGCCTCACCAGATTATGAGCCCTAAACTCTGGTCTATAGTCCAAAACACATACCTGTATTTCTGGGTCTATCCTTGCTATTGCTTCCCCAAATCTTATTAGCTCCTCTAGGTCCGGATAAAAAGCCTTATTATAGGGTATCCCGATACCAACGAACAGTCTATCTGGATAATACTTATCGACCATATATCTGACAGCACCCCATGCTGTCTCCATATACTTTTTGGCCAGAGAATCATCAGTTATTCCTGTTATTCTCTTGAATGTCTCCAATGTATATGCCTTCAAATCTGGACCTATATCTGTAACCCCAACTTCTACGAGTTCATCTATATAGTCCCTCGTGAGTAGAGTCGCATTAGTATCCAAATGCAGTCTGGCTTTGGGATCAGAATTCAGTTTTTTGAGTTCCCTGAAGAATTCGACGAGCCATCTCCTATTAAGTGTTGGTTCTCCCCCGCTTATAGCTAATCTATCAACACCATACCTTCTTCTAGCTCTAGTGAGAAGGGAAGCTGCCTTTTTAGGGGTCATCGGAGGGAGTTTACTATTATATGTCACCATAAAATTTTGGCATGTTGGACATCTGAGATTGCACCCAGCGGAGAAACATGCCACCTCAATATATCCCTCTCCCTTTATCCACCAAGGTGTCCCAACGCCTCCTACCGTATGTGGAATAAATCCCTCAACTATCCGCATAGGCTCGACATCAGAAACATCAAAACTTATCCGCATACCCTCCCTAACAGCTGTATGGCAAAGAGGCATCAAAACACCATCCACCAACACAGCACAAGCATAGCATCCACCAGTCTCACATGGAGCATAGATCCTCCTTGGACCTATGTCGGAAGGAAACCTAACGAATTCATAGCCAAGGATTTCTAGAGCTATTCTAAGGGTTATCCCTTTCGGTACAAAAACTTTTTCATCATCTATCCATATTGGGACTTCCCCCTCAGAAATCGTGGTTTTCTCAGGGACTATAGCATTATAGGGACATGCTAAGTAGCATGAAGAGCAACCAACACAAATCCCATCCCCAGGACATTTAACAATAGAGACACATACACCACAATTCATGCACAGGCTCTCCTCTCTCCTATATTTCCTAACGACTAGACCACTCAAATAGTTCACCAAAATAATCCTAATACCCAGACTTAATGCTCATCAATCTAAAATATAGTATATCCAAAACCATAAAAAGTTGCTGATCAAAAATTGTCGCCTTTCTATTTCTGTTTCGCTTAGTGTTGCCAATTAGGTCTTATCTAAGCCTTCCCGCTAATTACGCTTCGATATTCGAAAAGGAGGCTTAGGTTAAACAGTCCTGCCATTATTATTAGTATAATGCTTGCCTCATTTTTGGTTAGAAAGCATCTAAGCCATGTTCCAGTTTGTTCCGCTTCTTTCGGAACGAAACCAGTATCACTGAGACCTAGATTGGATATAACTAACACATCTTTCTTTTTGTCTCAGTCCCTATTCCAGTCTGCCCCAGTTTCTATGGCTTTGTTGGATTTCACATCCAACCTAACCTCCATTATTTTGCGTTCTTATTTGTTTGGTAAACCTATGTTTCTCTCGGGATAACCTCCAAGTTCATGATTTCATTTATAGCCCGCTGCTTTCTAATGATGTCCTTGTCTAAAGTTAAGAAGAATTTAGCTCTTGCCCTCCTCGCATATACTAGATGAAGTATATCTAGTGTCTTCAATTTTAGTTCTGGAGCCACTTCAATAGCTTCAACAAACATATCATTGAGTCATCTGGAAGAAGCCTTAAGAGAGCGGTTATTCCGAAAGTGTTAGTGTTAATCAACAGTACCTTGCAGTATGTGGGCGCTAGAAAAAATGGAACAATGTGGAACTAATGTGTGATTGATGCTGATTTTTCAGAATCTCAGCTGATAATTTCCCATAATAATGATTGTCGAGGGATTGTCGGAGTCATCTCATGAGCTTACGGATGTCTTCTGGTATCGGGTTTTGTATCACCAGTCCATATTTTGGTGCCTTCTTTGCTATGTGTTTGTCGTTGGTTATTATTATTGGGATGTTCATGTCTATGGCTGTTGCTATTATGTAGCCATCTCCTAAGGGGATATTCTCGGCGATTGCTATATCTATGCCCCTGTCCGATGGTGGTACTACATCTAGATTCTGCAGTGTTAACTTGAGTTTTTCGAGGAGTTTTTTTCGGGGGCGAACCTTATACTGCCAAAACAACACATTGTACGTTTCTAATATCGTTGTGTGAGTGACATAAAGCTTATACTTTCCTCGTATGCCCATCTCAACTACAGACCAAGCATACTTATTAGCTATATGCTCATCGTAGAGAGCATAGGCG
>JAHKKZ010000005.1 GCA_029856685.1 Candidatus Njordarchaeota archaeon
GGTGCAGGAGATTTCTTCATGGTCTCCTTCGCCACAGAATACATGTGTGAGGGTAATGTTGTGAAAGCAGCTCTATACGCGGCCTCACTAACATCGCTTTTTGTTGAAAGAGTTATTCCTAGGAATCTAAGGAGTGTAAGAGGATTGCTTAGTAAAATAGAACCTATTTTGAATGCTAGGTTAGAAACTTTGAGGCGTAAAATAAAGCAAATATAATAATCATATTATTGCTAGCATTTTCTGTCGGGAGTGGTGAGTCTGATGGATGTGTTCGAAGCTATAAAGAATCGTAGAAGTGTTAGACGGTATCTATCCGATCCGATAAGTGATGCTGACCTGAAGAGAATCCTAGATGCTGCTAGGTGGGCGCCATCTGCTGGAAATAGACAGTCATGGGAATTTGTGGTGGTGAAGGATCTGGAGAGAAAGCGGGCTATAGCTAAAGCAGCATTGAATCAAACATTTATTGCTGAAGCACCTGTAGTATTAGTTGTTGGAGCAAACATCGAAAGATCGGCGTCGAGATACGGGTCTAGAGGCGCAACTTTGTATTGTATCCAAGATACAGCCGCAGCAATAATGAATCTGATGCTGGCGGCACATGCATTAGGTTATGGTACCTGTTGGATCGGAGCTTTCGATGAAAGAAAAGTAGCGGAAATTATTGGTTTCCCTGAGCATATACGTCCAGTGGCCATAATACCCATTGGCAGGCCTGCTGAGAGACCCTCCCCTCCTCCAAGATTCGCCTTGGAAGAAATAGTTCATATCGAGAAATACGGCAACAAATGGACTGGTGTATGATTCTTGCGTACACTGGATGAGATCCTAGAAGTGGAAACTCCGAGAGAAAAGTATATTATAATGGAGGAGCCAGACAAGGAGGTGGCTGCGGAGTTTATAAGGAAGAATTGGAGACACTATGTTATTCTTATTTTTGCATTTTCTAGTGTGAAGTACGAAGGACGAGCAGCATCGGAATTATCGCCAAGTGACCACATAATAATACTTAAACCAGATGGGACACTTCTCGTGCATGGCCCAGAAAAAAGAGAGCCAATAAATTGGCAGCCCCCAGGATCGATTCTCACGAGCTTCGTGGAAAAAGGAAAACTTGTGATTAGAAGCAGAAGGTACAAGCCTAGAGAAACCGTAATTATTGTCTGTGAGAGTCCATATGTTCTTCTTGCAATGAATACAAGAAGTGGGGAATTTAGAATGTTTAGATCAGAATCTCAGATGGTTGACTACGTAATGAGAAATCCTAGTTTTATTGAGGAAGGATTCGTCCCAGTAATCAAGGAGTATAGGACCCGATTTGGGATAATAGATTTGTTTGGCCGTGACAAACATAACAACATTGTTATCTGCGAGTTTAAGAGAAGAGTGGCCGATGTCCAGGATGTAGCTCAATTAGCACTCTACGTAGACGCAATCCAGAGAAACTCTAACTGTAAAGTCCGTGGCTTTCTAATAGCTCCAGGGATAACAGATATGGCTTTAATAGCTCTCAAAGAGAAAAATTTAGAATTCAGGAAACTGAACCCAAAAAGTATTATAGGAGGTGAGAATGCTGTATGAGAATTGCATGGGATATATCTCACCAAGAATTTACAATAGAGGATCACTACTATTTCTCCATACTGAAAAGGGAACTGAAAAGAAGAAATATTGATGTTTTTGAGTTAGATAAGCTTAGTGATATTCTCAAAGAAAAAGCAGACGTGCTAGTGATTAATTATCCAGAGAAACCATTCAGCAGAGGCGATGTAGATATTGTTCAAAGGTTTTTGAATAGAGGAGGTAAAGTAATTGTTCTTGGATATTACGCTAATGAGGATGGCATAGCGGCCACAGTAAATTCTCTAACTAAACACTTTGGCTTGGTGCTAAGAGCCGATAGAGTTTATGACCCGATAAATAATGATGGTGGAGACGAATTCTTGATAGTCACCAGCAGAGTCCTTAATTTTAATAGGGGAGTGAGAAAGGTTTTGTTTCCCTGCTCAGCATCAATAAAGATTCTAAATGAGAAGGCATCCGCGATCGTCGAAGCCGAGGACACAGCAAGGTCTAATCTTGGTGGCGACCCTATACTCATGGTTATGCTTTCCTTTGGGAAAGGTACTCTTATACTTGGAGGCACATGTGTTTTCTGGGATAACTACAGTATAGGGAAATACAATAACAAAGAATTTTCATTGAACCTGCTTCTTGGGCGGAGGAGTAGGATAATAGATTTTTTCTGCGGGAAGATGCCCTAATATTAGGGCAGACCCATTTTTTCTCCTAAGCAAAATAATACCTAGCAAAGACGCTACAAAATAGAAAAATACTCCGACAATAAGAACTGCATAGATATTATATATGTTTGTGTTTAGATTGATAGAATCCGCAATTAAACCGCCAATAACATAGCCTACGGTCGAGGATGCAGACGCAATAACGTTCCTAATCGCTTGAAGTTCGGATTCCGCACCGATCTCAGAATACTCCGTAGTAAGGGATAGCAAAGAAATATATATCAGAGGCCAGAAAGGAAGAACCCAGAACACAACGGCAGCAATAGAGTCCCAAGCGAATGCTAGATAAAGCATAAGTATGTCTCTTGTAGAGATCCCAATAATCAGAAGTTTTTCCTTCCCAATTCTATCACCCAGAATTCCGATGAAGTATGGAAAAACTATTCCCACTAAGTTACTTAGACAGTTAACAATACCGAACAGTGTTTTGGAGCCCAGCAAGACGTAGAGTTTTATTGAGAAGGCCAGGAAGTAAATCGAATTTGCAATACTAATAACAACTACTATTGTCATGAATACAGCTAACAATGAACGGTCTCCTCTCAGCTTTCTCTGCATAGTCTGACGCAGAGCCTGTTTAAGTAAATACTTATATGTCTTCGCTAAACCATTACCGTTCTCGTAATACCAAATATAGATTATTATGCCTCCCATCAACGTAGCAAGCGCTGCTATGATGAAATCCAAATAAATGCTGATTTCCTCAGCGATATAGCCAGAGAGCAAACTACCTAAGGCGCCCCCTAACATGGAGAAACTTAGGTAAATCCCAGTTGCGCGTCCAGTATTTATTCTTGATAGTGATGTTGTCATAGCTGCGAGATAGGCTCCTGTGCCTATAGCCCCTGCGAAACCTAGGAGAGCATATAGAAGCTCCAAGGATAATATTGAAAGATTAGGCATTTCTAAAGCTATGTAGAAACCAAAATAGGCTAAGCTCATAACCACACTTTGAAGGATAATAAAGGGTTTTCTCCGCACAGAGTCTGCCAAAACACCGAAAAATCTCGAAAATATTAATGACATAAATGTGGATACGGCGCTTAGAACAGCTATGTCCAACAGACTAAATCCTCTATCCCATAGATATATATTAAATACTGTAGAGAAAAGTGTGCTAGCAAACGTTATTAGTGCTGAGAATAGCGATAATACTGCTAGATTTCTATTCAATCATACCGACCAGAAGGACTAATTAACTGAAAAACAACAAACTCATACAAAACCCAAACCTATTAGTAAGGTAAAGAAAGAGCGAATATGCTACAAATGTAGTGGAAAGGAAAACTCAGTATTGTCCCAGATACCCCTTTCTCCTCCCATCCTTTATAGTTAGTATTAAGACTATATATCCAAGGGCTAATATGGCCACTGATAGTAGGCCTACGAATATCCATTCTGCCAGAGCACCTGGGATGCTATACCCTAATATGTCCACTTCACCTTTTATAAGCTCAGGGTCTATACCAATTAATGTTGTTCTGAAAATATCAACTGCGTAGGACAACGGTATGAACTTTGAAACGATTAGTATCTGTTCGGGAAGTGTAGAGAATGGATAAAAGGTCCCACAAAAAATCATGTAGAGCATCGTCAAGGCGTTTCCAAGAGCCCAACTGGACCTTTTAGCTTTAATGGCGACTCCTGCCAGTAGCATTGAGAACCCATAACTCATCATAAAGAACAATGCTAATCCGAGAAGCCCACCTAAGGGATTCACTATTATTATCGGTGCTTTGAAGATGATCACCATAAGAAGAATTGTTATTGAGACAAAAATCATAGAGATTATTAGTTCAAATGCGGCAAGTCCTAGAGGCAAGACCCAATAGGCGATAGGCGTCAATAATATCTGCTCTAATGTTCCTCTTCGCTGAAGCCTTATCATACCATATCCTACCTCCGAAATCATACCACTGAATAATATGTACGAAGCTATACCCCATGCTATAATATTGCTCTTAATTGCGTATTCTTGGGGGGAGTTTGGGGAAGAAAATATCAGTATAAGTGTTGCAAATGCTAGGAACCAGAATAGTAGGTTTAGTAGACTTGCAGCATAGCTTATAGGATATCTAGTCTCTATCTTCAGATTATACTTGGTAATAACCCATAGATCTCTTAGATTCTTCTTTAGTCCCATCAGTAAGCACCTATGGAACCTCTTTTTCGTGCTTCATACTTTATTTTTTCAAACATTATCAGGCCGAACAGAGGCCATACTAAAGCGTATGATATTAGCAGGAGAGTATCTATCAGTGGGCTGAACACATATTCAACATCGAGCATTATCGCACGTGCGTCTGCGATTTGAATAGCTGCTGGGAAAAGGATAGCTATGACTCTCACACTTGGTGGTAACACAGCTAGAGGATAGAAAACACCAGAAATATATACGAGGAGTGCTGTTAGGAAATTAAAGAAAGCCCATGGTTCTTTTATCCTCAACACAATGGCGCCGAAGAAGAGTGACATCCCAAATAGTGGTATGAAGCCAAGCAGTATAATCATGAGTGCCAGGAGAAATCTAGGGCTTAGTACTATGTGTAGGTAGCCCAGTAGTGCTGATGCTATCAAAACACCGCCTATAGAGTTAATAAGGGAGATTACCAGAGTGTATAGAATGGATCCGAGAAGAAGTTCTATTGTATGGACTGGTGCTAGGAATATCTGCTCAAGAGTTCCTATTTCCATCTCTTCGTAAAGCCACATCCCAAAGTCCCACATAATCATCGAGGATAGAGACCACACAGTGGAACCCAAGAGCACATAGAACACAAAATCCTCTGTCTTTGCATACCTACTAAATATTAAGTTAGTTGTTTCCATAGAGCCAGTAACCCCAAACGCTAGGAACACTGGTATCACTGTTAGGAAAAGAGGAAACACTATGTTTAAAAGTGCCCAGCCAGGGTATCTAACATATATCTTGTACCTAGCTTTGAAAACAGCTTTCACAGCCTCAAAATCCAAATCACATCACCGAAGAAGCTTACCGGTATAATATAGAAATACGTCTTCGAGCGTTGGCTCAGTGGGCTTAATATAGTATATCCTCAAGCCATTCTGAAGGATCAGATCGACAACTGATGGCAGTATCTCCCTTGGGGAATCACATAGAACCCTTAGCCTAGCTATTGTTCCCTTTTCAGAGGCCTCATAGCTCATAGCAACCTTGCTTACCCCCTCCAATCGTTCTATCTGTCTTAGCAGAGGCTCAACATTATTTCCAAAGAGATCAGCCTCTAATGCGCTCATACCTTTAAGAGTTCTCTTGAGCTCTTCTGGAGTTCCGATAGCAACAATTTTCCCCTCATCGATAATCGCAACCCGATCGCATAGCTCCTCAGCCTCATTCATAATATGTGTAGTTAGGAAGATTGTTTTTCCCTCATCTCTTAACTGCTTGATCTTTCTTCTAATTTCTATGGATCGTGCAGGGTCTAATGCGACAGTAGGCTCATCAAGGAAGATTAGGGGTGCATCGTTGATAAGTGCCTTAGCAAAAGCCAACAATACTTTCTGACCACTACTATATGTCTCAACAAGTCGATCTATAAAATCTTGAATACCCAGAAACTCAACGATTTCCTGTATACGTTGTCGAAGAACATGCTTAGGAACCCTATAGAGAGCCCCAAAGAACTCAAGATTTTCCCTACCAGTAAGCTTCCAGTATAAGGCTCTTTCACCCATCAACATAACACCCAAATGCTTTCTTACTTCATCAGAATGCCTAACCACATCAAAACCAAGAACTCTTGCGTATCCTCCATCTGGAATAAGCAATGTCGTCAAGATCTTAATCAACGTAGTTTTTCCTGCACCATTAGGCCCTAAGAGACCAAAAATCTCATTTTCATAAACGCTAAATGAGACTCCTCGTAGTGCATGAATCCGTTTAGTTTTGCTTCTAAATAGGCCTTTCCTCTCTTTGGAAATATATGTTTTCCACAAATCATGGGTCTCTATAACAACATTAGACAAACCTGTCACCTTAAGGATTATTAGTATTAAATAGCTGAATTAGAGTGGATAATCATTTGAATTTAACCTCCATGATTAAGATACAAAATATCCATTCTCTCGAAGATTTACTACAAAAAAATGAATAATTTTTCCACATTATTAAAGATTAGGTATATAGATATGAACATTTAGTAGTATTGAACGCTTCCTGGCCCTCTAATACGATCAGAGAGAAATTTAAGTATCTCTCTTGGCCCAATAACCTCACCATAGACATAGATCTCCTCAATAATGTCCGCCAAATCCGATGTCACGTCTTTATCTATGTAGAGAGTTCCAAAAACACGAATAATAACTCTCTTCCCCTTTTCTTTAGCATATCTCAATTGATGAGCTTGGAGACGGTAATCAGAATACACCGTATACTTTATTAGGTCTGGTGTCTCAACGATGCTGAGTCCTCTAACTTGAGGAGTTGGTTCTATCTTTAAGATTCCAATGTTATATGCTCTCTCCCCTAGCTTGCGAAGTGATTCGGATAAAGCATCAAATATGCGAGATAGCGTATTAGATATTATCTCTGGGCCGATTTCCCCCGCAGTAGAGAATAGTTTTTTTATTTCTCTGAGAGCCTCATGTTTCGCTTCCCTTAGTGTCTTATCAATCTCACGTCGAACAGGTGCTAGAACTAAGCGGTCTATATCTTCCTTCGATAGCATTGTTTTTTCTATTCTCTCCTCCTTATACACACTTTCAGCAACCTTAGCTATGTCCTCCAGAATAGATTTTATCCTAGGGATTAGAATGTCTCTAATGCAGCTAGCAATATTTTTTCGTGTCAAGTGATATTCACGGCCTATGTAATCAACTAGGCCAAGTGTATGTAATTGTTCCAAGTATCGTCTTGCTGTTGTAGGGCTTATTTTGAATTTTTCTGCGATCTCTGTTGATGTTGCTCTTCCAACAGATCTTAAGTAAAGGTAGATGTCGATTCCCAGATCTTTAACTCCCAGAGAATATAATACCCACCTAATAATCTCAGTTAGATCAGCAGACGATAAATCAATATCTTTCAGCTTACGTATTACCCACTCAGCAATAATCTCAAACTCATCACTCATTTGTTCTTCCCTCAGCTAGCCTAGCAATCCTCTCAAGAAGCTCCTCAATCCGTTTAACTACTTTTCTGCGTATAGCCTCATGAAGAGGGTAGCGATAGATATAGCCCCGTCCTAAGTGATCAATTATGCCAAGGCTATACATATAGTCAAGTCTATTAATAATCTCATTTTCATCGACCTGAAGGGTAGATAGAATTTCTTCTATTGTCACGATTCTCTTCTCCTTAAGATACTTATAAATTCTCACACCCAGATCATCTAGCCCTAATGAGAAGAGAGCCAACTCCTCAAAGTCCACATTTTCCTTATCATGAGGGCGAAGGTATTTAATGCTTATCTCAAAGATCGCTTCGAATTTAACCATAGTAATCACTGATTCTAAAACAATTTTTTCTAACTTAAAATCAAAAATCTATTGAATATTTAAAAGAATGTGCTTATACCAGAAACACACCTTTTCTACTTCAGGAGTACGATCTTTCTAATTCCTTACAGCAATGTTTTTAGTACTTTCAATTAGTCTAAGTTAAAACACGATATCATTCTTTTCCTATTTTGATTGTAAATTTATCTTGGTTTGCTACGATGGGCGCGGACCCAACAACGATGCGTAGGTATCTTCAGAGGTATAGAAATAAGGAGCTCGTTAGCCAATACATTAGGAGGATCCATCAACTAAAGAAGAAAATAGAAACAGATGTGACAAATGATACTTTGAAGATTATGAATTTCTGTGGAACTCATGAATTTACAATAACATATTATGGTATACGCTCCCTAATGCCAGATGGCGTAGAACTTGTTGCGGGGCCTGGATGCCCTGTGTGCGTGACTCCAGCACGGGAAATAGATGAGGCGATAGAGATTTCCAAGTATGCTGTTCTTCTTACATATGGTGATATGTATAAAGTTCCTGGGACGAAGATGTCCCTTGCACAGGCAAAAGCTATTGGTGGGGATGTACGAGTCATATATGGTTTTCGTGATGCTCTAAAGTTGGCACTCCTACAATCTAACAAAGAATTTGTGTTCTTTGCTGTTGGTTTTGAAACAACAGCTCCTACGGTAGCCAGTTATGTTGTGAATGATAAGATTCCTAGGAATCTTCATCTTCTCGTAAGCTATAGAATAACGGTTCCGATAATGAGATATGTGCTGGAATCTGGTAAACATAATCTCCGCGGAATAATTGCGCCTGGTCATGTATCCACAATAATCGGCGCGTCCGCATGGAGTTTTGTTCCCGAAGAGTTCGGGGTTCCATTGGTTGTAGCAGGTTTTGAGCCTCTGGATGTTGTCATTGCTATCTATGAAATACTAAAGCAGATATATCATGGGAAACCACATCTTGTAAATGAATATAGTAGAGTCGTAACTTGGGAAGGGAATCTCAAAGCGAAGGAATATCTGCTTAAAGCTTTTGATTCTGGCGATGGTCTCTGGAGAGGCATAGGACTTGTACCTAATAGTGTTTGGCGGCTAAAAGAAAAATATTCTTATCTCGACGCGCGGAAAAAATATGATATTCATATAGAATATTCAATAGATCTGAAGCCAGGATGTCGGTGTGCTGAGATAACCTTAGGATTAGCAAAACCGACTGACTGTAAGTATTTTGGTAAGGCGTGTACTCCAGAACATCCATTGGGTCCCTGCATGGTGTCATCGGAGGGTGCCTGTGCTATCTGGTTTAAATATGGAGGATATGAGCTAATAGAAGCTAAAGTTATTGATGAGCACGCCCTATGATTTCTTCGATGTGTCTATATCCATTCCTTACTAGGAAGTCCTCAATTTTTCTTAATGTTTCCCTAATGAAATTGTACTTTTTCTCTGCCAATACGCTTCCTATTTGAACGGCTCTTGCTCCTGCTAACATAAACTCTATTATGTCTTCCCAACTCCAAACACCACCAGAAGCTATTATGGGGATATCCAAATATTCGTATGCCTCGTAAACCGATGCTACAGCTATAGGATGTATAGCTGGTCCAGAGAGTCCCCCGTACTTATTTGATAGAACGGGTTTTTCAAGCCAGATGTCTATCTTCATTCCTCGTATGGTATTCATTATGACCACAGCATCTGCCCCCGCAAGCTCAATGAGTTTTGCTGTTTCCACAATATAAGGATGGTAACCAAGTTTAGGGAAAACCCTGATACCGACATCATTTTTAATTTCTCTCACAATCTTAATAACAAGTTCTCTATTAAGTCCTATTTCTAAGCCAAGGTTTCTTACATGTGGACATGACAAATTTAGCTCCACGGCATCCGCTCCAGCACTATATGCTATTGAAGCTAACAATAAGAATTCACTGAGATTTTTACCAGTAATACTCACAATAGTAGGGACTCTCTGGGCCTTTAAAGCTTCTACGGTTTGACTTATATCGTCCTTACCTGGGTTTTCTAGTCCCACAGCATTCAGATAGCCACATCTCACAGCTGTTATAATAGGTGTCTGATAACTCTCCCTCCTTTCGACAGTATATGTCTTAGTTACGATACCTCCTATACCACTCTGCCAGATCCTAAGATACATCGAAGGATTCGACCCAACAACTCCTGAAGCAAGCATCAAAGGATTTCTAAGTCTTATGCCAGCGAGATCGATATCTAACAATTCGAATATCACCAAGGATCTATATAATCCTCATGATCTTTAGGTATCTATGTGCCTTCTTAAGGACCTCGCGGTCAGTATCGTATGTTATGCGCCTAAGAGCCTGTTCGTAGGGAAGCCATGCATAAGCTAAATGCTCATAGGACAATCTTACATCCTTCTGAGTTGTCTCAGCCAAATAATAATAAACGACTTTATGGCGTCTAACCCCCTTGAGAAAATACTCATATTCTATTTTCTCTCTAAACCCAAAGATAAATTTTAGATCCGTTATTCCTGTCTCCTCATAGGCTTCCCGTTTAACAGTTTCTATCTCACTTTCTCCTTTCTCTATGTGTCCCTTAATAAAACCCCAATGCCCCCAACCATACTTCAAAAGAAGATAAAGGACACGATTATCCTCGCGCCTAAAAACAACAACTCCGGCGCTTTTCTCTAAGATCATTAGAGGCTAACCTACAACTCATCAGACCAAACTTCCGTAGCATCATTCCATTCTTCTTCCTCTTCGTCTTTTTTCTTTTTCTCCTTCTTTTTCTCTTTCTCTTCATTCTTCTGCATTAGCAAGTCCCTCCACGAACTAACCTAAAGGTTATGAAAAACAATGGATTACATTCAAACATCAAAGGGAAAATTCTCGGATACATATTACTATAAAGAAAACTGCTTAAAATATGCTTTTATAATTATTGACGCGAGAACTATAAAACACAAACATATAGATAAGACAAACTTTGATCCATAAAGCACTTTAGACTTCTAATCATGAAATCTGAACCTTAGAAATGGAAGTTATAACTAGTCTCTTAGTATAACTCACATAGAATCTTTGATGAGGAGCTGATAAGTGGTGAGGCCGGCGGGATTTGAACCCGCGACCATGGGCGCCCGAGGCCCACATGCTAGCCAAGCTACACCACGGCCTCAGCGAAATATTTACATTGCCTGTTGATATAGGATATTTTCTAGTTTTATTTTTTTAAGTCTTTGCTTTTGCTCTTTCTGCATGTTGAGGATCTATCAACTATTTGCTAAATTTTTCGTAGAGTTAAAAGTTAGAATCGAAATTTTTGTCTTCTCATGGTTTATGAATACAAAAAGAAGTTTTTCTTAATATCCTTGGTGGGTGCCATGGGAAGGGACTGGATAGTCTCTATTCTCTCTGAGATCATAAAAAGAAAAGCTGTGAATCCATTGGCGGGTGGAACAGGTGAGAAAGAACGCGCGGATTACTTAGAGAACCTAATTAGAAATCTGGGTTTCGAACCGAGAAGGTTCGATGTGAAAGACGAGCGAGGTATCATCCGCTCGAATATTCTTGTTGAATATGGCGAGGGGGAGCCTTTATGGCTTATCGCTCACATAGATACTGTAAGTGCGGGAAAGAACTGGGTAGGAGACCCCTTTGAGCTTAGGATAGAAGGAGATAAGGTATTTGGGCGTGGCGTTAGTGATAATGGCGTGGGAATTATGTCATTACTCCTAATCCTAAAGTGGATCTCCGAAGGAAAATTGAATCCAAAAAGAAGACTCATGCTACTTTTTGTTGCTGATGAAGAAGCAGGGAGCAGATATGGTGTGAAGTATCTTGCAGAAAAAGGTGTTTTTAAGGATGGTGGATCCGCCATAATCCCCGACTTTGGAAACAAAGAAGGTAAACTAATTGAGGTTGCTGAGAAAGGTATTTTATGGCTCAAAGTAACTACCAAAGGTGTTTCTGGACATGCATCAATGCCACATAGAGCTGATAACGCACACACAAAATCAGCTAGACTTATGCTTAAGCTATATGATTCTCTACATGTCAAATTCTACAAATTGAATCCACTCTTCGATCCACCCTACTCAACATTTGAGCCTACTAAAAAAGAAATGAACGTTGATGCGATAAACATTATACCAGGCTCCGATATAGTCTATTGGGATTGTAGGGTTCTCCCAGAGTATAGTCTAGACGAAGTTATAGAGTTCTTTAGAGGTATTGCTAAAAGATACAGCGCTGATGTGGAAATAATATTACGCGAGGAACCATCAGTAACGAGCCCATCTGAGAAGATAGTCATAGAACTAAGAAAGGCAATTGAAACAGAATTAGGAATAAAGCCGAAAACTATAGGTATAGGCGGCGGGACAGTCGCAGGGATTCTGAGAAGACTAGGAATTCCTGCGGTTGCTTGGAGTATATGTAGTGAGACTGAACATAAATCAAACGAGTATGAGCTTATAGAAAACTACATTAAAACAGCAAAGGTTCTTGCCAAAGTAGCGTCACAAAGCTTCTGATCTCTAGTCTCCTTCCAATATGTCATTGCAAGAGTCTGTAGGTTGGGCATGTTGGATTTGAAGAAAAGAAAAAGGAGTATAAGGGAAAAAATTTGGAGACTTTTAGAGGAAAAGAATATTGCTAGATTTCCACGGCCAGTATTCGGTAGGATACCAAATTTTATTGGTGCGGAGAAAGCTGCTGAGAACCTTAGAAAAACGCCAGAGTGGAGAAAGTCGAAGGTTATATTTGCAAATCCTGATTCACCACAAAAACAAGTAAGATTTTTCGCATTGCTAGATTCCAAGAAATTAGTAATGGCTTCTCCGAGAATAAAGGAAGGGTTTATTCTTCTGGATCCCAATTTCGTTCCTCGTCGAGAATATAGCTATGCTGTCACAATACGTGGTGCTTTCAAATATGGAAGGCTCATCGAGCCAGAACGAATAGAGTATATTGATATGAAGGTTACTGGATGCGTTGCAGTGGATTTAAAGGGTGGGCGTCTAGGAAAAGGCCATGGATATTCAGATTTGGAGTGGGGAATTTTGAGCGAGTTTGGCTTAGTTGATGATAAAACAGTAACGGCAACTACTGTTCATGATATACAGGTAGTTGACGAGATACCTATGACGGATCATGATTTTCCGATAGACATAATTGCGACTCCTACGAGAATTATTTATACGAAGACTCGATATAGAAAGCCTAAAGGTGTTTTTTGGGAGGAAGCAATAAATCGTCTGGATGAAATCCCATTGCTGCGTAAGCTATGCATTCAGAAGGGAATATGTAGGTAAGGCTTAGCTATATTTTTAAAGAGTCTTTAATCCTTCTTGTTGCCTCAATAGGATTATCTGAGCGTGTTATATAGCGACCAACAATGATGATATCTGCTCCACTCATGACCGCTTGTCGAGCAATTTTATCATTGAGTCCCCCCGCAACAGCTAAGTAAGCAGATATCTCCCTCCTTATGGACGGTATCTTATCTATCGGAAATTTTCTCGATGCTTGCTGGTCGATTCCTAGATGCATGAGTACGATATTTACTCCTAACGTTTCCAATTCCTTTGCTCTACGGATAGGGTCTGGATGGTTGATCAGATCAGCCATAACATAGCCACCAAAACTTCTAGCTGTTTCTACAGCATCGAGTATTGTTTTATTATCAGCTACTGCGAGAACAGTAACAACATTAGCTCCAGCGCTAAATGCTAATTCAGCCTCCAAAGCACCGACATCCATAGTCTTAAGATCCGCTACGATTGGTATGTCTGGAAAGTTTCTTCTGAGAATCCGAATCGCCTGCATCCCCTCAGCCTTGATGAGGGGTGTCCCACATTCTAGCCAGTCGGCCCCGCCAATTAATGCTTTCTCAGCGATTTTAAGGGCTTCTTCAATTCTTATGAAATCTAGTGCGACCTGTAGAATAGGAGGTCTTACCTTAAGCATATACACTCATCTTATATAGCCGAAAAGCTTTGCTTTTTTAAATACATAAATATATTAGCTCCGAGTAGATTTCAAGACCACTATGATATTTGTTATCCAGACCAGTCTTAAAATAGATTATGCAATTAGTTGGAGAGGGGATTTGGATGGGAGTTCTAAGCCCAAAAGATTTGGAATACATCAAATCCAAATTCGAAAAAGAACTTATTAGGGAAGTTCCAATAGTACTTCTAGAATCCGACAACTGCGAGCTTTGTGGAACAGTAAAACAGCTCATCGAAGAATTAGCAGAGGTTAGTAATGGGAAGATACAATATACTGTGAACAAACTTCAGGATTTTCATAAAGAACTCTTAGGTGTTAACAGGGGACCAATAATACTCATAGGAAAAAAAGTGGAAATCCGATATACAGGTGCTCCTCTAGGAGAAGAAGGTTGGGCCTTCCTTGAAGCAATATCTCTTGTGTCAAATCGAAGGCATGTGTTCAAGGATCACGAAGATGAGTTATCATCCCTAGCAAACAGAGTCAAAATAGAAACTATAGTCACGCCGACATGCCCAGCATGCCCCCATGCTGTTTTACTCGCCCACAATGTTGCTGTCGCATCTAAGGGCCGAGTTATTAGTGATGTAGTTGAGGCATATGAATTCCCAGAAATAGCCGATAAATATAATGTTAATGCTGTGCCTACAGTCGTGTTAAGTGTAAATGGGAACTACAACGGGTCGGTGTTTTCAATAGGTGTCCCAAGACCAGAAGCATTGCTGAAAGCTGTGCTGAGACTTGGAAACGCAGATACATGAGTCACTATCAGTATATTTTTGGTGTTGTGTTTATTTCTTTTAGAGGTATCTTAAAGGGCGCTGGCTCTATCGTTGTTGACTTCGTAAAAACGACTCTAAGCTGATTCATATACATTTTTGGTCTCAGATTTTTTATGTAGTATGTCTCACCAACTTTTATTTTATCAATCATCTCATCCCATATAACTAGAGTGATAATTCCAGTCCTATCCCCCACCAAGAATTCAGCGACCCTATGTTTTTTTGCTCCTCTTATGAATGTTCGCTCAGCGTTTAGTTTAACAATAGTTACTATTAGGTTTACCTTGTTCATATTTGGTCTTATTTCACGAATGTACCAGAAATCTTTCTTGCGACGAATCATACTACCTCAATCATAAGAGCTTTTTAATTGGCTTTTTCTCTCATATATTTCTACCTTAGTATTTTCATAAATACAGATTATATAAGCAATACCCTAATAACCTATGGGTGTCTATACATTGAGCTATCCAGACAAAAACGAGATACTAGAGGAGATCTCTAGGAGAATAAAAGAATGCAGAAAATGTGATCTGTGGAAAACTAGGAGAAATGCTGTCCCAGGCGAGGGAAATCCTAATGCTAGAGTAATGTTTGTTGGCGAGGCACCAGGATATCATGAGGATGTCCAGGGAAGACCGTTTGTGGGGGCGGCAGGTCAACTTTTGACCAAAATGATTGAAGATGTTCTTGGTGTCCCTAGGGGAGAAGTTTACATAACCAACGTTGTCAAATGTAGGCCTCCTGGTAACAGGGATCCAACGGAAGAAGAAATAGAGTTATGTTCACCTTATCTAATTGAGCAGATCGGGACAATACAACCAGATATCATAGTTTGTCTCGGAAGGCACTCTGCTAGGTTTATTCTTTCGCATATTGGAGTCAAATTTAAAAGTATTCTGAGCATTCGGCAAAAACTATTCAGAGTAAGACTCAGTGGAAGAGAATTTATGGTTCTCGCAACAATACATCCCGCCGCAGCTCTCTATAAGCCTCCATGGAGAAAATTCTTGGAAGAAGATTTTAGGCTACTGAAAGAAATTTTGAGGGGGAAAAGCGAAAGGGAACTACCTACGTTAGATTCCTTTCTGCTAAGAAAATAAGAAAAATCATATCAATCTACAACTTCTTGAATAGTATCTCTTTCTCCCCAAGTTTGTGACCTGGTTTAATGTTTCCAATGAGTCTGACATCACTTAGTCGTGGTATTGAGTCGAGTCCTAATTGTTTTGATATTTTATCTGCTGTTCTCGGCATAAATGGATACATCATAGCGGTTAATACATATATCCAGTCTAGAGAATTTCTTATGGCTCTCGCAACGGAGTCTTTATCTCCCTTCTTCCAGCAGGACCAGGGTGCGGTTTTATTCAAGTAAGCATTTATTGTCTGAGCAAACATTATGGTTCTCATGACAGCATGATGGACTTGAAGATTTTTCATGAAGTTATGATATTCATTTAGATGCTTTCTAAGTTCACCTATGATTTCTTTATCGATATCTGTAAGTCTTGAGGCTTCTGGTGTAATACCACCAAAATATCTCTCTGTCAATGTTAGAACCCTGTATATTAGATTGCCTATCTCATTGGCAAGCTCATCATTATGATATCTTACCAGATCCTTTTCTGAGAAGTCTCCGTCCTCACCGAAGGGTATAGCTCGAGCTAAGTAATATCTAATAGTATCGGATCCATATTTATTAACGAGGTCGATGGGGTCTATGTCTGTTCCGAGAGACTTACTGATCTTCTTACCATTGACGGTTAGGAATCCATGAGCAAATATTGTTTGGGGTAATTCAAATCCCGCAGACATCAGTAGGGCGGGCCATATAACTGCATGAAACCATAGGATGTCTTTTCCGATTAGCTGTACATTTGGAGGCCAAAATTTCTCGAATTTTTCTCTATCATTTATATATCCGACACCAGATATGTAGTTTAGTAGTGCATCTACCCACACATAAAGGACGTGGTCCGAGTCCCAAGGACATTCAATACCCCATGATAAATACCATCTTGGCCGGGTGATCGCAACATCTTTTAGTCCTTCTTCCTCAATCTTTCTGATAAGGTATTGTTTTCTTTCCGCCGGTAGAACAAATCTTGTATTTTCCTTATACAGTCTAATCAAATCATCTTGATATTTGCTTAGACGGAAATAATAAACCTCCATCTCTAGATACTCAACAGGTTTTAGGTGTATTGGACATAACTTGCCATCAACGAGATCCTTGGCAGTATAATATCGCTCACATTCAACACAATAAAGCCCCCTATACACACCTTTGTAGATATCCCCCTTCTCGTAGATTCTCATAACAATTCTCTTAACAGTCTCCTCATGGTCAGGATCTGTAGTCCTAATGAAGCGCCTATACCTAATATCGAGACTTTCCCATGCCCGCTTAAAAAATGGAACCATACTATCAACATACTCCTTTGGTGAGATACCCTTATTCTTCGCCTCCTTAAAAAGTTTCATTCCGTGCTCATCAGTACCAGTAAGAAAGAAAACTTCGTAGCCTAAAGATTCATAGTAACGAGCAAGAATATCTGCGATAACCGTTGTGTATGCACTACCAATATGGGGCGGCCTATTAGGATAATAAATAGGTGTAGTGATGTAGAATTTCTTTGTAGTCAGTCTAATCACCCCGCCTAATTATATGTGAAATTCGATATTTCCTAGCAGTGGCATATAATCGCTTAGAGGACGGATACCAGCTAATATTCGAATTCTCATAAAGTCACTATAACTTCCTATATCCTAATTCTTTTTCTATAGAAGTACTATCTCCTAAAGATAACTTGCAGTTTATGGTTAAGAAAAAGAAATTATTCTCCGAAAAGTTTCTTAAATGCCCGTTTAAGCTTCTCTAAAATTCCCTCCTTCTTCTCTGGGATCTTCTTTTCTTTCACCTCTACATGCTCAATGTACTCAGCTCCTTCCTCCTCGGGTCTCTCTTTCTCCTCCAGAGCTGCTTTGACTTCCTCCTCCGTTACCTCGCGGGCCTCGGGAAGTTCCAGACTGACTTCCTTTGCCTCAAATTCTTGATAGGGCTTGTATACTTCGATGGATAACGAATTCCAATCTATGAGTATCTTACCGTCGATAATGTCTATGTTTAAGAAAATACGAACAACGTCCGATTTTTCAACATTATTTTCTCGGAAAATCTTGAATAGATGTTGATTGATATACGATGCTATTTTTAGTGCCTCCTCCGGAGGCGCCTTACCTTTTGTGGCGGCTATTAGAACTCGGCGAAGTTTATCAGCATAGCCTGCAGCTCTTACGAGTCCAGTGCTTATTCTTATGCCCAGCTTAACCACCTCTTTAAAAACCATATGAGAATATAATCGTATCTATATGCCTTATATACTAAATTTATGAAAATTTATGAAAAGTTTTAAATTGCTACATAGTTGGTGCGAAAAATGTTGATAGGAAGCGAAGATGAATCTCCAGAATCTATAGAGGAACTTGAAAAAGAGATAGAAGAACTGGAGAAAATAGAGATTGAAGTGGAGGAAAAACCAAGAAGGAAGAAGGAAAAAGAATTTGTGCTGAGAGAAAAGCGTTTCAGGCTTTCATCAATTATCGTCGGATTCCTGATGATGCTAATATACCTATTAGCTTTAGGTACGATACCCTTCCTTGGAACTGGTGGGGATCTATACTCACTACTGTATGACTACACAATGTCAATTCTAATAACCCAACTTTTCTTTCCTAACATAGTCGTGGCGATGGCTACAAACAGCCTCGATATATTCCTAGGTGGAGCTGGTATTCTTACGGCATACGCCTTTATACTTCTAGGTGTATATAGCGGAACGATATACACCTTGCTAGGTACTACTGATATATATGTAATACTAATCCTGATAGGACTTATGCCTTATCTACTTGCTGGAGTCATCGCTGGAGCTATGAACCGCGACCCTAGTTATGGATTCGTAGCGGGAGTCCTAATATGGATTGTTAGCCTGATTTTGGGAATAGTAGTCGTGTTATATGGAAACATAGGGGGTCTTGCTACAAATATAATGGATGTGATACTAGAGTACATTTCATGTGGATGGCTATCGGCAGTATTTCTTGCAATATTTGGGGCCCTAGGTGGTGCATCCCGCAAATAACATTAGTGACGGAAGTAAGTATAGTTTAAGTATAGTTACTAAAAGCTTTGAACCTTTTTCCTTTAAACCAACTTCTTTTTCCTTCTAAGAATAAGCGATCTCTTTCTTCGATATCTAGATGTGGATAGAGTCCTAATCAGTAAATCCGCACTGATATATTAAGATTTATGTTCTAATGTGATTAGAGCTTTTAAAAGAAGAATTTATCTGTATTTCCTTGGACATACTGAGCTATCTGTGGGGTTCCAACACATTTTTATCAATTTTTGTTCTTTTGTCTGAGAGGGCTGCATGTTGGGCCGATATGCTGAGCTGGGGGTTTATGGACAGAATACTTGTGCTGAGCGGTGGCGGTCTCGTCTCCGTTGTGGATGTCCATGGTGATATTGCAAATATATGGGTTGATTGGCCAGAAGAGTACTCTGTTAAAGCAATGGAACTGGTTGCTCAGATTCTTAGTGAGCAGAAGCGAAGACAAAGTAGTATTATTTTGCACGAACCATGGGTTGTCTATGTACCAGACAGTAATGGTGTAGACTTTATGGTGTTAGCAAGAGCTAGGGATAAGCGTTTTCTTTTCTTAGTCATAGGCTTCCTGAGGCGTCTGGCAAGAGTACTTGCTGGTCTGCCAGAGGAGAGTAATATAGTTGGGGAGCGGGTTGTTGAATTTCTACAAAAGCACTTTAGAATAAGATTTAGAAAAATAAAGAAACTTGTGGCACGTAATAGGGTAGTACGGTGAAGGGAATTAGGGGAATGGTTTCCAGCAAAAGTGGGTGGTAATCTATTATTCGTTAACATCGGGGTAGATGCCGTAACTCTCCTTAGTACTGATGAGTCTAGGATTTATTTTTTCTCAACCAATATTGGTTATGACATAAGAGAAAGAATCAATAATAATAAAATAATAATCGTTAACGATAGCTATATTGAACTCCCCTATATCCTCGATGCGACACCTAGTGTTTTTGGAAGAACATTCAGTGATTTTGAGTCATACTTGCAATTTCTAGCTAAGAACATAGGCTCGAAAATCAAATCCAGAAAAGTAGTGGTCTGGTTTTCTGGTGGAAAGGATTCAACCGCAAGTCTTATAGTGCTCTTAGGGCTTCAGAGATACGTGGATTTCCACCTAGAAGCATATTATATGCATGTCCCACTTCTAGATGGGGAAAGAAATTTACGATTCGTAGACGTGATCTCAAGAAGACTTAATATTGAGATCTCCATAGAATCTATAGGACGACATAAGATGAAGGATTTTTTAGAGTACTTTGGTATACCCTATAGAGGCTTCCGATGGTGTACATACCATTCTAAGATAAAACCCATGAGAAAAATAAAAAGAATTCGAAGTTTCGATTATGAGGTAAGCTCAGAGAGAATTTTTGAGAGCTACAAACGTTTTAGCTCATTATTGGAGTATGCAAGAAGAAAAATGTTTATATCAGGGAAGCAGCTAAAACCAACATATCTATTCACAATCATGGATGTTGTGGATATCGTGAAGAAACGCAATGTTGTGCATCCAGATTATTTGGCTGGATGCTCAAGAGTCTCATGTTCGATATGCCCATATAGAACCATTTTTGAGCTTAAGAAAACAATGGACGATCTCGAAGATCCAGGTCTGATAGATAATGCTCTACGAAAAACATATCTAGCAAGATATAAAGATATGGTAGATTTCGAAGAGTATATGGTATATGCGCTATGGCGATTCTCACCAAGAATAGCGGATAAAATCCTAGCGCTCAAGAAATTGGTGAGGGAATCGGAACAATGTCTGAGAAGTGGGGATGTTCATAGGATGATATCATCCATATGGCTATCAAAATTTGAATCCCCAATCATTGAAGTCGACAAGGCTATTAGTCTGATGCAAGATGCATACAAAAAGAGGAGATTCGGAATATTAAATTTAGGTTTAGAGCCCAATTTTATGGTGAAGACCTAAAAACCTAGTGGTCTTTGTTGGTGTATTCAGATGTTCCTGAAGTTGTTAAAGAAGCTACCTACGGAGGATGTCGAGTTTATATTGAAGAACGTGTTAAAATCGAAGTACTCTAAAAAAACAGATATTCATTTAGTATTGCAACAAAAAATAAACTCCATGAAGGTGAGAAGGTATATTCTTTTCTTCTCTAAACTTAGAGGAATAATTCCACAGAGATTTTGGCTGTTTAAAAAGCCTAATAGGGCAAGTGTGAGGAATATATTAAGTATATTAGATGCTGTGAATATTGATATTTCTACGATTGTTAGGAAAATAGATGGGGGGGTCTCGAAAGCTTGGTTTTTCTCAAGCAAAAAGCTATCAAACAATCTGGCTTGGATCAGAGATGGACTCATATTGAGATATGGAAATAGGGAAAAATCGTATACACTGCTGTTTACCACCAACAACCTAAATGGTCGCACAACTGATGAGCTCATACAGGCCGGCTTTTCACTCCAAAAATTCCCACCATATATCATGAGGAAACTCCTCTCAGAAAAACTCAGATTCACTCGTCTCGTATTTCTCACACGAAGTGATGTCATGGGAGTTTCTGGTATAGAAAGAATAATATTGGAGGGTGATAATGTTGTTGAGGGCTTCTACGAATTTACAAAGAGACAGGATAGGCTTAGGGAAATAACACTTCTTATGGGGCCTGTCATAGAGATTGAGATAGACACAGGCGTGAGCATTTCAAATAGTGGTGATATAGAGGTGTTCTCTCTGAATTCCCTATTTAGAATTCTTCCAACTCTCAGAAGAGTCATTGATATCCAATGAAGTGTTAGCTTAACTAGATGGTATATAGTTGTAAGTATTTCTATAATGATTTTTTTAATTCTTAGAATGGTGAGCTCTATGAACACGCCTAATCAACTTACTTCGGAGATACATGAATATGGATTTCGTTTTGCTGCATGGACACACCTCATCCCAGAAAGCGAAATTAGGAGGCTTCTCAGATATAAGGTTAAATATTATTTCGCTGGCGGAAAACCTGGTGTTTTACCTTTAGAGGCTTGGACCCAGATACTTAAAGATGTTGGCGAGGAATTATATAGGCTTATTAGAGAGGGCAAAAAGAGGGACGTCCTAGAAATATTTAACTATGAGAAAACGGCAGGATTCGACCCGCTTAGAAAGGTTCTTGCAGATAGGCTTGAGAAAGACGGCGTTCCTATGCCTAAAGATGAGAAGGAACGCATAAATTCTGTAACAATAGTTACGGGTAGTCAGCAGGCTCTCTTCACAATAACCAATATACTGATAGATCCAGGAGATATTGTAATAACACCCGCTCCGGTATATCTGGGTATGCTTGGCCCACTTGGTATGCACCAAGCAAATATAATCACTGTGCCAACAGACGAACATGGCATAATACCAGAGTTTGTTGAGAAGGCAATAGGTAAGGCTATCGAGAAATTCAGGCGTATTCCAGATTTCATATACGTTATTTCTGATGCTGATAATCCGAAGGGAACGACATTACCTGTGAAGAGGAGGAAGCAACTGTATGAGATTGCCGTGAAATATAAGATTCTTATTGTTGAGGATGCTGCATATAGAGACATATATTTTGGTGGTGAAAAACTCCCACCAATAAAGTCTTTTGACAAAAACAATGAATATGTAGCTTACCTCAGAACTACTAGTAAGGAAGCTGCTGTGCTGAGAGTAGGTTACTGTGTTCTGCCTAGACCTATTGTCGATGAATTTATCAAATCTAAGGGTTATCAAGACCTATGTACATCGGTGATAAGTCAAGTTCTTCTTAAAGAGTACTATGAAAAATGGATCGATAAGGTGCTTCCAAAAGCCGTGGAGGAATACAAGAGAAGATGTAAAACTATGATTGAGAGCGTAAATCAGTATTTTCCACCGGGATTCCACACTAAGCCTCAAGGAGGTTTCTTTGTCTGGTATGAGAGCGATAAGAGAGGCTTCAATGCGTCAAGCTTTCTCGAAAACGTGGCCCTCAAAAATAATGTTAACTATGTGCCAGGAGCAGCGTTCTATCCGGTTGAATCTCTCGGATACTACTATAATCCAGATAACAATGAGATTGAGCGGATAAAGTTCCCCCTAAATACAATGAGGCTCTCATACTCACTTCTTCCTCCAGAAGATATAAGTGAGGGAATAAAACTTCTTGGTAAGCTACTCAACGAACATTTGAAGTAGTTCTGAAAAATCGATATTGCTTTTTTATTTCTTCTTTTTGGGTTAATTTTATGAAGCAAGGAGCCCTCAGGAGCTTTTTTATAAATTGTCAAGCTACTTTTAAATATTGAGAGGCTTTTTAAATGACCAGCAACAAGAAATTGGTATGTCCGAATTGCGGGTCTACAAACATACTGTATGACGACGAAAAAGACATGTTATATTGCGCTAACTGTGGTACCGTGATTGAGGAAGATATCACTATAGATGCAGAGCCCGTATATCAACAAGAGTATGGAGAATCCATACATAAGCCAATAGGATTTCTTGATCAGCTAACCGAAGACAGAAACAAAAAACTTATGGAGACGTTTCTATCCGAAGTCGACCTGATAATAAGAAAGCTTAGCTTACCACGACAAGTACGTAGGCTTGCTGGAGAATATTTCCTCAAACTAATAAAAATTGGAAGAAAAATACCCTCCAATAAAGTTAGACACTATGCAGCTGCCCTGACATATTTGGCTGCGAAGAAGTTGGGAATACCTATATCATATAGGACCCTTTTGAAGAAACTGAATCTAAGTTCTGAGAAGGTATCTAGGGTAATACAGCATGCGCGTAATATAATAAAGATAGATCTCAAAGCAATGGACATATGGACCTATCTCCATTATGTATTAGAGAGATTGAATGTCAAAAATTCTGATTTCGGAAACGAGATAATGAATTTGATCAGAGAAGCCCAAAAACAGAACCTTATAACAGGAAAGGATATGCGGGGGGTGGTGGGTGGGGCTATATATGTCGTGGCAAAAGCATTTGGAATAAAGATAACTCAGAGACAAATCGCAGAAGTGTGTGGGATAACCGAAATAACCATAAGAAATAGGTTTCTGGAATTAGCTCCAATCTATCGACAATTAACTGGGAGAGAGGTTAGTTTGAGGAAACGGAAGAAGCGGCGACCCAAAGTGAGGTTTTAATGTAAAGTCTTTTCAAAAATATCCTTACGGAATATCCGACCAAAGGCACATAGGATAGCGTCTCTAAAAGCTCCTGCTCTATCATACTTTTCCAGGGCCATGAATCCTATAGCACCTATCGTATCTCCTATCCTATTAATTCCAGACAGTTTAATCATAATATCTTCGAGCTCTCGAACCTTTTTCTTACTCACTAACTCCCATACATAATCTGGTAGTTGAACAGATACTGTTGATGCTAATCCTATAATATTGCCGTCAGTTACTGCTACCCAACCAGTTACAAATACCCCATATCTATTTTTCTTGAGTCCTCCTTCGAGGCCTAAGGCATAGTGGGCTTCTGGGACTTTCTTAAGGGCGTTAACAGCTCTATATATTGCTCCCTCAATCATCTCCTCATCCGATAGAGGCTGTATGGGTGCTTTCTCAATTTCTACGGGGACCACCTTATATTTATCAAACATAAGTTTGCATGCCATCTCAGCAGCCCTAATTTTACTGGGATTTTTCGAGCCTAGTGCTATGATCTTCAATTCTTCTTCACCTCCAATATCTCAGCGGCTCTGACAAGATTTCTTCGTGTGAATTCTTTTTGGTATAATCTATAGGCTGGTGGTCCTGTCTCCTCCCCTAAGCAAATCCTATATAGGATTGCGTAGATGTTTTTCGGTCTTAGGTTATGTTTTGAGCAGATCTCATTTACATATTTTCGGATAATATCTTGACTAATCTTTTCTGGAAGTATATCAAGGGTGTTTAGTAAGAGGTCTCTGATCGCGGATTTTTCATCATCAGTAAGGTTGTGAATCACGGATTCGACATTTATTTCTGGGGGTTTCCACCAATCACGTAAATAGTTTATCGCATAATTTAGTCTTCTCTTAGCGTCCTCAATCTCAAATCTATTTGCATCAGGAGGTAGAGCTCTTAATCTCCTTAACATTTTAAGTCCCTCCTCAATGTCCTTCATCCACATAGCAGCCTTTAGTGCTAGCTCATAGGGCACTCTTCGTATCCTATGTTTAAACGCTTTACTGATATCCCGCTGTGATAAAACATATGCCGTAAGGATTTTTATGTCGTCTGTCCCCAATTTTCCATCTTTGAGCTTGTTAAACAAATATTCTTCGTCTGAATCAAATCTGCTAACATAAGTGGGTATGTCATAAGGATTGAAATCTATGTGTCGGAGACTATCCCTAGCTATGTCCCCCACATGCCGTCTGAGCAACATGTAATTCAAAGCTTCTGGAGGCGCGTACAAAAGCCATTCATGCGCACCTAAACCAACACCAGCTCTCTTAGAAAACTTCCTCGGTTCTTTATTGGGCTCTATCCAGTAAAAGAAATCATAGAAGACCGCTATCGGTGGTTCTCTACCAAAGTATTCTCTTAGCAAGGCGCATCCAGTATCATAGCTTGAGCCTGCTGCCATTAGATCCTTACCCATGGGTTCGAAATGGACATCAAAGAGAACCCATCTAAGCGGCCAATCTATTCTCCAGGGTGCTTTTCCCTCAGCTTTTCGTATATCTGCATATCCTTCGTATCTACAAGCCTCACATTTATACTTTATAACGTAGCCATTCTCCAGAACCTCAACTGGTTTGACATGTTCATCTATTCTCCCACAATTTGCGCATAGAGGTCTAAATGGTATCCAGTCTGCTTCGTATCTTTTTTTATGTCCTGCTCTTTCATGAACTCTATTAAAAATTTTTCCTATCTTGTTTCTATCAAGAATTACTCTGCGGAGGAGATTTATGTATTGTGTATTCGTATGTATCTGATGAGCAAAGTATATCTCTGGCCTTAATCCATAAGTGTTAAGGGACGTTAATAGTGGTTCAACAAAATGCTCCACATAGTTCTTGTGGCATCCCCAGGGGTCAGGAAGTTGCTCAAGTGGTCGACCAAGATATTTCTCGGCCTTTCTTTTAAATTCTTCTGGGACAAAGATAGGTGGTTTTCTGAATGGGTCGCGCGAATCTATTGCCAATATGCTTCTAGCTTTATACCCCCAGAGTTCAAGAATTTTTCTTACAGCTTCTGTTATGAGTATATCCCCGAAGTTCCCTAGATGCACCTTCCCACTTGGTGTGAATCCAGCCTCTAAGACATAAGTTTTCCTATCTGGGAATATTTCAAGGATTCTCAACGCTGCCTTTTTAGTAAAATGAGTTTGATCTCTCTTCTTAAGGTATTTGATAGCCCTCTCATGAAGATCCAGCATAGATAATCAGCCCTCAAAAACATGTATTAGAGCCGTAATAAAGTCGTTATGCTCAATCTCCTCCTTCCTAAGATTCTTTAGAACTTCTAGAAGATTGTTTAGAATATTAAAAGCATCTTTGCGAGAGGCGCGTATAGTTTCTATAAGTATTAAACGTGGAGGTGTCTCGGTTAGAAGCCCAATAAGAATTAGTGACCTTCCATCTTTAAGCACAATCTCCTTTGTGTCTTTAGCTAAGAGCAAAATATCAGCAAGAAAGTCTGGAACCTTTTCAATTTGTCTATAAAGAGTGGATCTCTTATTCAAAACAAATTTCAGATACGATCCAATATCTGGGTCATAATCCACAAAACAAATGTTGTATATTCCAGAATTCCTGATTTTCTTAGAGAGGCTTCTCGAAATACTAAGCTTCATTGGAAAACTCAAGAGAATAACACCTCCGAGTCTGCATTATATTATATTGGTGCAGAGAAGGTAGCTAAATGATTGTTCTTCTCTTCTTAAGGTAGGTCTTAATTAGTATCTCAGCAAGTTTTTGGAAAACCTCCTCAACATTTACATAGTTTATTGCGCTAGCCTCTAGGTACTCCACAAAAACATCGTACTTCTTAGCCAGAAACTCAGCGTATTTTTCTCCAGCAGAAGGGGGAACGCATTGCATCTTGTCGCGTAAATCAATCTTATTGCCAACAATGACTAAAGGCTTTGCCCCACCTGAATATGTATAGAACTCTTGTATCCAATAGGATAAGCTTCTCAAAGTTTCTGGACGTGAAACATCAAACACGGCGATGCCCGCTTGTGCACTAACATAATACTGGGGTCGGACGGCTCGCCAGTGAGGCTGCCCAGCTAAGTCCCATATGATATACCTGAAGATCATAGTGCCAAGAGATGGATTGCTAAGCTGTATTTCCTTCACAAATATGTCTGCTCCGATAGTCGCCCGATAAGAAGTATCAGCCAGAGCTTTTCCTCTGATAAAAGATTTAATGAGAGTAGTTTTTCCAACACCACCATCGCCGATGAGGACTATCTTAACGTTTGCTGAGTATCTACTGGACACAGTTTGGCACCAGAATACTTAATTTGCCTATTTTTCCGAGAATTACTAGGCATAACTATATTTAGCATATAATCTTTATATAACATAGCGTGTGAGCTTTGTTGAGGCGTCCTCTAAATGAAAATTATAAGGCTGGAGGCAAAGGCGATTCGTGTTCCTCTCATAGAAGAGTTCAGAACATCTCTCGGAGGCTCGATTCAGCATGAAGGTGTCATAGTCAAGATATACACAGATGAGGGTATTGTTGGGATCGGCGAAGCCGCTCCGAGCGCTCGTATAACTGGGGAGACTATCGAAACAATACTGGGAGTTATTTCGAGGTTAAAGAATATTATGCTTGGCAGCAACCCTCTAGAATATCGAAGAATAATAGAATCCATAGATGATGCTGTGATAGGGAACCCATCTGCGAAGGCAGCATTAGATATAGCTATATTTGATGTTGTTGCTAAGAAATATGGTGTGCCTCTATATAGGTTGCTTGGCGGCTCAGATAACTCATTTGAAACTTCCGTTACTATTGGAATAATGCCTCAGGAGAAAGCAATATATAAGGCCCAGAAATACGTTGAGCAAGGAATAAGAATACTAAAAATAAAAATTGGCACTAATCCCACTAGAGATGTAGATTTACTCAAAAAAATACGCCAAATAATAGGTGATGATGTTAGGATAAGAATAGATGCCAATCAAGGCTATACAGTCAAACAAGCAATACGTGTCTTAAAAGCAATCGAGAATCTAGATATCGAATTCTGCGAGCAGCCTGTCCACTGGCGGGATCTAGATGGGATGCGGGAAGTAAGGAGAAATACTGAGATACCAATAATGGCAGATGAATCTGTACACGGCCCGAGAGATGCTATTGAGATAATAAAGATGGATGCTGCTGACATGATAAACATAAAAATCATGAAAGCAGGGGGGATTCTGAATTCCCTAAAAATAGCTGATATTTGCGACTCATATGGTATGAAGTGCCAGATTGGATGTATGAGTGAAACTCAGATATCAATAGCAGCAGGAGTAAGTGTCGCTATAGCTGCTCGATCCATAGAATTTTCTGACTTGGACGGATACATACTGCTCAAGGAAAACATAGCATCTGGCATAAAATTTGATGGTGTAAGGAATATTCTGCCTGATAAGCCAGGATTGGGTGTGGAAATAAAGGAGGATATTCTAAGAAAATATGTTGTAGCATCGGTCAGATTCGAGGAATAAAGATGGCCGAAGTGGACATACTCAGCATGGCTAAGGAAACTCTGCGGAAAATTAGCGATCTTATAGAAGCTGGGAACTCATGGGAGGCATTAATCTTAATAAATCGATGTGTCAGAAAGCTTGATAAATTTATACAGGGTGCTAGTGGCCCCGAAAAACTTGAAGCATTAGTTTTGATGAGAAAGCTTGGTAGGATCCAAATAGAACTCGAAGGCTTCGCCGAAAAAAATGATGTAGATTAGCCAAGTATAGGCTTGAAAAATACCGTAGAAAGACTACGGATTATATCCGAAAAATGAATGCGATCTTGGAAGGGAGTATGAAAGTTTGGCTCCTACACTTCCAATGTAGGAAGTCAATAAGCATTGTTAACTGAAATTCCTTTCAAGTAGACCTTTATATACCGAGCTAAATATTTTAGTTAAAGCACCAATAGGGGTTATCGCTGAAATGACAATATCGTCTGGATGTATCCTTATATAACCATGATTCGTAAGCATCCAATATGATATATGGATTCGTGTGAAGGTTGAGATTATGTTTTTTTCGAATGATGTCCATTCCAACTTATACTGTGGGAAGACAAAGCCAAATACCGTTTTTGCTTTAAGTGAGTCCCTATTACCCGAGAACGTTATTAGAGCCCTACTCGAATTTAGTTTGACCCTAAGAAAAACCTTACCTTGGCGGAGATATCTGTGGATAATCTCGTGCTCAGACGAAATTTTTGGCTTACCAAGTTTCTCGATTTCTGGTACTCCGCTCCTAAGAGATGTCTGAAGTTTTACTCCAAGCATGTCTAAATAGGGCCTTATATTCTCAATCATCTCTAGAACACATTTACGGGCTGAGACAGTATCTCCATTTTCCGTTATAAAATCTGCGTTAATCCCATCTTTTATCGCACGTAACCGATTTTCCTCTAGAGACTTACTCTCAACAATTTTTTGTTTTCTACGCAGAAGATCTATTGCCTCCAGAGCAATGCCCATCAGAATATGTGTCACATCGACCAGATAATCAACTGTCGATGGATTATCTATAAATCTTATCTCAACCCTGCTAGACTCTGGGCCTGAACCATAATCCTCAATAATATTTGTGTAGGGGCCACGGGGAGTGATGTCTAAGAGGCGGATACCTACGCGGTCTGCTACAACTTTGTGTTCATATCTTTTATCCCGCGTGAAAATAAAAGCATATTTTAAAATAGCTCTTTTTTCACGTGGGATAATCGTTGCTTTGCTTCTTCTGATGATGGCGTAGCGACTTGGTCGGAGAACACGACTATAGTGTAGGCGGGTGCTAGCATAGCCTGAGTACTCTCCAGACATTACCGGTGAGTTTGCGGTGAGCGCTATGAGCTCAGGCAAATAGCGTCTTACATTGTTATGTACATATACAAGGAACTTCCTAGGCATAGATTTTCTTCGTTTAGGTACTACCGATATGCTTATATGTGTCCCATTTATTGGAAATGGATTCGACTGTATTGGATGTACACTCCCAGCATAGATCATGAGTTTTCTTCTGCTAGCGACTTCACCTAGGTATGTTCGTATGAGCTTCATAGTTTTCTCTACAAGCAGAAAGTTTAGTGGCTGTGTTACGACTTCAAGCTGAGCTGGATGAGGCTCCCACTGGATTCCATATATAAATCTTTTCAAAAATCCTATGTCGATTCTCTTATTAACGATATCATCAATTATCTCTTTTATTATTAGGTCTGCCGCTGGTACAATAAAACCCTTGTTGTTGACTGTCAATAATTCGTTTTCTATGCCTACCCTTATTTTAAGATTTTCGATGAAGCCCTCCATAGCTTTTCACTCCGCTAAATTTCTTGATGAATTTGACAAGAGCCCGAATAATCCTGCGTAAATCCCTCCTCGTAGCCTCTCCAGAGATTTCAAGCTGAACTGTGCTCACCAACGGAATATTAGAGTGATAGAAGGTAATATCGCCTCCAACGAACCTCGAGTTTGTGCCATAGGTAACATCATTTGAATCGAAGATTTGCATTAACATATCCAGATACTTCTTAGGAATCGAAAAACCATACCATGTGCCTATCTCAACCAAGTGTTCTCTTGTACTACTCGATGTATGAAGATCGATAATAAGCTTTATTTTTCTTTTCGCTATAAGCTGTTCAAGGATTCTTCGGAATGGCCAGACACGTCCAAGTACTCTGTTTGGGTCAGCGATGAAGCGGGGCAAATTTGAGATTAGAGCATATGCAGATGTTCTCTTAGCGATGACCAGAGCTAGTTTTCCCGTATTTATGTCGGACTGAGGAGGCGATGCATGCGGCGCTGTTAAAATTACTGGTAATGTACCGGGAATGTATCTGTATCCCGGAATCAGATCTTCGAATCCTTCTGGAACAAATATGCTTACTGTAGGATTCCTTAGATTTACGAATACATCTTTTCGACGTAGGAGTCTTATTGTGCCCTTGCTGACTATCATCTTTTCTAATGCGTTTCTGACAGACACTAGAAATCTTTTTAGTTGTCTGGAGTTCCTAATAATAGAGTTCCCAGATAAATATAGGCTCAGCTGTATATGGAGAAAGAAGTACCAGGAAACGTTGTCTCCTAGGGTATTGATGGCCTTTAATCGGTTGATAATTTTTTTGAATATAGATGCCGCATTGGAATTCGACGTAGCATTGGTATTTATCTCCTGGAGAGCCAAATTTATGTCTCTGTATAAAGCTAATATATGCCTTAGTAGTCTCCAATTAAGTGGAAAGCTATGTCTATTATCTTGTCTTGGCATTATCCGAGAACCCCATAAGAGCATATCCTATTGCCAATACAACAAGCTCTGTTGCCTCCCTCAGTTTCTTCCATAAAGAAGAGTCAAATCCGAAAGCATAATTATCGATCTTAATGGATTTAAAAAGGTAGATTTGTCTTATATGATTTCCCCACTTCAGTATCCGTGGGCCATCGGGCACCAATAATATGGGGACATAAAGGCCTCCTCTAGAGACATTGCTTACTCCATATTCCTCAACTAATCCCTGTCCCATGGGAATGCCAGCTCTTCTTATATGGGCACCCACAAATCGGCCTAAATAAGCATATGTTCGGATGTCAAAGGCATATCTATATGATTCACGTGGAAATGTCAGTATGTCTATTTTTTCCTGAACAACTAAGGTTATTCTCTTCGAGCCAAAAGCTCTCTTTAATTTTGTTTCAGCATCCGATGCCGATCGTATAAAGATAATGTCCTGACCCTTCTCCCCTTTATTAGGCTTAACAACAACCTCTTTACCTCTAGAAAGCATGTCTTCAGATATTGATATGGCATCATCAACGTTTTTCGCAAAGTATGTCTCTGGCAACTTGAAAGGAGCTTTTTTGTGTTTTTTAATGAAATCCCTAACAACCCTATATGTCCTAAACTTACTACCAGTAATCTGACCAACCTCGCTACTATTGATTATGGGCTGAGTGATATTCTTTGGAAAAGAGGTATTTCTTCTTACTATTAAGTCTGGATAAAAGTATCTTGATCCCAATCTTACGGCGATTTTACTATTTAAAACAAAAAAGTTGTTTCTGTTAGCTATGACAGCATATATTCCGCGTCTTCTAAATTCTTGTGCTATGGAAAATCTTTCTGGCATCAACAGAGGTGCTCCGTTGAGGGGGGTGGTAATCAATACTTTCTTTGGGTATTTCTCTCTAAGCATTCTATAGAAAGTTAGCGATGCATCAACGAAAAGTCTAATAAAATCTGTCTCCTCCACATATAACCTAAAGTTTGGAGCGGAGTCAAGAATAAGCTCGAATGCTTTTTCCATTACATATATCCCGCCAGACACAGCATTTGCCTCTAAGAAAACAAGGTTATAGTTCTCATCAAGTAAAAAATCGAGTCCGGCATACGGATAGTTTCTAATAGCATCCCAATGTCTTTGGTTAAACTTAAACAGATACATATCGCATACCAACCTATCCATTAGAAAAGAAGTAGCAATACTAATCATAAATAAAAATTCTAGAGTGGCATCAAAAATTAAGATAATTATTGGCGAAGCTTCTGCCTCTGCTTCCATTCCCTAATATAATCCTCATACACACCTTGCTTCTTCAACCATACTCCATAATCTGCCAAATTCCTAAGTACAAGTGCAGCCCTTTCGGGGGTAGGATACGCGGGTATTCCAGCCTTTTCAAATAATCTTCTAAATTTAATTGCGTACTCAGCTCCACCCACATCGCAGAATACAACGGGTTTATTCGTATTTTTCCTGCGTATAGCATCTATGAGTTTCTTTGGTAACTCATCAGTAACTCCTGGTACATGATGCAGTCCAATGATCATTATGGTGTCCGTATTTTTGTCATCCAAAGCAGCTTCCAATGCATAGACAAAACTCTCATCGGTTGCGGAGCCAGTAACATCTATTGGGTTCGCAAACGTTGAGAAGGGCACAAGAACTCCTTTTTCAATTCCCTCCTTAAGCCTTGCTAAAAGATAATCGCTTGGTGGGTTCACTCTTAATCCGTACCTCTCAGCGGCATCGGTTGCCAAGAGGCCTGCACCCCCTCCATCTGTGATTATCGTTATATTGTATCCTTGGGCGGGAGGCTGCATCGTTAATGCTTTAACAGTATCTATGAATTCCTCTAATGTCTCCGTAACTATTGCACCCATTCTTCGAAATGCCGCCTCATACATAGTATAGTCCCCCGCTAGTGAACCTGTGTGGGATGCTGCCGCCCTTGCCCCAGCCTTTGTTCTTCCTCCCTTAAGAACTACTATCGGTTTTTTCTTGCTCACCTCCCGTCCTATCTCCACGAATAATCTTCCAGCATGTTTTATGCCCTCAATATAGAACATTATCACATCGACATAGGGATCCTTTAGTGCCCACAGAAGCAAGTCTGTTTCATCGACATCAACTTTGTTTCCATAGCTTACGAATTTAGCTATTCCGATATCAGCACCGAATAGTGCGTCGAGGATTGCTATTCCCAATGCTCCAGATTGGCTTCCAAAGAAGATTGTCCCAGGCCTTGGTCGGGGAGTAGCGAGTATCATTTTATCGCCATACTTCTTAAGTTCGGGGACAAATAACATATCAACGCCACTATGATTATCAAAAACACCTAGACAATTTGGACCTACTATTCGCATCCCATATTTTTTCGCTATCTCCGTGACCTTATTCTCTAGCTCGACCTGTCCTATCTCTGAGAATCCAGCAGTTATTATTGATAGCACCTTAACACCTTTCCTTCCACATTCATCCACGACTATAGGGACGACTTTTGCTGGGACACATATTATCGCATGATCTACTGGGTCTGGTATGTCAAGTATTGATTTGTATAACTTCTGTCCAAAGAGTTCCCCGCCCTTAATATTAATCCCATAGACTCGCGCCTTTAATTTTCCGTTCTGAAAGTTTTCTACAAGATTCTTAAAAACAACCCACCCAACAGACCAAGGATCTCGGGATGCTCCTATTACTGCGATCCCAATGGGCTCAAAGAAAGGTTTGAGTTCCTTGAATGCCTGCTCGGCTAGCTCATCTATTTTTTTCGAGACTATGAAGGGGTCTATTTCCTTGTAGGACATATTATTCTCACCAAGAAGAAATTACTACTAATCAAGGTTAAAAAGTGGTTAATCTAGCTTGAGACTGTCCGCTGAGAGATAAGCAAGATATGTGTTCTAGATCAGAGTAAGAAAAATTTGTCTTGGAGATGGATCACCATAACTCAGTGGACGGTCCCATCTAGCTCATAAGCTTTTTAATGTCTGTATATGCGAATACATATATGATTTTAGGTTTCAATATAACAAAAAACGTAAATGGTAATGTTAAGGTTATGTTGTGGATCAGAGCTAGGAAATTCAGTAGTGCAAGTACGTAGAGAACGTCTACCCGTATTTTCAAGATTCTTCTAATAGTCTCTCTGTGCATAATAAATATTACTGTGAGTAAGAACATAGAGAACGAGATAAGTTTCTCAACCATTTCATCTGTGTAATATATCAGGAAACCCATCTTTGAGAGGATCTCCGTATTTATCCCCCCCTGGACATATGTATATAGAACTAGTGCCCAGAGAAGTGTTGATATTGCGGCCAATACAGTAGCAAAAAACATGAGTAGGCGTATCATATCCAGAAGAGATATATAATTGATGCGAAGAGCGGAATGTGCAAACATGCTAAATAGAGCTACACCAACCATAATCATAGCGCTAGAGATGATAATTAGAAGCAGAAGGAACAAAACCACGATGTTATTCGTAATCATCGATATTAGAATATCAATGGGAGTAAGTATTAGAATCGATAGAGATATTATGATGAATGAGTTCCTTATTCTCCTCCTCTGATGCTTTAGGAATCTTAGCCTTATATTAATAAGTTCTTCTAGGTCTTCTCTACTGACTAGTTTCATCTGCATAGATTTCAACTAGATCGAATTTTTGATGTAAATAGGTATAACTTTTGCTTGGGGAATCCTGTAGAGCAGGCTCAAAGACAATCTTCTCTTTATGATGTATGAGTAAAGGCCAATACAAAATCTCCTCGGAAACGTATTTCGAGTCCTGTTCAATGTTTATGGCGTCAAGAAGTGCATAGATCTGGATATACTCGTCAGATGTGGCTATCTTCTTAGCTTCTGCTACTTGCGCGGGAACGAATAGTTGGAGGATAAGTCTACGTGGAATCTTTCTCATGGCCTCACGAGTCTCTTCTACAAATCTAAAGGCTATCTTCTTAAGTTCCTTAAGAACTTCAAAAATTCGCCGACCATCGGTAAGTGGTTCAAGAATGATGCCTATGTCTGGTCGGCCCCTCTCTGCTTTGATATGTCTGGGGTTTCGCATGAGAAGAACGTATGCCTCAGGCTGATTTAGTTTGGGCGGTGTGTACCCATCGAAGCACATCTCATATTTCTTAGATTTGGTTATGTACGTTATTTTAATCATGGGGATCCAAACTAGGATGAAATCCCTGTCCTTTCTCATGACCTTATGGATATCAATTCTTGGCTTAGCAAACCACAAAAGTGAACACCAACTAAACTAAATAATACCAAAACGCACAATTATATTATATAATTAACAATCTGAAGATTAAGAATTAGATTTTCCAGAGATTTTCTGTAACTCGAGAATATCCTGTTTGTTAGGTCTACGATTGATTCTCTCAACAGTGTATTCGGCGAGTTCTCTTAGAACATTTGTTGGTAGAGGAGAATCCCCTAGAAGACCACATATTGCTTTGAACCAAAGAACTCTGTTTTCATTATTGCTAGGGCTTGGAACAAGCCCAAATAGTACTACATAGGAGTTTCTTATGACTATAAAATGCTTATCATCCATAGAGATTGTTTCTGGGCTATTTATTTTTTCTTTGGCGATTTGGGGCTGTAAGTTCCTAACTATGAGGCTAAGGATGTTATACAGATCCGTCAGACATTCTGGACAAGTTCTAATATCAATAATCTTTTTTGTAGGCCAACAAGCGATGAACTCGAAATTCTTAACAATGATTATATCTGTAAGTACTGTATAATCTCTGAATATTGTTGCTGTCCCAACGATATGTGTGTAGGGCGTGATATAGGCCCCACGCATAAATAGCGAGGAGTCGATGTCAACTATCAAAGCGTGGTCTTTGTGTATCAAAGCTATTCTCCGTAGACCTCCAAACTCAGGAGAAAATTTATCTAAATTGACAATATTGCGAGCACCACACCGAGGACAGATGATGATGAATTCTTTTCCCAAAATTTTCACCGAGCAAAGTAAATACATACAATAATTACGTTATTGCAATTTTCGAATTCTTGGCAATAAGTATTGGTTACTGGTTTTTCATTATCCCTACTTTATGTTTTATATTAGAAAAATACTGTTTACTTATAGGATATTATAGTTTTGATTCCCGCACTAAGTAAGGGTGCTTTTCATTTGCCAGAAAACATTGGGAAATACTCATTTTATGTAATACAGCAGATTAGTGCTAGTAATAAAAATCCTAGTAATGTGTTATTGGCGTGGATAATTGCGTGGGCGTATGCTGAGCCACATGAACTTCTCGCCGTCCAGATAAAGAGGACGCTCAAAGTTGAGCTTCCAAATAATTTTGAAGAAGCATTTAACCGAGTTATGCAGATGCTAAATAATCCTGACTTCAGAGCAGCAGCAATTAAAGCATTTGGCATGGCAATATCAAAATATAGAGTAAGAGAAGACATAAAGGCCCTCGCATATGACGCCCCCACAGAGAGGGTTCTCACGGGTCTCAAAACAATAGCACAGGAAATGCCGGGATCTAATGTACTTAATATACTTATTAGAGATGTCGAGTATATACAACAGATGAAGACAGGTACAACGCCGACTCCTACAACTGTTTCTCAGCCTACTCCACAACGGCAAGCTCCTATTTCAGCGCAACCCCCTTCTCCAACACAACCTCAATCAACGCTTTCCCCACTCCCGACTCCTAAGGTTCCAAGCGTTAAACCGGAAAGTCTAAAAAGCATGATAGTTGAGGCAGTCAAATCAGCTTATGGGAATAAAATGGAAGAGCTACTAAAAACTGTGAAAGAACTTTCGGGGAGAATTGATACGATTGAGGGGTTCATAAATATTCTAAGGGGGGAGGTCAGCGATATTAAAATGTACATGCAAAGCATTAGAGATGATATTGAAACACTAAAAGAGAGTGTCAACAAGCTTATGTCTCTAAGGACACATCCACTAAATAGGGATGTTATGGAAGCTCTTAAAGAGGCAGCAAAAGTAATTGGTTTTGAGATAGTAGAAACCGAACAGGAAGCACTAGAAAAGGCAATACTTTCGCCGCCAGAGAAACCGCCTGAACAGCCTCCTCAAACACAACCAGAAGAGGCTATTAAGAAACCCAGCGTTAAAATTGAAATCCCAGAAAAGCCAAAAGAGATACCAAGTATATCCCCATCAAAGCACCCGCCGTCTGCGGTTAAAACAAAACCACGGGAGATGGAACTCTTGATATCGCTATGGGGAGATACTGAGGCCCTCAAAAAATTTTCTGATTTTCTTTCAGAACACAAAATAGGCCCATTTAGATGGCAGGTCACTACAGAAGTTGATGGAACTATATTCAAGATAACGATACAAGCTGCTGTGAGAGGCCTCCCACTAAAATACAAGAAGGAACTCATTAATAAATCACAAGGGATAATTATAGCATCCACAGATAAGCCATTGCAAGAAATTAGTAAAGTTCTTCTGGCGTTCAAAAATCTGAAATTTATCGTTTGGGGAGCCTCGGAGCCCCCCAAGGAGATATTAGACCAAGGATTAATTGTAGAGAGTGGGTTCATAGAGAGCAAAGAGGACATGCTTAGTCTTCTACACAGAGTTTTGCCTAAGGTTGTCAATGCTTTATAAGGCGTCTGGCGAGAACCTGTATTACTGGATTGTCCTCCCATGTACTGACAAGTAACTTATTGTTAATTATCTTCTTTATTTCAGCTGTGATTCCAAGAATTCTTAAAGCTTCTCTCACCGCGTCCAGTTCTGGGCGTTTTCTTTCCCAACATCTATTTTGGCAATGTGTGCAGAAGCCTGTCTCAAAACATACTGAGGGGCATATAACGTTAGCGTTACTTGAATTTCCACAGCATGCAGATTTGAATGGGGTGAGGCCAATTTTACGTGCAAGCAGAATAAGTTTTCTTTTTTCTTCGGTGGTAAGAGGGATAGTGTACTGCTTCCTGGGGTTCTTTCTGAGATACTTTGTATTTATCCTTTGCTCTACTTCCTTCAAGTCTAAGCCTAAATTTTTGAGTTGCAGGTAGATACTATAAGTAATACGAAACGACCCAATAACCACGCACTGCGCGCCAGATTCATATGCAAGTTCCATAATATTTTTTGCTTCTCTATAGTTCACACCAACAATTATTGGACGTAAAAATAGGCAGGTTTTAAGCCCTGCAGAACTCAGATTTCTTATAGTTTCTAATCTCTTATCAACGCTTGGAGCATACGGCTCTAGGATATCCACGAGATCTGTTGTTACTATAGTAACTAGTGGGTTTATAGGTGCTGGAAGCCGTGAAATCTCATTCGCGTAACTACTACTTAGATAACTCTTTGTTGAGAACTGGATAGGATTACCTAGCATCGATAATTCCTGGAGATAACTAATTGCCCTCTCGGGGAATATAAACGGCTCAGATATCGCACCTATAGCTATCAAAGTGCCGTATCGGCCAGAGACAAAGTAACGGTTTGCTAATATGGCATAGGTAAGTTCTTCTGGGCTAAGCGGATTGGGGCTCGGTTTTGTGCCTAAGCCCATATCATATATATAGCAATAGGAGCATCTGTATGGACAGCCACCAATAGTGAAGTGCACCGTTAAGCCGCAGAAACGTGGTTTTCTCTTAGAATGGGAATCCCTCAATGCTTTTTGCTTCTGTTCTTCCGTGAGTAGTTCTTCGTATCTCTGTCGCATTCTAATATGTCTATATGCAAGTTTTACTGGGTCAAATGACAGGAAAAATCACCTTGCCTTCTACTAACTCGAAGTTTTATATCGCTGGTTTTAAATCATATGTTGATTGTTGTTGTAGTGGCATTAAGATGCTTGCGAAGTTGGTTTCTCATATAGAATACCGACCAGAAATATCTGAAAGAATCTTTGGCGATCTAGTTGATTTCTTCAAGGAACATGCAGGTTTCAGAAATGAGGATATCAGTAAGCTAATAAGAAATTCAGAGTCCCTCGCGAGGAGATACTCCCACTTCATAATTAATTTGGATATATTTCAGGACTTCAAACGGAGAAAGATACCTAAGAAATATTCAGGCAAAGTTATTATTGTGGATAGACTCGCATTTTATGTGCCTTATCATTACGATCCCGAGAACTACGGCATATATTTCAGAGTATCGGAAGTCCTCAAAGATTTTATCGAAATTGCTAGTATATTCTATGAGATTGTGCAGGTACCCAGATTTATAAGAGCACTAGGAGACGAATCTGAAGCACTTGCTTTACGACTTCTTCGTCTCAGAAGGAATATAATAAGCTTTGTCAATTCATTGTTTGTTGAATTTATTGTTTTCTTTTACGCCCATCTAATAGCTCACCATGTATTTGAGGATATAGGCTATATACTGGAACAGATGCGAAAAGGCAGATACTCTCTCTTAAAATCAAAGGAAGAGGAGGCTTTCTGCTACTATACTGCTTTTAATGCTTTAAGCAGATACATGCTAGGAGTTCTACAAAGAAGCAAAAAAGCGGAGAGATTAATCAATATATTCTTCCCTATACTTCAAAATTTCTCATGGGACTCTATAATCAGCATTAACTTCGCAACAACAAAGATTCTTTATATATACTATGTAGCTAACAACCGAATCGAACCACCAATAGTAAAAGAATCCTTATATGAGCGTTTCAACATATTGTTTAATGTTCTTTGGAAATTCCACTATACTTATGAGGAAGATATAGGCCCCCCTAATGTGAGGCCGATCATTCAGAGGATTTTCCTGACACTTATTTAACCGCATTAAGAGCTTATTTGTATTATGCTTGGGACTATGGCGAAGCGGAAGCAAATTTTGATTGAGGAGGCTGGTGGTAAGTTTGAGGATGTTGGTGTGGCACTGCTCAAAGTTTGCCTATCGACCTGTAAAAAAGGCAGTTAGGGAATTGGAGGACATAGAAAAAACTTGGAAATCCTTCGAGGAGCTCCTTGTAATATTCATAACCGTGGAACTTGACGATAGTTTAGAGATAATTAACTATGCTAGGGATGAGATAATAAGTATGGCCAAAGAGGTCGGAGTTACTAGGATTCTTCTATACCCATATGCGCATCTATCGTCTGAACTTGCCCCCCTTGAATCAGCACGGAAAATATTAGAGAGTTTATATGTCTCACTCAAAGAAAGCGGATTAGAGGTCTATATGGCCCCCTTTGGGTACTACAAGGAGTTCAAAGCTGAGGTTAAAGGTCACCCGTTAGCTGAGAGATCGCGGATAATTACTCGGGAAGATGTTATTCGGGAACGTAAAAAGGGTGAAAAGAAGTATCTGATCATAACACCAGAAGGAGAGGAGATTGTTCCGAGTGAAGAGATCCTTGAAAGATTTCCCAGAGATTTTAGAATTCTCGTGGAGAAGGAAGCACTAGGAAAACCGCTTAAGGCCAAAAAACATGAAATGCTGGAGTATCTGAAAAGATTTGGGTTTGGATGGGAAGAACGCTCCGATTTTGGTCATCAAAGACTAGCTCCATACGCGGCACTAATATTTGATATTGTCAGCGAGTACTCAAGAGCAATAACTAAAAGACTCGGCATACCAGTCTATGAAGTGAAAGGCACAGCCTTCTTCAATATGAGGGATAGGGCCGTTAAAGAGCACGCCGATCTATATGGTGATAGACTATATAAAATAAAGACAGATAGAGGCGTTTTTGTCCTTCGCTATGCGGCATGTCACCAGCAATTTTCAATGCTCAGTAACTGGTATATAACCCATAGGTATCTGCCGTTTGGGATATTCGAGGTAGCGGATTCCTATAGATATGAACAAAGCGGAGAAGTTGAATTAAGTTTTCGTCTGAGAAGATTTTGGATGCCAGATCTCCACATAATAACCAGAAACGAAGAAGAAGCCAAGAACATGCTTACTAAGGTCCACGACTTGATTATTGAAGAAGCGAAAAAACTTGGAGAGACCTACGAGCTATTGGTAAATGTCGTGTCGGAGGAGGAATATAAGAGATACAAAGATTTCATCAGAAGCATTGCCAAAAAAATGAATAAGCCTATTCTCGTCGCCATATATCCCGCTGTGGGGCTTTCATATTACTGGACAATAAACATTGAGTATCACATAATAGATTATCTTGGTAGACCACGTGAGATAGGAACTGTTCAGATAGATATTGGAAATGCTGAGAGATTTGGTATATTTTATGTTGATGAGAATGGGAACAAAAAACACCCAGTAATACTCCATACGGCGATTCTCGGAACCATTGAGAGATACATATATATGCTTTTCGACTCAGCAATGAAGCTAAAAATGCAGGGAAAGAAGCCTATGCTTCCATTTTGGGTTTCTCCGATACAGGTCAGGATAATACCCATCGACAAAAACATATTTGAATATGCTGAGGAAATTAGGAGAGCACTTGCTATGCGTGGGTATAGAGTGGATATAGACGACACAAATAGGACTCTGCCGAGAAAAATACTGGATGCTGAGCGAGAATGGGTGCCATTTATAGTTGTGGTTGGTAGAAGAGAGAAGGAAACAAAGAAGTTGACTGTAAGAATCAGAGCAACCAACGAACAGAAAGTTCTGTCGCTTGAAGAGCTTATAAATATTCTCAACTCAGAGCAGGATGGCTACCCAACAAAGCAGATGTACTTCCCAGACAGACTGAGCATGAGAATACATATGATAGCATAGAGAGTGGTCTTCTTGGAGCTTATATTGGCGTCCTCGTCTCCTCGAAGAATAATTTTACTTCAAAGGCTTGGATTAAACTTCAAGGTTTTTCCTCCAACATATGAAATCGATGTAAAAACTGATGATCCCGTAGAGCGTGCGGAGCTGAAGGCCTTAGAGAAGGCTAGGTCCGTAGCCCGTCTGTTTGAGAGAGGATTGGTTATTGGGGTAGATACGATCGTATTCATGGATAATAAGGAGATCTTGGAGAAGCCCAGAGATATTAATGAAGCGAAAAACTTCTTAAGAAGGCTGAGTGGAAGGACTCACTTTGTAGTAACTGGTCTCGCTATAATAGATGCCTCAAATATGAGAGAGATTGTTGATAATGAAATAACGAAAGTTAAATTCAGAGAGCTCTCTGATGAGGAAATAGAGTTTTATGTAAAAACACGAGAACCGCTAGACAAAGCTGGAGGCTATGCAATACAAGGGCTTGCATCGCTATTCGTTGAGAAGATAGAGGGCGACTTTTGGAATGTCGTCGGGTTACCTATTCCTCTTCTTTATTATCTCCTAAAAACATATTTTGGATATGACATACTCAAAGAAAGTAGACAAGCTATATCTCTCATCTAATCATAGGACTATGTTTATAATAAATTACAATTGATAGGTGCTAAGGATATGCCCGTTTTCTATGTGAGAAAACAATACTTTAAGGCTCTTGAAAATGGTGAAAAAACAGCTGAGATACGGATCGGTAAGTATTGGCTCAATACAGCAAGGAGAATAATGAATGGTGAGCTTAAACCAATAGCAATATTTAGATCGGGACGGAAAACACTGATCCGAGAAATAGAACGTATAGAGATATATCCAACGCTAAAGAGCGCTCTAAGAAATAAACGATGGAAAAAACTAGGACTAGGCGCACCCACATATAAATCAGCTGTTAATGAAATATCTAAGTTATATCAAGGTTATAATAAAAAGCCTGTTGTTATTTTTTGGTTGAAAAATCCGAAGGAAAGGTGAATAAATAGAGATGCTTTTCAGAGAATTTGCCGAGCTATGTGATAACCTAGCAAAAATTTCTGAAAGAAACCGCAAAATCCGCATCTTAGCTGAGACTTTGAAGAAGCTGGATAGGGAGGATATAAAGCCTTTTGTTCTTCTCATGGTTGGTCGTTTTGCCCCGGAGTGGGCTCAAAAACAGCTAGATGTTTCATGGGGCTTAATATCACATGTAGTTACAAATCTCTTTCAAGCTTCAAAGAGAGAGTTTGTTAGCTACATAAAAACACATGGCGATATAGGTGAAGCGGTGGAGGCTCTTGCATCGAAGAAAAAAACAAAGAAACAACTCACCCTGGTAGACCTAGGTCCCCGAGATCTAACAATAGCAGATATCTACAGACTTCTAAACAGAATAGCTGACGTAAAGGGATCTGATGCTAGATCGAAGAAAGAATCTATTCTTTCCACATACATGAGCAGGATGAGTCCTAGAGAACTAAAATACTTCATCAAAATAATCTTCAGTGATATGAGGCATGGGGTGAACTATGGTATTATGGAGGAAGCTATCGCTAAAGCGTCAGCAATACCACTAGAGCTAATATCGAGAGCGCACATGATACTTGGAGACATAGGTGAGGTTGCCGAAAAAGCACTTATTGGTGGATATACTGCAGTAAAAGAAGCAAAAATAGTGATATTCAGACCGATAAAGCCTATGCTAGCACAGAAAGCAAAAGATGTAAAAGAGGCGCTAAGAGAGCATAATTGGGAAACAGCATTCGAATATAAGTTAGATGGGTTAAGAGCGCAAATACACAAGAAGGGAAATGAGATAAGAATCTTCAGTAGGAGACTAAAGGATGTCACTGAGAGTTTTCCAGAAATTGTGGAGTTGGTAAGAGAGAATATCGAAGCAGAAGAAATAGTTCTTGAGGGCGAAATAATAGGAATAAGAGACGATAGGCCTCTACCGTTTCAGATATTAATGAGGAGGGTAAGACGAATAGAGGAGGCTAGCAGATATAGAAAACTAATTCCCGTGGACATCTATCTATTTGATATACTCTACCTAGACGGAGAAATGCTTCTCGACAAGCCCTATGAAGAAAGAAGAAAAATCCTTGAAGGCATAGCCGGCAAAATAAAGCTTGTTCCAAGACTAGTCACAAGGAATCCCGAGGAGGCTCAAAAATTCTTTGATGAAGCAATAAGAAAGGGGCATGAAGGTCTCATAGCAAAGAAACTGGATTCGTTATATGAGCCAGGAACACGAGGAAAGAAGTGGCTAAAAATAAAGAGAACCTTAGAGCCTCTAGACTGTGTGATAGTAGCTGCTGAGTGGGGATACGGAAGAAGGAAAAAATGGTTGAGTGATTATTATCTAGCAGTTAGAGATAAGAAAACGGGTGAATGGTTGATAGTCGGGAAGACATTTAAGGGGCTAACAGACGAAGAGTTTGAGGAGATAACAAGAGAACTCCTAAAGGTTAAGATCCAAGAAGTTGGAAGAGTTGTATACGTAAAGCCCAAAATTGTTGTTGAGGTCATATACGACGAAATCCAAAAATCACCTAAATACAAATCTGGATTCGCTCTCCGATTCGCTAGGATAAATAGGATACGCTGGGATAAGAGCCCAGAGGATGCAGACACAATAAGTCGAGTTAGGGAGATTTATAAGGAACAATTCAAATATAAGGCGAAGCTAC
>JAHKKZ010000050.1 GCA_029856685.1 Candidatus Njordarchaeota archaeon
TCCATTTCGCCTAATCTGAGTCCTCCTCCTTTCGCTCTTCCTCCTGGTGGTTGTAGTGTTAGGAGCGTATATTTGCCCGTCGATCTTGCATGGATTTTATCTCTAGCTAGGTGTTTTAATCTTTGGTAGTACATCGGGCCAACTAGGATGTGTGCTTTGTACATTTTTCCTGTTTTTCCATCGTAGAGTGTTTTTTCGCCATAGTAGTTTAGGCCTAGTTCTTTTGCCTTTTTTATCAAATATTCCATCCAGTTCTCCGATTCGAATGTTGTGCCGTCAACTGGGTGCCCCATCTTGCATGCTATGCTTCCAGCTAAGGCCTCGAGTAGGTATCCTATTGTCATTCGTGAGGGGATTCCGTGGGGGTTAAATATTATGTCTGGTATTATTCCATCTTCCGTGAATGGCATATCCTCCTGTGGCACTATAAGTCCTACTACTCCTTTTTGTCCACTTCTCGATGCGAATTTATCGCCTAGCTCGACAGGTCTTGGCTGTCTTAATTTTACGTATACCTTTATTCCTTTTTGTCCTAATTCTCCTAACGATACTATCGTTACGGAATCTATGTATCCTGCCTCTCCTGGTCTTATTTTTTCTGTTGTTTCTTCTTTTACTCGAAAAGCTCTTAGGGATCTCCCCCTTATTGGTGTTAGTCTTCCTACTACTTCGTCTCCTTCTTTTACGGGCAAGCCTTCCCATACTATTCCGTCTTCTGCGAGTGTTTCGAGTCTTCCTTTGATAACATCCCTTTGCTCTATTGGTAATTTAATTTCGTCTTTCAGCCCACCTGTGTGCGTTCTCTCTAGAACTTCATAGATTCTGATCAGCGCTCCATTGAATAATCCTCTCTCAATCGATGCTTTGTTGATTATTATTGCGTCTTCTATGTTAAATCCTTCGTATGACAGAACCGCAACTATAACGTTTTGTCCAAATCCTCTATCAGATATTCCTAGCATCTCAGCAGGTCTTGTTGTTACCAATGGGCGCTGAGGATAGTACATTAAGTATGTTGATGTTTCTGGCCGTATTCTATAGTTTAAGCGTGGTATTGTCATTGCTTGTTTTGCCATTGATGTTTCATGAATTATTTTTGGTGCTTGGTCGGTGTCTGCGAATGGTATTAGGTTGGGTATGAGGTCTAATGTTGCTGCTGGTGCTATTTCTAGGTGAGTATGCTCTGGCGTTAGGTCTTTCTCCCATATCGCTATATACGCATCCTCTTCTTCCTCCGCGTCGAGCATTTCTATTACTCCTTGCTTTATGAGATCGCTAAACTTTATCTCTCCTTTGAGTATCTTTCTGATGTGCTCTTCTGCGAGCTTTGGCTTTCCGTTTTCAACTACTATAAGTGGTCTTAGGATTCTACCAGAATCCGCGGTTATGTGAACCTCATTCCATTCTTCCCAGTACTTTATGTTTGCTTCCCATGGAATTTCACCTCGTCTTCTAAGTTCCCTGAATTTTTTGACAAATTCCTTGGGATTTTTGCATACTCCTATTATTATCCCATCAACAAAAACGGGGGTGACTCCTATTGGGGCCCAACCTGGTTTGACCTCAACCTTTTGAAGACCTATTTTAGGAAGAACTTTTTCGATTAGATGTTTCTTTTCATGTCTCTTAAGACCGACACTCACATACGCAGATAATGCTAATTGTTTTGTGAGACCACACATAGTTCCTTCGGATGTTGTTGTTATGCATATTCTTCCCCATTGAGTTGGATGCAGGTCTCTTGCTTCCGGCTTACCATGCTTTGCTTGTGCTCTTGAAGTCAGGATATTCTTCACTCGTCTCAGATGACTTATCATTTCAATGTGATTTAATTGACCGAAAACTTCCGTCACACCAGTTACTCTTGTGGGCCAAGTCCCCGTAGCGAGGGCATGGCCCATTATTTCCGCAATTTTCTCTGTTTTCAAGATATCTCTATATGGAATTCTACCTGTTTCGAAATCTACAACTTTTGTTGCTAGGGCTTCTCTTGATGCTCTTATAAATTCCCTCCATGCGTAGCCAAAGAGTTCTCTAAGAAAATCACCTACCATTTTCAGTCGTTTGTTTTTATAGTGGTCGCGGTCATCCGCTTTGATATGGCCTAGATATACCATAGCTGCGCGTCTAACTAGTCGAGCCAAATAGTATGCTTTAACATAATATGCCTCCTCTGAGGTTCCAAGATGGGGGAGGAAGTACCTATTTAGAATTTCCTTCACGAAGCCTATCTTTTGAGCGTCTGTCGAGAATCCTCTCCACCTTATACGCATCCCTGTTTTCTGTATATATTTGAAAAGCTCCTTTAATGCTTCTTGCTGGGACTTCAATGCTTCTATTGGTGCTGCTTTGATGTTTAGGAATAGTAGTTGTGCTATGTCTTTATATTTACCATCTTTAAAGTATTCTGGAACTACGAGCTTTATAAAGTCTCCTATCGAGAGACCAAATGCTCTTACTAGAACCATAAGGGGTATATTTTTGTTCTGCAGAACCTGGGGGAATCGGACAACAATCTGCATGTCCTTTCGAGATATGTAGACGCTGACCCTATTCCTATAAATTCCTGGTGTTGTTATCCATGCTGAGACCTTATATTTACTTGAGACAGCTGATGTTCCTTTGAGTTCTTCGACAATTATTCTTCCCCTAACGGTTTCTTCTCTCGGTAGAAATACACGCTCAGAACCGTTGATGATGACATAGCCTTCTGGTATTATTGGATCCTCACCTATCGACAGAAGCCAAGCGGGGTCCTTCCTTACATATTCGTTAAGAAATGGGTCATGACGGGAACCTATTACTAGAGGAACCTCGCATAGCTTTATGGTGTCTTTCCTTATCACCTCTTCAACGGACTCTGTACCATAAGGTGTTTCTTCAAACCTTATTTTTTTGACTGCAAACTCCACCTTTATAGGTATAGAATATGTTATCTCCATCCATCTACATTCTTGAGGAGTGAATATTAGATCTTCTCCCATAGACGGCTGCGTATTCAGTCTGACTTGACCGTCGACCTTAAAGTCGATAAACACGCCAACTTGGGCATCTATTCGGTGGTATTGTTCTATTATAGAAACTATATCTTCATCTATGAATTTATCGAAAGATCTCGCATGAAATTTTGTGAGACCAAATTCTTTTAACATCGCCTCTATCAGGGCCCAACGAGCTCTTGTGTTAAGCTTTATGTCTCCGGGACCTTTCTCTACCCATATCGGCTCTATCTTTATTTGATATATCTTCTCCTTCGCCTGCTCTGAAGAATCTTTCTTTTCTAGTGTTTTTCTATGTTTTCGTCCTCGGCCAGGCAATTCTAATCACGTTGGAATCTGAAAAGAGAATCTGATTACTATAACGCTATTAATTTTTATGGTTTATCTGCTTAAGAAGACACCTTAAAAATTACTTGAAGATCTTGGCGTAGTTTATTTCTAATTCCAGAAGCCTAGCTAACAATGAGCTAGCATCCCCATACCTACTAAGTAGAGAGACAATCTGTTGTAGGTTCGCTCCCGCTGATGCAACGGCATATAATGTCTCCATAGTTCTATGCCTCAAAAATTTGCTTATCGCATATAGGGCTTCTAGACGAAGACGCTCATTTCTTTTCAGATGCATCTTCTTCTTTACTTTCTCAAGTATGTATTCTGTATTATCCCAAGGCTTAGTAACAGATAGTAGGTGTGACTTGCAACTCGGGCACTCACTAATAATGCCGTCGGAGACCTTCCTTATCTCATAGTATCCGCAATGTAAGCATACCCATTTAACTCTACGTCTGCTCAGCCTCTCTATATATTGTTTAAGTGTGTGTTCTCTTAGTCCTTCTTCCTCCTCCTCAGAACTCACTACCCATGATTCTGGATTGACAAGAACTGATATACCTTTTCGAATGATTACTTTTATTCTCCCCAGAATAATATCATTAAGCACTTTGATTAGACCATCGAGATCTCCACGCATCATTAAAAACTCATTAACAGCTTCCTGCATGAGGATGCTTCCTCCATATTTTTCCATAACTGCAAAAATATATCTCTTAGGATATCCCTCCTCTCCGATGATCCCAAATCTTCTCGCCACATTGAGAAAGTACCAGATGATATCACCAGCGCTTCTCTTGATTGTATCCCTTACATAATCTTCCAGTGTACCTCGAGCTATCATACTTTCAATAATTCGTAGAGCTTTACGTATAGCCTCTTCAATAAGCTCAGTTCGATGGATACCGGGATATAGTTCTATAAAAATTCTATATGGATCTGAGGAATAGCCAAGTACAGGTATGTTTGTCTGCTCAAGAAGAATTCGGAAAAAGATCATTGAAAACAATTTATTTATCTTATTCCCAGCACACAGATGTATGACCAGTAGGCCCTTCTCAAACATAGAACGACTATACTCAAAAACAATATGTCTCTCGTCGGGGATCACATCGACATTACTCATGATCTCTCTGATTCTCCTATAAGTCTCATGGGCAGAATCATTACCTAATATCCTCCTAAGTAATTCTCGGGATTTACTACTCTCATGCGCAAAGATCCGTCTTAATATGCCAACCTGCTTAGCGACTATGTATGGAACTGGCATCAACTCGCCAATCCACGAGGGAGTCCGCGAAATCTCGCCGACTTGTCGTACATACACCTTCCTCACAGCGTAATCGACACTTATAACCTCCCTACTTTGGCCTGCAAGCACAAATTTTGTTCCAGGTTCTAGTTCCAAAACAAATTTCTCGTCCAATTCTCCAATCTGCTTATTGCTGACTATATCAACAACTCTGTACTTAATTGTCATCGGAATCATTGATACATTATCGAAGTACATTTTTATTGCGTTTCTTCCTAGTTTGAGGAATTCCTCCTCAATTTTTATAGCTTTTGAGCTCTTGTCGAGGAATCTACATACAGCTAGGAACTCCGCCATGCTTAATGTTTTGTATGGGTATGCCCTAGTGACTATGCTATACACATCTCGTATGGTTGGGTATCTCCCATAGTCAAATTTGAAGTCTCTTATAATGCCTATTATTTGATGCGCTAGAACATCATAGCTTTTCGTTAGGACTTCTATTGGTTCTATCTCCCACTTTCTTCCAAGCATCACTATTGCTAGTGATTCAAGAAAATCATCTACTGTCATGGTGTATATTTTTCCTCTTGATACTTGTTCAACAAAATGTCCTGCTCGGCCTATTCTTTGAAGCATAGTCTCTATTCTTCGTGGCGAAAAAACCTGGATAACAAATTCAACACCACCTATGTCTATTCCTAGCTCCAGTGAGCTTGTTGCTACCACCGCCTTTATTTTGCCTTGTCTAAGGTTCTCTTCTGTTGATATTCTTAGTTCTCTCGATATTGAGGAGTGATGCACAGCTATGTTTAGTCCATATCGCTTCCTTAGTAGAACTGCTAGTACCTCAGCCATGTCTCTGGTATTCGTGAATATTATCAGTCTACCTTTTGTTGTTGTTATATCCTCATAGAGCTTCCTGATAAGCTCACTTATATTAGGCTTTATTATTAGTGTGCTACCCACAACTTCGATATTTGGTGGGATGTATTCCACAGAAACCTTATATGTCTTTTGCTGACTAGCATTTATAACTCTCCCGCCCTTGCCGCCCGTGAAATATTTTAGGATCGCATCAGGATTCGCTATTGTCGCACTTAATAGTATTATCTGAGGAGAACCACAGAGATTCTTAAGACGCTCAAGTGCGAGAGTTAATTGAATTCCTCGCTTACTACTAGCTAAACTATGAACCTCATCAATAATCACATATCGGACATTCCTCAAGTATCGTCGAAGCCTTGGACTCCAGAGGAGTATATTAAGGGTCTCAGGTGTTGTTATAAGAACAATAGGCGGGGAAGACGATTGTTTTCTTCTAACTGATTGCGGCGTATCTCCGTGTCTGACATCAACAGAAACACCAATTTTATTAAAGATTCTAAGTAGTCTGCCTAAGAGATCTCTGTTTAGGGCACGAAGGGGTGTTATGTATAGTAGCTTTATTGGATCCGATTCCCTTCTTTTAAACATTTTAGATAGTATTGGGAGAACGGCGGCTTCCGTTTTTCCAGCTCCTGTAGGAGCAACCAATATTACGTTCTCATCACTCCTTAGAAGAAATTCTATGGCCAACTCCTGAATAAGAGTGGGTCTTTCTATTCCGAGTTTCCTCAGAATCTTAACTATCCTCTTATCGAGCTTTGAAAAAACATTATTCTTGACCATCCCAAACACGAAGAAAGAGTAATACTATTCAGAGACAGGCTCAACGTCTTCAGGTTTCACTTCTATTATCAGCGTAGCCCCACCCATGAGATCGAGAAACAGCTTACTTTTCGACACACTCACTATTCTTGCTTGTCTATCTTTGAATGGACCGCGGATTATTCTAACTATCTGGCCAACTTGGAACTCAATCTGCTTCTTCTCCTCCAATTCTTTTGATTGCTTAAGTATTTCTTCGAGCGATCTCATCAGTTCCTCATATTCTAAGGGTGATATGGGGGATTCGTAGGCTCGTGCATAGCGGAAATATGCGATAGCTTGTGCAACCGAGTAGAAATCATCGGCCTCAACATAGACGAGGTCTGGATGCTTATCGAGGACAAAGGCTGAGTATATTGGTAGATTTAGAACTCTAGCTCTCTGCCTTATAAGATATAATATATCTATGGCTCGCCCTTTGGGGACATGAACTATGAATATTGGTTTCCCCTGTTTTCCTTCAATCTCAGTGGTCTTAGCTGGATGTTCTTCGTCTTCATTTTCACTCATAACGATCAGCCTGGCCTCATTATTGGTTGCATAACAATTCTTATTCCGAAGCCGATTAGACCAAGTATTACGATTAGCAGGAATATCACCTTGAACAATTGCCAATACTCCTTCGATGACGGTTTCGTTGAGTGGCGGAGGAGTCTTCGAGATCGTGCAACAAAATCCTCGAATTTAGACCCTAAACTCTTCTCTTCTGACATCGATTCTTCACCATTGCTCTACCGCCTTAGAATTAGAAAACCTTAGATTGACTAAATTAAATATAATTAATGTTGAAGTCTTAGGGTACTTTTGAAAGTATGGAATTGTTCATCTTTTCGCAACAGCTTTGGTGCTAAGAAGATGAGTAGAAAAAATCTTAGTATCAGATGTGTTGGTATCGATCTGGGGACATCAACAATTAAAACCTCTTTTGGAGGCAAAAGATTCAGACTAGCATCTATTATTGGCGAACCCAACCCAGCAGGGTTCGTAGGGGTAACGCAGGATACAAGTTGGGAAAACAATCTAATTATTACAATAGACAAAGAGGAGTGGTACGTTGGGGAACTTGCGAGGGTACAAAGTGTTCTGAAGATACCCCTAGCACGAGAAGGTAAAGTCAAAGGTATAAAGGAAGCTAAGATAGCGGTCCTATCCGCTCTGGGAGTTCTCCATAGCGAGTCCAACCAAGATGTAAAGTATGTCGTGGGAACGGGTGTCCCTGTCGCTACAAGCAATACAGAAATGCAGGAACTAAGCAAGGCCATCGTGGGGAGACATAAGTATGTCATAAAAAACGATGCGACTGGTGAGGTTAGGAAGATAAATATACATATAGTTGCTAGCCCGGTTCTCCCAGAACCATATGGTTGTTATTATTACGTACTTAAGAGTAGAGGAATCAAACGAGCATTCGACGCCGTAATAATAGATATAGGATTTGGAACAACGGATATCCTCTCTATACATAAAGGAGCGATTGTAAGACCTGCTAGTGGGTCGACTCCTGATGCTATCGATACAGTTGCCGAAAAAATAGCTTCATTCTTAGAAGAGCAGACGGGCCATATAATAAAAGCTGAGAGCCTAGCCGCGGTTCTTGAGAAAGGAACAAAAGTGACTATAAGTGGTGCTTCCTATGATATTAAGCCCCAATTGGAAAAAGTGGCACGCTTTGTTGCTGAATCCATCATCGATACGCTTGATAGGTTGCTCAGAAATCTTCCTCCACAAGCATCAATAAAATATTATATTCTAACAGGAGGCGGGACATATATCCTCGGAAAGTACTTGAGAGAGGCACTTATCCATAGGAGATACACAACAAGAGAACAGATATTGATTCCTGACGATCCAGTAATGGCAAATGCTATAGGTTTTGAGCTTGTAGCTAAGTATTTTGCTGAGAAAAAACTTTCTGCATCCTCTAAATCTTAGGCAAGCAACTCCAATCTGAAACGGATCTCATGTGCTATACTCCCTAAAAGCTCTCCCCATCTCATCGCTATATTTCTCTTAGAGCTGACCGATATCTCTATGCCCTCCCTACTAAGTCTCGCATATATGCTTTCAAGAATCTTCTTAGCCAGGAAGTAGTCTATAGACAGTATGTTGGCTATTATTCTACGCAAAAAGTCGCTCTGTTTTTCCCACATCCTCTCGGGATTAGGAAACGATAGAACCAAAGCGAGGATATATAGCAGATAAGACGCAGCTACATACTCAGCTGTAAGCTCTTCTCTTCTATTTAAATCAATAACAATAGCTGTTGCTAGAAATGCATATAGCAAGTCGGAATCAACAATTCTCCAAATTGGGCTATTCTTATTGAAATTTCCGACGCACCTTAGAATTCTAAGTAAATCTCTCCTTAGAGGACATATCAATGATATTCTTCCCTTATCGATAAGATAGCCCATAGACGATATTATCTCACTAGCAATAAGCCTATCGTTACCGCCATAAGTAACAATAACATACCTATTTATTTCGGAGGAAACCTTTCTGAGGCTCATAAGCTTTATCTTAAACTCATATTTATTTTCTTCGAATCTATACGCTACTTTGATCTGCTCTGCAGAGTTCGCAAATACTTCCTGAACAATAACCTCTCTCTCCGAGTCACAAGAGAAAGCTATACGACCAAGATTTCTATACAGTCTTACTAACGCCCCGGAGGGGGAAACTACCGTATCAGATGCTATCTTAGATATTTTTATTATTTCCCCCCACGCACAAAAGACGTCTTTTATACTGCGAAGCTTGCCTTTGGCATGAAGAAAACTCAGTAGATTCTTGACAATAGCATATGACACAGTTCCCCTAATACCAAGACTAATAAGGCTGCGACTATATATGCGTGCAGCCCTCTTAACAAGTAACTCAAACTCCTTACCAGAAATCCCAACAACGGTAATAATATTTTTGCGAAGAGTATCAGGAATTTCGCGGAGTGAACAACACGAAAAAACAATAATTTTTGAGCGGCCTTCCTTAGAAAAACGCAGAAGCGTAGCCCAATCAAAACGCTTACCGCTAACAACGACGACTCTATATTTAGACAGAACATCCCCAAGACGACCAACACTTACTGATATACACGATGTTTTCTGTCCACTCAGAATATCACATACAGGTTTCACTAACGCAAGTAAATTTTCCTCCCTAACAATAATAATACCAAGAGGCTTATCCCACCGAGCAATTCTCCTCGCAATAACCATAGCTTTACGCTTAAGAACGCCAGATATAACTTCCCTACTCCTCTTCATCATCAGCCCGATCCTCCCTCCCCTTCACTTCGGAATCATCAACCTCAACAACCATAACGGACTCTAAAACATCCTCTAGCGCTAATTCCTCGCCCTCCGCCTCTTCACTACCTTCGGCAGCTTGGAGGGGAGGCATATCCATCTCAATATTTCGGCTAGTAGCGGAGGAATGCACAGGAATGTTGGATACAAGCCCAACCAGTTTCTCCTCCAAACGCCTAACAAGCTCATCCAAATCCATCTGAGAAGCGGATATATCCCCAGAAAACTCACCACCAAATATCTGGGCATGCTCCCTCCGAATAGCCCGAGCAACAGCTTCATCAACAGAACCCACAACACTAGCAATATCCTCAAGCATAAGAAGAGTCTCAGGATCCAAAAAAACCACTATCCCCGCAAGATTCTTCGAACCCTTCTTCTTAGCACTTATAACCCTAGACGAAACCGAATCCAAACCACACACCA
>JAHKKZ010000051.1 GCA_029856685.1 Candidatus Njordarchaeota archaeon
ACTCACCATTGACGTATCCCTCAAAAGCGCCCAGTGGTGTTCCTGTCCTATGGTCTATCGCAACCATAGCAACGAAATATCCCAACTGAAGCTCCTGGTCAACGCTCCTAGGAGGAAAGAAATGTGGGTCATCATAGGAGTCTCTCTTCAGATCGAGCTCAGCAATAACTTTGGAGACAGAAGAGATATTATTCCTATCAATAAGGAAAATGCTGGGATACCTAGACAAAACAGCATCACCCACATAATATTCTTAGCATCAAAATCTAGGGTTGGCCAATAAGCTTTGTCTTCGACTAAATATGTTCCCTATGAATTCTCCGTATTAGCAATCCTAGCTATTTCCTCAATAGTAGTCACAATAAGCTTAGTAAACCGTGGAGGATTACCTGGTACATATCTAAATACTATTTTTTGCTTCACATGTTTGGGCAGAAAATTATTGATTGCTAATTCTGTTGCGATCGCATATGCCTTAACATTGAGCAAGATATAAATCTTATCGAAATTCTTCTCAATACGCATAAGACCATTAGCAATAGCACGTGCAAGTCTACCAAGCTTTCCCTTAAGCCTATCCATAGAGGGAAACACATCATATCCAAATACACGATGCATCTCTGTCTCAAGAACAACAGCGTCATCCTCTCCCCTAGCAAATACGGGGATACAATCAATAGCCCCTAGGGTTATCTCGACACCTAGTTTCCTACGCCTATTATTGGCAACTCTCCAGAATTGGCCCCGAAAATAGTCTCCCACAGCAGCGCCAGAATTGCAAGGTAACAGAAGTAATACTCTTAGTGCCATTGAAAACACCAAGAGATATACCGACTCTGAATAACGACTTTTATCCCTCTACATAACATCTAATCTACCTAGCACCTATAACAATACTATAAATAATAAAATCATCACACATAATATCCGCGGATGAGAAAAATAAAATTTGATACTCCACCTTCGTGGTATGCCTATCTACATAACTATTTAAAAGAAATCATTACCCAAACAGACGGAATTTACTAAACGAGATTCATCATAACGAGGGCTCCGTTTTTTATGGGTCTATTTCTACATCGTTTGTACATAGCTAATTTTTATTAAGATGTTATGGGATTTCCTAAGAATTCGTTGTATGTCGGATTATAGAGCAGACTATTTGAGATGCATAAACATATGTATTGTTTTATAAATGGTCTTTTTTTGATTTACTATTTAGATAAAAATTATTGGTTGGTGATTTTGAATGCGCGTATATCGAGTAAGAGAGCAATATAGTGTATTAAAGATTTTCGATCCATACGCAATAGTAACCCTGTTAGCTCTAAGGGATGCTGGCGGAAAAGCAAATGTTGGCGATATAAATAGGTACAGTTTCAAGTATGGCGCTCCCCAACCAAGAACAACATCAAGAAAGCTACTAGAATTTAAGAAGTATGGTCTCGTAGAGGAAGAAACAATCGACAGAGGCGGGTTCATCACAGAAAAAATATATAAGCTAACCGAGAAAGGCAAGAAACTAGCAGATATCTTCGCCGAGCTCATAGGTGAAGAATAGAAGCCCTTTCTTCAGCAATGTAACCAATATGAGAAAATATTTTATTTTTCTTTTGCTTACTACATTATAATAACTTCCCTTGTAAGTTAACATAATTTTTCTACTTCATAACCAGCATACTTTAAACATCGACAACAGGAATTGAGATCGTAGTGCTCTTATTTAGCTTTCCGACTTCCTAATTCAGGAGCTGGTCTTCCATGGAATCAAAACCTATTGATATTCGCAGAAAAATTAAGTAGTCACTGTTTTCATTTAAAGTCTTATTTGCATTTGCTGGTAGTGGTGATTGGTACATACTATGTTATGTAATAAATGTGGGGAAATATTCGTGATGAACAACTTTATGGTAAAGAACTCCTCAGAAATAAGATCGCTCTGGCAAAGCTTGGAATACACTTCATAATCGTAGAGGAGCCAGATGAACAGCTTGATAAAAATTTTGTTGAGAGCGGAGAGGCTAAAAGCTTTGTGGCCACTAGCATAAAAAATGTCGAGGGGAAGCGCTACAACGTCTAATAAAACTCAAACAACACCTAGAAATGTGCAATACAATCCATGTAGGTTCATCTCTAAATATCAACAAAAGAATGAACGTATTGAAAACTAAAACAGGAAATCTTAGCTAAAAGCACAGAATTGCTCAGAATAACACGGGAATACATAGCATTCATAGAGAATGTTCTAACCCGCAAAACATCCATGAGATAGAATCCACAAAATTAATGAAAAAGTGATAATGTTAAATATAGAATGCAAAGCAAATATTTTAGCTTAAATGAGATAACAGAGTGAATGTGATTTTTATTGTTTTATTAGTCCTAGGATGAGTTTGGTTAAGGGAATTTCTTCTACTATTATTCCTATGTGTTTTCTTTCTTTGTTTTCTAGGATTATCAGTGTTTCTTTGTTGTCTCTTGATACTATTGTTAGGTTATCGGGTAGGCCGGGTACAACCACTACGAATGCCCTGCCAAATATTTTTTCTGGTTTTGATTTGGTGTATACTTCTAGTAGAGCTTGTATGTCGACAGATTCCAAGATTTCTTCTAAAGCTTTGTCTATTATTGGTGCCACTATTATTACTGATTCTTTGGCACTTTCGATCATGAGACGCATAATCGTGTTCAGCACCTTACGCCCATACGAGACGAGCACTCCTTTTGGTCTCTCTTTTATTTCTTCGACATATTGTTGTATCGTCCTCATAAATGATGACGGTATTTTATCTGCTTCTTCCTGCATGGAGTTGATCATATCAGTTACGATTGAGAAGATCTCATTTAATGCTTTTCGAGACTCATTTTTTTCTTGCTCTAGTATGGTTCTTACTTCCCTAAGTATGTTTTCTATTGGCGTTCTTAGTGTCTCAATCTGTTTTCTTAATCCGCTTTCTAGATCGCCTAGCGACTTTGATATGCTACCTATGCTCTCTTGATGTGGCACTATTATGTCTTTTTGTAGTGTGGTTTCAAAACTCTCTAGTTTCTGATTCATTCCCATCAATATTTTCTGCGACTCTGACCCAAAATCTTGCATTTCCTTACTTATTTCTTCTCTGAGCGTATTTCCTGCCGACTCGATGGTATCTAGGATTTTCTTTGTTGATTGTTCATAGGATTGTATTATTGGTTGCTTGACTCTCTCTATAGAATCTCTAAGCACATTTCTTATCTTGTCCGCTTCGGCCCCCATCTCATCAACAACCTTATCTATGTCCCTGATCTTCTCAAGCAATGAACTTTGGATTGTTTCTTGTGTATTCGTAAGAACATCAATCATTCTTGTTTTCTCTGATTCTATTGAGGCTCCTATCCTATCTACCATAGAAGCTATCCTCGCAGCGACTCTGTCAGACGCTGCTTTCTTTACGGACTCCACAAGTTCTTGCAGGGAGTTCTTGAGGGAGATACAGCCTTCATCTATGTTTTTGAACGATTCCCGAACAACATTCTCTATGGTTTCAGAGAAATGGTTTATCTCGTCAATTGTACCATCAATACGTGTAGCTATCTCCGCTCTCAGCTTTGTCCTTATGCCTTCCATCTCATCCTCCACTATCTTTAGTATTGTACTCTTCCTTGTGACTGATGATTCCTCTAACGACCTGAAGATGTCTTCCATTCTTCCTATAGCTGTGTCTATAGTTGATTTTATAGAGGCAAAATTCTCTTCAAATGCTCTACGGAATTCCTCCTCCATTTCCTCGATGACCTTCTCCTGTTTTTTCTTGTACTCATTCATACCAGCTTCGAACTCGGATATGCTCTTGCTCATAATCTCTGCTTGCTCCTTAATACTCTTTTCAATATTTGAGGATACTGATTGAAGTTTCTGATTAATGAGATTTCTTATGTCTCCAAGAGATCTACTTATCCTATCTAACAGAAGCTTTATTCTACTGTTTGCTTCGGAGTTTAGCCATGTTATTTCATCTCTTATCGCTGATTCTGCCTCACCAATCTCTGCGATTATTATTCGCTTAAGTTGCTCTACGAGTGATTTCGCATTATCTAGAAGTATCCTTGACATGCCAGAGCCGTAAATGGCCAGCTGTTCCTTCAATGTACCTAAAATCTTTTGTTTATGGGTATCAAGCCTCCCAAATAGTTGATTTTTCACCATGTTTATGCTCTCACTTAGATTCTTCTCCAACTGTGCTTTTCGTCTTGCCCTACTTCTAGTGCTACTCGAGGTTTGTTTTTCGAGGATATATTTCTCAGCCGCTGACAGCCCGCTCTCGAGAAGGTTTTGGATATCTTCTATTAAATCATCAAACAAGGATATTAGTATAGAATTCAGTTTCTCCATAACAGAATCTATAGTCTTTGCCACTATTTTCTCCATTGGCTCTAATGTTTCTGCCGACGAGATTTTCTGAGCAGCAACCTGTATTCTCTCCGACAATATTTTTTGTGTTTCCTCTAGGCGTCCTCCTAGCTGAGATAAAAACTTGTCTACATCATCAGATAGTCTCCTACTCACCGTTTCTATCTGAATATCCATACTTGATGTAATATCTCTAATACTTGCCTCTAGATCCATAGGTATTCCTGACAGCGAATCCACACCGCGTTTCAGCTCTCTTAGCCTTGCTGAGAATATCTCCGCCATACCTATGCCTATAGAGTCCTTTATTTTATCCATATTGCTCAACATAGTATTTCTGATGGATTCCAACGTGTTTCTCATAACCGTCTCGGTATTCCTCAGGCTCCGTTCTAATGCTTCTTTCGATTCACTAATTCTAGCGGCAGCTCTGCTGAATAGATCATCTAGCTGTTTTTGGATATTTTGCCGAAATGTTTCATCTAGCTCGCCAAACTTCGAGTCTATCTCTTGGATGAGCTTTGTTATGTTGGATTTGAGTGTACCTAGTGCTTCATCCCGTTTGGAGGCAATATTTTTTATTTGTGCAATAACCATATCTCTATATGTGTCGACCACTCGCTCAATATCTGTAAGCTCCTTTCTCATCATTTCAGAAAGGTACTGTACCAACTCTTCTGGTATTGCTTCTCCAACAGCTTTTAGTTCTCCAGATATTTTCGAGAGAACCTCATCTGCGAGATTCCTTATCTTCGAAACCATATCCCCTATTAGAACAATGACTTTTTTTGTTGCATCGCCGATCTTCCTTATGTTCACGATAAATGCTTGTTGAAGACTGTCAAGACTCTTTGCGAATTCCTCATAGCTACTTGATATTGCTTCGACTGAGCTCCTACTTAGCTCCTCGAGCTCTCCCTTGGTAACCGACATCATATCTTGTATTCTTTGCATGGTTGCTCGCGTAAGTTGGCCCTCGAGATTCTTTATGTCAGTGCTTATCTTTTTTTGTGAGCCTCTAAGACTTTCGACGCTACTTCTAAGTTTATCGGCAACACCTATCATCGCGTTCGTTATTAATCTCATGGCTTCTAAGTTTTTGGATATTGCTTCCTTATAAACTTTTGTTATCTCCTCCAACATACTGTCTACCGTACGTACTATGTTATTTAGCTTCTCGAGAAGTACATCTGCTATCTTCGAATATGACTTATCCATACGTGCCTCTATGTTACCAATACTATCCCTAAGATTCTCCCCCACAGTTCTAAGTTGCTTCTTCAAAGTTTTTACATGTTTGAGTATCTCAGTTAGCTTAGGTATAGCAACATATTTTTTCTTATCAAGCTTAATCACATATCCCTTCTCAGCCATGCTTTCTAAGATTTCAGCGATCTCATCTACCGTAGAACCAATTATCAGTGCCAAAACATCGACAGAAAGTGGGCCTGACTTTAGGAGAAGCTCATATATCTGAGCCTCAATACTAACTTCCGCATTCATACTTCTTTCCCTCTTATGCTTCTAATCAGATCGAATATTTCCTCATAGCTTATGATGGGTCTTCCAAGCTCAGCTATCCTAACTAGAAGAAATTTTTTCTTTTCCCCCCTGACCATATAATCCAAACCGACTAGTAAGTCATCCAGCTTCTCCTTTTCGATATTCCCTTGCAGTTCTATCTTTAAATAGATATTATTGGGGGGTGTAGCATAGATCTCTCCCTGGAGATTATATATTTGGAGAAGAGACTCAAAAAACTTATCTATACTATCTATTTCGATCAGCCTCTCCTTCAGATTTACATACGCTATTTTGAGGTCCAAATCCAGAAGATTTATGAGCAAACCCTTCTTTGTTTCTACCAATAGGTACAGCTTTTTGTCTGACGTGCTAAGGTATATATTCTTACGCTCACTAGCAATACCAACCAGTAGCTCCTTGATTTTCTCTGGGTCTGAAACCCTTATCTGCTCTTTAGGAATCTTTAATCTATAAGCCTTAGAAAGAATCTTAATAAAATCCCCCAACCTAATAACAGCATCCTTTACCGGAAGAGGATTGGGTCTCCCCTCAAGAACCTTACGTGTCTCTTCTAGACGGATAGTATAGCAGTCAAGCGGATATTCAGTTTTCGGAACGCCTGCCTCAACAAGTAAGGATAAGTAAAATCTGTTTTTACATAGAGGGTCCAGAATAAGTGTTCTTCTATCCCCCATACATCTCCTACAGGTTTCCTCCATTGTCTCTACAAGCTGCGCTATAGCAAGTCTGCATATGTCCGATGCGTTTTCGCCACATATAAAGTTCGCAAGTCTATTTGCCTTAGCATTTTTGGGCATTGGTTCATCTCCTATACATCAATTTACGAACTATATCTATTAACTCTATCAAATTATCGATTATATAGTCAGGCTGGATGGGGTCTTTAGGACTTGGAAGTTGTAGATATTCTACTACGGGTTCGGGAGAACTCATCAGAACAGTTATCATGCCAAGTTTCTTTGCTCCTGGAATATCTATCTGAGGAACATCACCAACATATATTGCGTGGTGGGGATCCACACCTAGCGCATTTAGAGCGATTCTGAATATCTCAGAATGAGGCTTGCGATAACCAACGTCACATGAAACCACAATCACATCAATATATTTTCTTAATCCACTACGTGTCAGAACACTCTCATGAAAGTTTATTGGAGAGTTCGAAACAATACCTAATTTGAGCCCCATACTTCTGAGAGTCTCTAAAACATATTTTGCTTCCTTTCTTACAATACAGAATGGAGCTTCTTTTATTCTCTCCACAGCCGCTCTTATTACGCCAATATCTACCTTTATCCCAGCTCTTCTAGTGGCATCCAAGATTATATCTTCCATTTTTTCTTCAACTAGCGTTCTTATGACTCTCGCCCAAGCATCATCTAGGGCTCTCATAAATTCTCTATAGAAATCATCACCAGCACATATTCCTAGTTCCCTGAACGTCTGTTTGATTATCTTCGCCATATAATCCCTATTCCAACATGTGACTGTGAGAACTCCTCCAAAGTCAAATAATACTGCTTCTATCATTTTGACCGCCCCACGGCAAAAGCCTTTCCTACATTAAGTCCAGATAGTACTGATGCTAGGCCATTTAGGATTATGAATACTAAGTCACCAATTATTATTGCGTGGACTGTAAGAAGTATGCTTCCTATGAAGTATAATACTAAGAATTCTATCTTTGCTGTCTGCCCAGATCTTAGACTCTTTATTGTTTCTGGTATCCACGCAACTACAAGAAGTATCAGACCCACAAAACCGATATATTCGAGCATATCATACACCTCACATAGGCATACCGGGTATATGGAGGAACTTTTTTTGGCAGAAAGCATTATTGTTTTTGTATTAATAAAAGAGATACTGTGAGGATGAAAACAATGCGTTTTGTTGCATGTAGTGAGCCCCCAAAAGAGAAGACTGGAAGAAAAGTTGCGATAATAGGTGCGGGTCCTGGGGGTCTGGCTGCTGCTGGAATCTTAGTATGTGAGGGGCATAGTGTCTATGTGTATGATATGCTACCAGAGCCTGGCGGCATGCTTATATTCGGTATACCTGATATAAGGATGCCTAAGGAGAACATCGTTAAGGGGATAAGGGAGCTTGAGAAGTTTGGTGTGAGGTTCATATTGGGAAAGAAAGTTGGGAGGGATGTCTCCTTCGACGAGATACTAAGTAACTATGACGCCACTATAATAGCTACTGGTGCTTGGGAGGATATAAGAATAGATATACCAGGCGTAGACTCTAAGGGTGTTCATTTCGCATTAGACTTTCTTGTTAGGATAGCCATGGTTAATAGGGGATATCTCGATAAGAATGAGTTTCCCAAGATAGGAAAACGTGTCGTTGTGATTGGGGGAGGGGACACCGCGATTGACGCCGCGATAGTCTCCAAGCATTATGGTGCGGAAGATGTTATTATTGTTTATAGGAGAACCCGAGAGTATATGCCTGCGCATGAGCATGAGATAAGGAATGCTGAGAAGAGAGGAGTAAAGTTTATGTTCCTGGTGAGTCCAGTCCGAATACTTACCGATGAGAACAATAATGTTAGAGCAATAGAACTTGAAGAAATGGAACTCGGAGAACCAGATGCTAGTGGGCGACCAAGACCGATTCCGACTGGAAGAAGAAAAACTGTTGAGTGCGATACGATTATTTTTGCCATAGGAGAGAGAGCAACACCACCTTTCGACAAACCAGAGAGATATGGAATAAAAGTGGATTCAAAGCGGAGAATACTTGTTGATGAGAACTATATGACAACGCGACCCGGTGTTTTTGCGATAGGTGATGTTGTGACTGGACCAAAAGACATAGCATCTGCTATCAAAGCAGCAAAAATCGCTGCTAAGGCTGTAAATGAGTACCTCAGGAAAATATCATCTTGTGGATTCTCAGAAGAATAGTTTTGGACCAACTAAGGCAAGTATTAGACAGGAAATCTTAAGAGCAAGAAATATTATACCAAGCATCGTTATTTTTAGCTTCCAAGGATATTTTCTTTTTCCCATAAGAAAATATTTTGCTACTAACGCCTCTGTTAGGAATTCTGTGCGATCAAGACTGTTAGCTAGGATAACTGCGAGCAGAGGTATAGCTCCTCTGAATCCGCCCTTATAGATGCCTCTTAGAGAAAGGGCTTCTATGCTCTGCTCAGCATCTTTAATAGAGAGGGGAATTAGCCTAATTGCCAGCGATGTTGTTCTTATCAGATATATGGGGACTTTTATCTTCTCTAATGCTTGCTCCATATCGAGCATTCTTGTTGTTGCATATACATTTAGAAACGCTATACTTCCAACGATCAGTCTTGCGAGGATCAAAGTGGCTCTTTCTAGCGGGTATAGGAGGAATACTATTATGCCTATTGGTGGGAGAATATATCTTAGACTTCTGAAGAACTGCCATATATTGCTGAGAACTTTTCCTACGATAGATTCTACTAAGATGATTATAGCCATGAATAATGCAACTTCAAGCCGGCATATTATTAGTGCTATAAGGACAATAAATGCTCCTATAAGCTTGATTAGTGGGTGATCCTCATATAGAGGAGATTTCCTATTCGGTATCATTGCTTGGAGAAGAGACTTTATGTCGAGCATAGCAGATTCACCAGAACCTTTAGAATATCTTTCTTATCTAGTTCTAAGTCCGCACCTCGCTGGATAAGAGTTCTATATATGCGTATGGTCTGGTTCGCGCTTAGATATGGGACTTCATCGATTATATCTTCTGGTTTTCCTCTAACGCTTATTCTTCCTTCTTTCAAAAGAAGAACCTCGTCACAGAAGGGAATTATGCGGAAATCGTTAGTTGCCAATAAAATTATTTTCTTCCTACCGAAGCTCTTAAGAGCACTCACCAACTTCCCTCTTAGCCCCTTATCTAAACCGACTGTGACTTCATCCAACAGGACTATATCAGTGTTATATGCTAGGGCCGTTATTATTGCCGCTAATCTTCTTTCTCCCTCACTCGCTTCGAATATTTTCTTCTCCATAATCTTCCTAGCCGCGAAGAAATCTATCAGATCTTCTCCCACACCCGCCTTTTCGAAATCATCCCTGATCTTTGGGCC
>JAHKKZ010000052.1 GCA_029856685.1 Candidatus Njordarchaeota archaeon
CTTTGTGGGGTATTGTCTGATGATTTCTGCGAGTTTTGTTATGGTGTCTCTTGTTATTGGTTTTGTTGTTGCTTTTACTTCGATGATCAATACTCTATTTGTCTCCTCCGCGATTATGTCGGCATTTTTTATTTCTCCTAGTGCTTTTTCTGTTTCTTTTCTTGAGAAAATCCTAGTTATTTTGAGTTTGAGTTCTTTTGCTGTTCCTGCTAGGAATGTTCCTAGTTTGTCGTCCCAGATTGTTATCTCCTTGTCTATTGTTTCGGCTAGAAGCTCTCTTATATATGATTCTGCGGAGATTCCGAGTAATGAGGATACATCCTCTTTTGTTGCCTCGTGTAGGAACTCTTCTGATGTTTTTAGCCAGAATTTCATTAGTGGGTACCTAAACTCATAGAGAACCCTGCCTTTTTCTCTTCTCTTCGTGAGTATCTCATTTTTTATAAGTTCTCTTAGGATCTCTGATACTGCTGTCTCGTCTAGCCCCGTGCTTCTGCTTATTTCTACTGGGCTTTTTATGTCTCTAGCCAGTGCTAATAGAACCTGGATGTATGCGGGTAGGTCTCTGCGTGAGAGCTCAGATATGAGCTTTATTATGTTGATGAAGAAGTCGTCAAACTCTCTTTTTTCCACGAGTCTATATGCTAATCTTATTACTGAGGAGCCATCATAAGATGATGCGAGAGTTATTACTATTGGGGGTATACCGCCCGAAATTTCGGCTATTGTCTTAGCAGCATCGAGAGGTATTCCCTCTCTTATTTTCATAGCCAACTCTGCAGATGCCCTCATATCCAATGGCCTCACTAGTATCCTTCTAAGTGCGGCGAGTAGTGGCTGTTTTGCTCCCTTTCTCAAGGACATCAATTCTTCTAATTTCTCCCATCCAATACTTGATAGGAGAATCCAAAATGCGTTCTTTCTTTCTAAGAGATCCTTGAGGAACCAGAATACTCTCTCCTTCACGGTGTTTATGTTCTCGCGCTTTATTCTCGCTATTTTTTTCGCAACATTCTCAAGGAACACATGGAATTCATCTAATACTACTATTAGTTTTGCTTTCTTCGTTTTCTTAGCCAAGGAGTCTATTGTTTCAAGAGCCTCATAGAGTATATGTTCTGGATCGTCTATGAATAAGATCCTCCCCCAGAATATGTTTGAGAGTGTTTCGTCAAATCTAGCTATGGACTCTCTTACCTTACTTGCCAAAGATTTTGTGTTTGATAGCCAAGCGCAATTAATGTATATTCCCCCACCCATATTCTCCAAGAAGTGCTTTACTAAGCTTGTCTTCCCAACTCGTCTCCATCCATAGACAAGCACACCACAACGCACATCCTTTCTACACAGCTCATATTCCAGCTTTAGAGCTTCTAATTCCTCTTCTCGATCAACAAACAGCATAAATATATCACCACCATAGCATATTATACTATAGTATAATATATTATAATAAAATACTCTAATTGTTAAAATACTCAATCCCTAAAAACTTAGGGAGCGCCTCAGCAAATATTTCCGCTGATACAAACAGTAAAATTTGAGCCTCATGATGATCTATCAAAAATGCACAATGATAATCACTACAAGGAATTCACTAGAATGAGCCCCGATTATATCCCAAAATGAGGTGTTCTAAAAAAGAAAAATAGGGGAAAGATGTTAGAAGGGCTATTCTGCTTTTCTTCTCTTAAGGAGATATATGGCTGCTATTAGCACTGCTATTGCGAGGAGTATCAGAGCTATTATTATAGGTGAAAATGTTGGTTGCTTCTTTTCTACATTAACTATTATGGTGCTTGATGTTGCTAGGCCTAGCAGATCCTCAAAGATTATTGTTATGTTGTACTTACCCGCTCTGGTTGGGACAAAGCTAAATTCTACAGGTACTCCACTAGTCCATGTTCCCGAATCGTTGAGGCTTCCGTTCACGTAGATTCTATATATGTTGGGGGATCTGTCCTCAGCTGTCCAGGACAGGTTTACCTCATCTCCAACAGTCACATTAATGATGCTTGGCGGTGACGATACTATTGTTGGTGCTTCTGTTGGGTATACTGTTACAGAAATATCGGTGCTTGCTATATTTTCGAATCTATCATCGGCGTAGATCTGCACATAGTAGTTTCCAGGAGAAGTAATGTTATCTGATATTGTTATGGATATGATCTCCCCAGCTGTGTATGGGCCTCTAAAGATCTCTGTAGAGTTCAGTAGAATCCATACTTCCTTGGGGGTGTCATCAAAGATGCTGAATTCGATTTGCTTAGTTAGTCCAAACTCATATTCGATGGGGGTATCAGTAAGCATAGTTATTGTTGGTGATATTCTGTCTATTCTTCCATATATCCTAAGCGTAGATATTGGCACATCAAGGAACCCAGTGATATTCGCCCTAGTGAAGTCATAGATATCTATAATTGCGGATGAAAGCTTTGATATGTTTGTGTTTTCGTACCGTGTTTTTAGGTCGAATGGTGTTTCTAGGGTCTCAGAATATTCGAGCTCACCTGAAGCATTATATATGTTATGATGAACATACGCGTTACTAATATTCGAGTTGTAGACATTAAGATATATGTTTTCTGGAGCAAACGAATAGCTGACAGGATATACGGAGTAATACAACATATAGGTCTCTATACTCGTTATTGTTGAGTTCCATATCACTATATTTACCTCATCGTCTAACATCATCTCAGATAGTCTGCTATTCGCCATAGTTACATTTGAGTATCCGATCGAAGTTCGGTTCATATTCATTGAGTCGATAGTGACTGTCGAATTATAAACACTAAAATAGTCAGCAGTTATATTCTCAATGGATCCTTCAGAGAGACTAAAAGCGAGATCCCCAGACAAGAAATTACAATCAGTCATTCTGAAGCTTATATTCATGAACCATCCAAAACCAGATGGTGAGCTTATATTGTTATAGGTGATCATAGTTGTATTCATCGCCACCATTCCAAGATCCGATGTGACATTTTCAACGAAAGTAGTTCCAGATCTAAAAATTGCGAGCCCTGTGCCCAGAAGGTCTGTGTTCACAAAGCTAATATTGTCTCCCGACAACACAACTGGTGGTGGCTCTGTTGAGAACGTCGAATTGATGAGTGTGTCTCTTACACTAATACATGGGGATTGCAATAATATCAGAACCCAGAGCTCTGAGTTCACTATATGGAATTCCGCATTCAAACCCAGTATACCCACATACTCCGAATTTCTAACTGTGAGATTAAGATTTGATATGTTGGTGACTATCCCATATCCTTTATATCCGATTGTCGAACTAGCATCCACTGTAAGGAGAGACTCATATTTGCCCGTAGGAATGGTGTTTGAGTCCACAACAATATCTTCAGCAACGTTTATGAAGAAATTTTCGAGGGTGAAGTTAACTTGGGAATTCTTTATATCAACACTTGAGAGAGCATAGTATAGATTTCCTATTTCGGAGTTTTCCACAGCTATTCTGCCGCCCCCTAATGTGCCTATCTCCTTGACTATAGAGTTGTTTATAAGAAGGACTATGTTCGGAAACTCACCCATTAAAATGGCATATTCAAATTCGCCAAGCGATATCGAGGACGCGTTAGAACCATCCATTATTAGGAAGCCCTCATGCGCACTAATCTCGTCGACATTCGATTCATATATCTCTAGGCCGATCTCCATGGCTGAGATCATTTCTATAGTCGCGTTATGTATTGTTCCCATAAGCCTATCGGGCGTTATTTGAGAAAGTTCTGAGTCCGTTATCTGAACCGTAATATTCCCACCATAGAGGTCTTGAATTGTTGACACATTACTCAGAGTTACTGTTGATGAGTTCTCGACATAGATATAGATATCATCAAACATAACATTTCTAAGAGTCAAATTAGAGTTGCCAATAAGTGATATATCGATGCTCCAGAATCCCATTGGGGGTGCCGAGTAGTTCTCTAATACCAGATCGGCATCGATCAGCCGCATCGAGAAGTAGTTTAGAAACGATGTTAGGTCGCACCTTCCCAATATTGCTACTCCAGAGACAATGTTGGTTGTTCCTACAATACCCTTGTTCATTATGTATGAGCCGTCCTCCAACTCAAAGTATGTGCTGGCCATCACAGAAACTGTTGAATCCTCAAATATTACTCTGCTCATATCCACATATAATACTGTGTGTCCATACGTTGTGTTGAGGGTTGAGTTGTAAAGATGCATTGTTGAGTTGGCGACCGATATTTGATACGTATCGTTAAGAATTGTATTGTTCATAACTACGTAGGAGCTACGCAAATAAAATTTGCAGTAATCAAAAAATGAGTCCTCAACATAGATATTAGCCGAGTATATGTACATGTAGGTTGAGGTGTTTGCAAGCATGCCATATATATCTACTGACGAGCTACGCACATCCACATCTAAATAGCTGAACGTGGTAGAATTCACCATTACATGGGAATTTGAATGTGCCCACAGATCTAATGTGCTCCCTTCGAAGCCCTCTATAGTAGCATTAGAGTTAAACACGTATACATCTCGGGCGTTAAATATATAGGCCGAAGCGACATCTATGAGGAAGACTTCCGAATATGTCCTATTAACAGTAACACTGGATGCTCCCCTCGCTATAACTCTAGGCTGAACATACATATAATTCACAGTACTTGACTCAGTATCATAGTTGGAGTAGTTAGATGTACTTATCGTATCAGTCTGATTTACCATTAGGGTGTCATTGTGTATTAGGCAGTAGTAAAGCTGATTTATATTCGTGTTTACAAAGTGTGTGATTCCCGCGGAGTATAAATAAGCATACTCAACTGACGAATCAAGTACATATCCCCCAGCATCGAAACTATCATAATACTCATCTATCCCTGTTGAAAGTGTAAATATATCAGAATTAGTTATGAAGAATTCGTCATTAGATGATGAATACAGCGACTGGATAACTGCATTCTCTGCATATATCGATGCATTAGAGTACATGCATATAGACTTATGAGACGAATTTCCTGAAGATAGATCCGAATTATCATGTAGGTATACATCGGTTGATGAGAGATTACTGTAGTATATACCCAGAAAGGCATCATCATATACGTCTATGTAGCATCCTAGACCACCGTCGTCCACATAGCTCATATGGACAGTCGATGATTCGTAGAGAACGATAGACGTACTATTCACGTACGCTTCATCTATGTACACCATAGCATAATCATGCGTATGGATGTGGGAGTTTGTTATGTTCATATTTATGTAAACAAGACTATAATCGTAGCAATTGATGTCTATACCATGGAATGCGCTGCTTATATTGACTGTGGAGTAGTTGTACGTGTATATTGTTAGGGATCCCGATACTATTGTCCCAGAATACAACTTGAGATTTGAACTATTAAATGTGTATATCCTAAAGTAGTTCATAATTCTGAAATCCCTAAGAGTGACAGATGCGTCATCCTCAATTATTAGTGTTGCTGAATCATTAAAGGTTACATTCTCAATGAGAACAATGGACTCATTACCTATAATTACTACTCCATTTATAGTACTATTACGTATAATCGCCGTATATATGGGGCTATGTGCAGATACATAGACTTCTGGCTTAGAACTCACAACCGATGTTTTAGAACCCCGTTGTGTTATATCAATACTTATGAGAAATCCGTCATTTACAGCAAATCCCACCACAGAGTAGAGCGCCACAAAGAGGATTAGGATTCCTCCAATGAATTTCTTCATATGCCTCATTTTTGACACATTTTTCTCTCTCACCCTCCGACACAAGCATCTGGGAATGATGTTTGTGTCAGAGGGGTAATATGATAATAGTTTATTTCTGGTATATAAAGGTTTCTTTTGCCGATAATAAATTTAGGTTAAATGTATCTCCTGGTTTCGAAAGTTACATTAAATATACCGAATCGCTATTTCTTATGTCGAATTATAAATTTTAACATCTTTCTTTCTAGAATAGACGCTCTAGAGTTCATCGGGTAATAAAATTGAAATTAAGGGGGCTTAATAGCAAATTTATTATGAATCTAATAGGATTTGTTATATCTAAGGGGGTTGTATCATGGGTGCTGGAAAGGAGCAGCAAAAGATAGTGCCGTTAGTTGAGTGCTTTATAAGGAGAAATGATGAAGTTCTTGTTTTTCATAGATCCCCAAGTAGAAAACATTTCCCAGATTGGATTGCAGGCGTAGCTGGCAAAATAGAATTTGGAGAGAGAGTTGATGAAGCTTGTCTGAGAGAAATAAGAGAAGAAACGGGATTGGAAATAGAGAATTTACGTTTAAGAGCAATAGTTAGTGAGATCCTACCGAAAGTCGAACTATTAATATTTATATTTGTAGCTGAGTATAAATCTGGTGATATCAAAGAATCTGCCGAAGGTAAACCACTTTGGATAAAAATCGATGAATTAAAAATGCTCAAACTAGCACCATATCTGAAGGTAGTCTTACCCCAGATTCTCGCCAAGGATTATGAAGGAGTCACTTTCTATAAATTTATAATTGATGCGCATAACGATATCATATCATACAGCTCAAGTAGACAATAGCTGGTAATCTCAATTTTGATAAATTATATTGCATTGAAGAAAAGGAAGACAAAAGGTTGACAGAATAAGTATCTCATTTTTACTCCCGCTGGATATTATCGATATTTTTAATTCTTCTGAGCACAATAATCACAGTGTTATCTGGGTCGGGACACATCACCTTAACCTCATTCTCTTTCTTTTGCCAAGGGAGCTTCTCACCACTTTGGAGCACCGAGACCTAGGGAAAAATAGCAGTGATTAGATGTGGCAGACCTTAGGCTTCCGTTTCCATTCGGTAAAATTTTTTGGAACACAAGGAAGTGCCAAATCGAGCTCATCTCCAACTTTTAGTTCAGCTGCACAGACCCCTCTAATATCAATTACCTTTCCAATTATTTTGATATTCATACAAAAACGCTCTTACAAATCCTCTAAATGATTCTTAGATATAAAAGCCTGTATTGAAAAGAAGGAAATGTTAATGCCCTAAGTTTTTCTCAAATGTTTATTGCATTAAAATGATTTTGATGGATAAAAAATATTAAAGACAAGTACCTTCTAGGATATGTATACGTTTAGTTGCGTCTTTTAGTTTCAAGATTAGATTTGTTCTTCTTCAAATGATTCGGCGATTTCTACTATTACCTCTTCTGCTGTCGGTTCGCTAGGAACACCTAACCGTCTTCTCTTCTTTAAGATTATCAAGGCAGCTACAGGTACCGTTAGTATTATCATGACTATCACCATGCGTAGATCAAAAGGTAATGTTGGTGGCTTCACAACGAATCTAACTTCGTCATATCCTCTATTTCCAGCCAAATCAAATGCGACCACAACAATGCTGTGTTCGCCTTCAGACAGTGTTATCAATCTCGAACCACTCTCATCCCATTCATTGCCGCTGAGCTCACCATCAATAAGAACAATAACGTTGTATATCCCAGAAAGTTCATCGTGGGTTCTCCAAGTCAAATTTACCTTACCAGTAATCTCCTCATTTTGGTGAGGTGAAAGTATTTCAACTATTGGTGCTGTCAGATCCACAACAACATCGAAACTCTTGTCGAAGGAATATCCCTCGGAATCAACTATTAGGACTCGTACTTTGTGCTGTCCCTCATCGGAAATGTTGATGGGGTATGTAATCATGTATGAGCCAGAATCATAGGATTCTTGGAGTACCAATGAGTCGTCAATATAAATACTTATGTTGAACTCGGCGTATGCTGTTATGTTTATGGCTAGGCTGAACGATGTTTCGTTGAAATAATATTCAACAAACACATATCCAAGTAGACCCACTACAACCTCTGGGGGTGCTGAGACATGAACACTTATTGTCTTCATATCATAATTGCCAGCCTTATCATAAGCCTCAAACTCAATTATGTGGTCACCAGAAACTAATCGTAGTACAATATTACCCTCCTCAGACACATTTTGCCAGTCACCACCATCAACCCGCAACCTGACTAGGTATATTCCGGAGAGATAATCATTTGCCATCCAACTTATTGGGACTTCTGGTGACGTTATATTATTTGGGTTGTCAACTAAGACTTTAACGTCGAGTATTGGAGGGGTCTTATCTATGACGAGTACTATGCTCTTCTTCGCCTCGTTACCAAAGATATCTTTGATCACAAAACTTAGGTTGTATATGCCTTCAGTATCCAAGCTTAGTACAAAGCTGAGATTGTTCAGGCTTATTGTACTGGTTCCGTTTATTATTATGGTTATTGGAAGTGAGTAATTCGATGTATCGAACAGAGATATGTTTATCTGGATTAGAGACAAGTTGTAGTAGCCCTCAACAAACGGGGGTTGTGGCAAATAAACTGTGATCTCTGGGCCTAGGACATCAACATATATCTTCATATCGATAATCTTTGTGTTTCCTGCTAGGTCGACAGCTTTGATATACAGTATATGTTCGCCACCAGCAATACCTGTTAGGTACAGAGATGTGTTTGTTCCTACATCCATCCATGAGTCTTCATCTAACCTCAAATAGTAGGCTAGGATACCTACATCATCAGAGCCATTCCAGCTTATAGTCATATTAGTCCACGTAATGTTTAGGTCGAGGGAAGCATTATAGAAGAGAGGATCTATACCTACAAACCATACCTCTGGGGGCACAATATCTACATATACAAGCATCGTCTTTGTAACCGAGTTGTTTTTGGTGTCGTTGGTGAATATTGTTATGTTGTTCCAGTCTCCGACTGTTAGGCCCGCGAAGATGTATGAGGTTATGTTATTGTTCGTGGAATAGATCCTCTCACCATTCATGTACAGAGTAACATTGTTCACATATCTACCAAACGGCACGAAGTCCCATACCACAGTAATGTTTGTTGTGTTAACATATGCGTATAGAACACCACCAACCAAATATGTTCTAGGCTCATATATATGTATGTCAAGCCTAACAACCTTTATCATCACGGATATAAGTGATCGCCAACCAGCACAGTCTACTGCCTCAACACTCAAGTTATAATAATTATCAATGCATGTGTCATTTAGCCTAAATCTTATCTGCGTAGAACCACTATACTGTGCAAGGATAGTTGTGTTGTGGAGTGTTCCATTGAGATATGTATTAATTACTATCTGCTGCGAATACGGATTATCTTCAAAGCCAACCCATACATTAAACGAAGGTAGCACATAGTATAGGTCGGTATCAGCAACATATTTCGAATTTGTTATGTCTATGATCCACACACTTGGTGGTGTCAGATCCACATAAAATCTAACCTCGGACGTATCCTCATTCCTCGCATAGTCATAGGCCTTGACAATAAATTCGTATTCGCCCCCCTCATCTAAGTTATCGAGGATATACCATCTAGAATCACCGCTAAGTTTGTCTGTTAGTAGAGTCTCAGTATAGTTAACCATAAGCCGGACCTCAAAGTAATCAAGCCCCATATTATCGGATGCGCTCCATGTTATGTTTAGGCTTGTTGAATTAATGTATGTTCCATTACTAAGGTCTCTTATAACTACTGAGGGTCTTGTATTGTCTACCCACACAAATATGTAGTTGTATCCAACATTCCCAGCAGAGTCTTTGGCGGTAGCATTTATTATGTATGGACCATCACTAACCACTGTGGTATCCCAATCATATGTGAAACTATTAAACTGTGTTGTAGAAGCAACCAACGAATCATTTATATATAGCTCTAAGATATTGGGATTCCTATCATCCGCAGACACAACTATCGTAACAACACCACCATGATAGGAACCATTTGCTGGCGCACCTATTCTGACTACTGGTGGTGAATTATCCACAAAAACTATTATTCTTCTAGACACCCTATTCCCAGCGTTATC
>JAHKKZ010000053.1 GCA_029856685.1 Candidatus Njordarchaeota archaeon
GCACCTTTATCAGGCATATCGGGATATGGTGCGCCAACAGATATTTTTATTCCAGCAACTACCTTTGTTTTACCCAGTTCTGCTAGGCAAGACCCCTCCGCTTTCTCGATATAATTTGGAGCTAACTTGAGTCTCCGCATCTCTAGTAGTTTTCTTCCATCCAGTCGCTTTCCTTTGCTGAGATAATTATATATGCTTTCTTTCTCAATATTCGATAGAAATTCTCTGCGAATAAGGGATAGAAATTCTGATGCCATAATCATTCCCCCCCAGTAATTTCTCTTGTAGTGGTAGCATACATTTCCCGGAGAGCTCTCTTTTGAAGCTGGTATATCTTATCAATAGCCTTTGTACCGATTTCCAAGATCTCTGGTAGCCTATCGATAGGTAGACGATGGTCAGCTTGAAGAAGAGTTATTTTTCTATATGAAGGCATCATCGCTATGGGCACATCAGCGCATAGTTCATCCTCAACAGAACACAGATCCACAACTATTTTACCATAGCAGTAACCTACTGCCACCGAAGTAACAAGATCTCTCATCGGAATACCAGCATGTGCAAGAGCAAGCGAGGCAGCGTTTATGCTCGCGGTACGTGTCCCAGCATCGGCTTGAAGAACTAAACAATAGACCTTGATCATCATCCGCGGATATTCCTCCAAGAATAGAGCAGGTTCTAGAGCCTCACGTATTATTTTTGACAGTTCTATCTCCCTCCTTGAGGGCGTAGGACTCTTCCTCTCCTCTGTGGAAAACGTAGCCATTCTATATGCCACATCTAATATTGCTCTTTCTGGATCGGCTATATGCGATGGTATGCATTCCATCGGTCCCCTCACAACACAAAGAACCCGTGTTTTTCCCATCTCAAAGAGAGCGGATCCTTCTGCTCTCTCAGTAACTCCTATTCGGATTTTTATGGGTCTGAGTTCGTCCCATGCTCTGCCATCTACCCGTTTTCCGCTCTCCATAATTCTCCGAAACTCCTCCTCACTTATCTTCAGACCCATCCGTATCACCCCCGCTGGATTCTATGCATACCTCTAATGAGGTCATTCTGAATTTTCTTTGTTAGACCCGAAACATGTGATTCTCTCTCAATCCTTTTTATCGCATATTCTACAAGCTCCTCGATTTCTGGTTTCTCAGCACGCACCCATATTATGCCATTCGCTCCCACCTTAATGTCCGCCTTAGTTATTCTTTTTATTGTCTCTAGCATTGATCCTTTTACCCCAATGACCCTGGGTATCTTAGCTGGGTTTATTGATATTAATCTCCCACCCTCAAGCTTTCCATATCCCGAGTCCCTACAAGTGAGTATCGGGGGCAATCCTCTTTCAGTATGCGCAACTTTAGCATAAACAACATCACCTATTTTTAGGTATTTGGTTATGGGTTCTTTGGTTGGATCGAACGGCTTTTTAAGAAAATCTGAGGCATCTAGTCTGGCTTTCCATACATAATTTATCTCCAATAACCAGTAGACTAGGGAATAATCAATGATTATTCCGATCACGCTATCCCCTTTCTGAGCGATGTATCTCCCTGCCAGCGGAATAACATTTATCTCCCTACCTTTAATGCGTAATAGACCAACCCTAGTAGCTACTATCTTTCCGTCCGGCCTAATTATCGCCGCACCTTTAACTGTATAGTTATAATTCTCAGCGATTACGTCACCCGGTACAACTATGTGGGCTTTAGTAAAACTATCCGCCATAGCATGACACCATCCAAAACTTTGGCGAATTCGCTTCTTCTATTGTGATTCTATAAACGTTTTCTTGCAAGAATCTCAATCCTTGCTTGTCCTCGTGTAGAGTTAACAAGTAAATTGTTGAAACGCAGAAAGACCCCGGCTGGTACTTCAAGAACTGCTTGAAGACTCCCATCATCTAACCATTTTTGCTCTTTGAATGTTCCAAGATTAGCTAGTTTCCCGTAGAGAGGCCCAACATATTCGGCGGGAATTCTTACCCTCACAACTATTAACTCCAATCTTATTGGCAAAATCTCTTGGATGGATTTCACCACAAGCGGAAGTAGGTTTTTTACATCCATAAGCGGATCTAATTTTATTCCTCTTGCTCGAATTTTATTGAATGCCTCTTCGAGCTGCTGGGGTGAGTACGGCGCATTTGTAGCTGGATTTACAGCATATTTTTGTAGATACCTCAAAATCTCGGACATCTTCTCTTCAATTAATTTGTCTCGGATAGACTCTGGTATCTTAAGAAAACCTTTCTCTAAGACTATCTTTGAGGCCTCATAATGCACTTTCTCATTATCCCATTTTTCTATTTCCTGTTTAAGCTTCTCCTTCTCTTCACTTGTGAGTTCACGCTTAAGCTTTTTCTGTATTTTATCGATAGCAACCTCGAATATCATCTTGCGTAGAAGTTCCGCCGATGCTAATACGCCCTTATTTATATCACTGAAGACATATGGATGTTCGATAGCGCTATCTATGTCGACATTCTCCCCTTTTTTATATTTTATGGCTTCAGCTGTATTTACAATAACATAAAATTTCTCACCCCATCGCTCATACACTACAAAGGCGTATTTTTCCCCTAGATCGAGACGTCCCCACGCACCACGCCACCTTGACATCGCCAAAACACCTATTCGCTATATAGCACATATAATATTGCTAGTACGCTTAGCGCTACGAATGCATATATGAACCGCTCTAGGGTTCCAAGCACAGCCAAGTATAGTAATATAGGGATATATGCGAATGCTAATGTGATTATGCCAGGTTCTCTGCCCATGTACTCGGTTAGACAACCGAAGAAGACTAGTGAGAATACAAAAGCGAACCAAACAAGTACTAATTGAACGATTATTGCAAGATAATATATTATGTCTTCGCTCATTAATAAACCATATTGATCAGCGGCGGCCCATTCGGCACCAGCGATAATCAGCAAAGCCAGCATTCCTACAAATGAGATAAATGCCGATCGTTTAAGCTCGAATTTGGATACCATATTAAACACGCCCAGATAATCTACCTTAAATAAATTTCTTAACACTTGGAACTTTCCAAAATCTCCTATAGAAAATCCTATAGCGTCTATAATATGGTTGCTTCCAGTTGTGCTCTCTAATTCTCTTCGAACGTCCATATCCACAGGCCGCACAATATTTATGCCGAACATGATATGCTCTACGACCGCACCGGCGGCATCTTATATGCGTTCTACCCTTGCTTTTCTTACCGAATGACGGCGTTCCTTTCGTCATAATTAATCACCTATCTTTATTGTTCTCCCTTATATTGGAGGGCTGGAAAGACCACAAATACTACGACATCACCACGTATAATCACATCTCCAAGTGATTTAAATTGACCATCCTCCAGTATTTGTTGTGCACCACTTAATGTCAAGTTCAAATGCACATCAAACCCTTTCAGTTTTCCACGTATCAGTTTGCCACCCTTTATCTTTACAACGACATAATTTTCTAGTGACCATACAAGAGCTTCTTTTGGCTTAAGTGTCGCTTCTGCCATTCTTAGGCACCCATACTTGAAACAGAGATACTATTATTGAACTACTCATTATTGGACTAAAAAACTTGCAAACGAGGGAGCGATAAAATTAAGGATGAAAATTAAAGTTATTATAATGCTAATTGTCATGCCTATCCGCAGACCCCTTCTACCATATTTTTCGATCAACAGAGAGTTTAACCATTGAGAGCCATCAAGGAAAAATATAGGTAGGACGTTTATAATTACGACTAAAAATTCTAGCAACGCATTAATATAAAGAAAATAGTACATGTCAAACATAGCATCATCTGATATTATCGGGATGTTACTTTTTATGTACTGCTGTATGAGAACCCCTATATATGCCTTTCCGTTCTTCTCTGCTAGGACAACAAATAGCTCGATCTTTGTTCCATTTCTTAATACTAAAAAGGAGACATTCGCCCCTGGATAAAGCTTCGAAAGTGTATTTTGGAAATCTGATATTGTTCTTACGCGTTGTCCAGCAAGCATTATTATTATGTCCCCCACTCGGAGACCATACTTTTGTGCTGGGCTATTCTTATCTATCTGTACAATTTTGAGGCCATAATTTTCATAGGCCTTAAGAGCTCCTAGACCGAAAAGAGTGCCAGCAAACATTAACATTAATATAAGATTCGCAAGCATACCCGCAGCGACGATTCTTCGAAATTTTCTCAGAATTGTTTTTGTATCTAGGTTGTGCGGAGAAGCCTTACAATACTTTCTGATATTATCGCGAGCCGTATTTGTCTCCATACTGTCAATAACTGCTTGTAGCTCGTCCTCTATATCCGGTTCAACGAATCCTCCGCCGATTCCAAGCGAGATTATTATTCCTGCCGATTTTATATTCCTGTTCTCGGCAACGGAGACAACACCATGAAACAATTCATGCAAGATTATTGCTAGAACAAAACCTGCGAGCATAAAGACGAGAATCTTATTCATGGGCATCGTAACGAAGGGTATAACGACAACAAATCGCGATCCGATAGGCACGCCTACAAATTCAAAGTACGAGCCTAAGATAAGAGTAATAGCGTTTAGCGTTATGTAGAGAGCTCCGCCTCCCATGACAAACATAAAAACCTTGTCAGCAATTACACCTAGACGCCTCCAAAAATTGCTATACTTCTTACCTATCCGCTGTATTAATTTCTTAAGTGTGGCACTACGATATATTATTACAAGAGGATATATTCTGAGAGCCCCTCTGTTTCGCCCAGTTTTCTCCCAGATTATAGAAATCAGTAGCCACACTACTAACAGAAATATTAGCGGAATTATATCTGCTAGGCTTTCTAAAGCCATTCACTAACGCCTAATAACACCACGTGCCTCCATAAGGATCTTGGTCACAGTTAGCAGCTTTGTGGCTTCGAAAATATTGGAGACTCCTTGTAATACCAATTCTGAGACGTGCTCTATAGTCCTATCTAGAACTATCTGTGCAAATTTCTTATCAGATAATTTCTGAATCAACATCGCAAGTACCTCAGCGTTCGATATAAAATACGCCAGTAACCGATTCTTATGAATGTCAAAGACGGCACTAAAGTTTTTTGCTAGGAGATCCAATATCATTTCTTGAATCCTAGGCGAGACATCAACATTGAACATTACTAGCCAATATGCTGTTTCTAAAACATTTTTTAGCACTTTGCTTTCAAGATTCCTATTAATTCTATCGATGTCATCTTCCACAAGCCCCTCATTCGTAAGAGCTTTTGATTTCATTACTATGTCCTGCGCGTATATACTTTCTAAATTCGGATCTAGCTCTGCTGTTATCGCCCTAAGCTTATTCACTAGAGGTAATAGTATATCCCGAATTTTCTCATATGGAAGCTTATTATATGCCACGAGAGCGGCGTCCATTATCGGGACAAGAAGTTTCGGCTCTAAGGAATTTATGTCAACCATATTGAGTATACGAGATAAGAAGTTTAGTCCTCTTATCAGCGTGATCGTGCTTATACCCTTAGCAATACTTAGGGCCTCAAGTATTCGTGTTGTAGGGTAGATAGCACCAAAATACAGCTTGTCATTTACCTGTATAGTGTCATTATCTGGGATATTCAGAGAAGAACTATCGGAGAAAAGGATCCATGCGCCTTCAAGTATTTCTATTGGGGGAGGATTCCCCTTTTCCTTACTTTTCTGCTGTCGCAGAAGATTATTTAGTATGAACCCTATGTAGTTGGAGACATTTGAGATCTCTAGGAGATAGCGGAAGGTAAGTGTGAAGAAATTAGTCATTATCAGTGATTCTTCCAAACTTTTTTCCTTGGTGCCGTCATCAACAAAGAACTCCCTGTAAATAAGATAATCCAAAAATTCGGCGAGGGAGACAACCGCAAGCTTTACTATTGTACGTTCACGTGCTATTCTTAATCACCGGTCTTACTCCTCGGTTTCGTATTGAAGCCTTATTATATATTAGGGCACAATGACAAAATTAAATAATTGGACAAATTCAGTATCCTGGCATAAATCCGCCTATCTCTCTGACAGATTCTGAGATCTGGTGTGTGACGATGGTAGCTTTAGAAAAAGTAAGTGGAGACCTCAAGAGAATGTATGAACAGTTCCATATACGACCAATATCCGAATTGAGGGACATTCTACCCAGAAGCAGATATCTCGATATGAGCATATTGATAGCCCATCGTGATCTAGATGTGATATTAAAAGAGAAAACTTGGGCTATAGTTAGTGGCAGAGGCCCAAGCGGCCCACTACACTTAGGACACATTATGTTATTTGAGCTTGTTGCTTGGTTCCAACGCACATTTGATGTTTATGCGTTTATTCCATTATCGGATGACGAAAAATACGTTTTTGGGAAAATAGAAGACTTGGAAAAGGCTGATTCCTGGGCATTAGAGAATGCTAGATGGATAGCATCACTAGGATTTGACCCGAGGAAAACGAGAATTTATATCTCATCAATGCATCCATGGGTTTATAAATATTCGATAGTGGTGTCGAGATATCTAACCCTAAGTACTGTTAAAAATGCACTTGGAATTGATGACTCAAAAAATGTTGGGATACCATTCTACGCTGCTGTCCAAATAGTACATATCCTTCAGCCAACATTAGATTTTGGGTTTCGGACCCTAGTCCCTATAGGATTAGATCAAGACGTATTTATGAGACTCACTAGAGATGTTGCAGAGCGCTTAAAAATTAAAAAACCGGCATCTGTTTACGTGAAATTTTTACCAGGTTTGCAGAGAGTACCTATGTCTAGCTCCGCTCCGGAAACAGCTATATATCTCACAGATGATGACTCAGCAGTATATCGTAAGATCATGAGGGCCCATTCTGGTGGCGCCATCTCGACAGCACACCAAAGGTATCAGGGGGGCAATCCATATGATTGTGTGATTTTCGAATGGTTACAGGCTTTCCATTTCCGCACACGTAGTGAAGCTGAGGAGTATGCCTACGCATGTAGAACTGGACAGATAATCTGTGGATATGACTGCAAGATTTTAGCTTATGAAGCTATTAGGCAATATTTACGTGAACTGAGACATAAGTATGAAAAGGTCGATTTAGAGAAATTCCTATGGAAACCCTAATACTTTCAGTAGTATTGCGATTATTTGTCTTCATCGCGAGGTGTTATTATTAGCCATGACCCCATCCTCTTGACATTATACTCTTGTGAAAGCTTCTTAACTATGAATTGCATCCCACGTTGTCCTCTGAGCTCCTTTTTTAACCATCTAATGCGTATTATTGCGTACGGCCCCTGCCTCAACTCCTCTTCAACCTTATTCTTAACTCTTCTATATATCCTCCCAAGTATATCCGAAAATAGATCCTCATCGAATTCTGTCTCCATATCTCATTACCGATTCAGCTATCTACTTCAAAGAAAATTGAAATGTCTCTGTTGAAAAAAACGAAATAGGAAATTTCAACTGAAAGTATGTAATTACAATAAAAATAGGCAGAACACCTACACTACTCATGAGCAAATACTATGTGTATGACCTCACCCTCATTACGGATAATCCTACCAAAGCCATACCTCTCCATCTGAACATAATCACCGTTCCTAAGCAACTGGGCAAGAAACTCTACGTATCCCTCTCGAATACCATCTTGTGTCTCTACGAATGCTTTTATCGCTAAGTCGCCTACTGGAACCCAGTGAATTTTTTCAACCCCCTTGAGAGGCTCTATGCTTACCTGTTCTGCATAAACTATGTTATTGGAGATATCCATATCTCTTATCCTTATGTTCATTAAACCCTTAAGCCTAATCACACCATCACTACTTTTCGCTCTCTGAAGCAAATCGAGATCTCTCCTAGAAACGTATAACTCTAAGATTTTCACACCATTATTCTCCACTGGGCGCAGTCTATACTCCCTATATCCCGCCTGCTCGTCTCCAGGGATCCAAGGATTACGACCAATGATAAGATCGCTTCGAACATTGATCCTTAGTACCAAAGGATCTTCAACAAAGAATATCCTTTTCGCAATCCTTGATAGAACCCTTGCATTAAATGAATACAATGTTACTAGAGGCATATCTTTTATATCATTTTTAGTCATACCCACATGCTCAGCCAGCATTTTTATCGCTTCTGGATGTATGCCCCTACGAAGGAGGGAGCGTATAGTCACAAGTCGTATATCATCCCAACCACTGATGTCTTTACTTCTAAGGGCTGATCTTATATGTCGCTTATGCGCGGGGGCTCCTTTGAAGGATACCATACCATACTCAACGTAGTTTATATTAATCTTCCAGCCAAAAGCATCTGCGATCATTTTCTGTATTATTTTATTTGTCTCATGCTCCTTTGCTCTTATAACATGGGTTACTCCAGAGGTATAATCCTCTATGATGCATGCATAGTTGTAGAGAGGATAAATCCTATACCTATAGCCCGTACGAGGATGTGGCACAGTATCAATTATACGGAGTAGAGGAGGATCTACCAGCGCGGGGTTTCTTGATTCAAAATCGGTTTTCAAACGAACAACGGCTTGTCCCTCCCGATATTTACCCTGCAACATATCCTCCCAATGATCCACAGTATCCATCTTCTCTCTATGTTCACAGGTTTTTTTTCTAGCAACATTTCTCTTGAATTCCTCGCTTGAACATAGACACACATACGCTCTGCCCTTCTCAAACAGCTTGTATGTTAGTTCATAGTACATTTCAAAATGATCTGATTCGTAGATAAGCTCGTCCCACTCAAGACCAAGAGCTCGGAGATCTTGCTGAATCCAATCGTAATATATGCTCTTAACACGCCTAGGATCCGTATCCTCAATTCTGAGAATAAACCTTCCATCATAACGCCTAGCATAGTACCAACTAAGATAAGCAGCCCTCAAAATCTGCCCAAGATGAAGCGCACCAGTTGGCGCGGGCGCAAATCTTGTTACAACTTTACCTCTAACAGCATTAGGAAGTTCTGGAAGACCAACTCTCGTCTTAGAAGCTTTCTCCTCCTCAATCATCTGCAAAGAGATACCGTATTTCTCCTCCAATAGTCTCACCTGCTCATCATAGGAAAGAGAATTCACATACTTTATTACGTCATCAACCATTGCTATTATTTCCTTACGCTTGGTAGAATCTTTTATCTGCTGCCTAAGTCCTGGTATCTCGACAAAGAGCTTATTAACAACAGCCTTCCTATCAGCACGACCCCCATGCTCTACAGCATTTCTCAGAGCATATTTCAAAGCCACATCACGAAGATCCCTAGTATCCATATCAAATCCCACAACTATGACCAAAAGCACTCAAATAATAAAACAAAAATCCCAACAATAAAAACCAAAAACTATAGGCAATAACCCCAAACAAATAAAACACCAACAACACTAAGGAGAACATCACTCAAAAGATAACCCATATAGTCCGTAGCATATGGAGCGAATCTCAATGCTGAACACTGAGACAATATATCCCCGCTGATGGGGGAGAAAGGGCATCCCTTAGCTAGGGTTGATAGGACGCTTCTCCAGACCCAAAACGGAAAGCAACATGTGATAGAAGGTGTCAAAAGCCCCTCTTTCGTCCTCCGAAGACCCCCTAGCAAGCCGAACAACACCACCAATAGTTAGTCCCCCAGTCTCCCTAATATAGCGA
>JAHKKZ010000054.1 GCA_029856685.1 Candidatus Njordarchaeota archaeon
ACAAGGAGCAACCATATGGGGCCCCGTAGGAGCGTTCATAGAAATTGTCAGGGGCATCGCTTTAAATACGGGAAGAATCCTAAGTCTATCGATACCTCATAACTTTGAGTCAATACCTATCCCTATACATGTCTCCATACCCATAAAGATAGGCAGAAAACTAGGTCCGACGCTATGGAATGTCCTGACCTGGGAGGAGAAAGATGCCATCATCAGGGCTGCAAGGGCGATCTACGAGACATATGTTAGAGGAAAAAAAGCAGAGGGTTAGAGTCCGGGAAATCGCACTCGCGTCATCTGGGCTAATGTGACTAGGTGCTTTGCTTTTATATCAGTAAGTTTTTCTCTAAGCACATCTGGAAGAGTCTCTATCTTCTCATATTTTCCACCGAATACTTTCCCAACAACACTTAAAACAATGTCCTTCGTACGATTAATTCCTTGAATGAATCTGCGGTCGATATCCGATGATAAGAACATGGTTAATGCTAACGCCGCTATAAATGCGCCTAATGTATACGCAGCGATCTTTGTTGCAAGACTGAATAGGCTTCGGAAGAGAGCCCACTCAAAATACTCAGTCCATAATAAATATGCTACGATGCCTGCAACAATAATAGCAGCAACTATCAAACCAAGCAATATGGCTAGCAGAGCCCTCTGTATCTTCTTATATATTATTGTATTGGGTCTCACAATAATAACAAGTTCTTTTTGCTGCCCCTGATACGGCCACAGAAATACGATGTTTTTTCTGCTAGAAATAATATGGAAATCGCCCTGATTCTGTTTTTTCCCACCAAAATTCTCAACTAAGGCCGAGGACAACTCATCAATCTTGACGGGTTCTATGGGCTGATCGAATATAAATAAGCTAAGATAGCTTAGCCTTTGCCTATCTAGCTCCTCATAAAATTTCAAGTCTCTCACCAACAATAGGAAATTCTTGGTATGAAATGTTGGCAACACCACTTTAAATGTTTGTTGAAAAACCAACAATAACCAAAAACACTTAATAGTTTATTATTAGATATATGAATACCACTTATATTTTTACATAGGTTATATTGTTAACTATCTTTGAGGCACATAAAATTGCATGGGCGGGAAAGAAAACACTCAGAAAGAAGCATAAAAGCCTGCTTGGTATCGTTGGCGATCCTAAAAATATTGTCGAAGAGAAATCTCCACGGATACGCATTGATAGAACTCCTTGAGGATATTTTCCGTCAAGAAATATCAAAACCTTTAGTCTATATCGTATTGAGACGTTTGGAAGAGAAGGGTCTGGTTAGATCGCGGTGGGAGATAGGTGAGCAGGGCCCCGCCCGCCGAATATATTTTTTGACGGAGAGAGGAAAATTGTTCCTTGAAAAGAAGATGAAGGACTTGGTCGAACTTATTGAAATCTGCAGGAGGATCATAGATTATTGAGGAGGTGTGTTTGTTGGGGGAATATGCTATAGTTTCGGAAAATCTAACCAAGATATTTAGGTCTGGGAAAAGGAAGATTGTTGCTGTTGATCATGTCTCGCTGAAAATTAAGCGTGGGGAATTCTTTGGGTTGTTGGGGCCAAATGGTGCGGGTAAAACGACATTCACAAAAATGTTGGTTACGCTTTTGATACCCGATGAGGGAGAGGCCTGGGTGGATGGCTTTTCGATACTTAAAGAGCCAATAGAGGTCAGGAAGCGTGTTGGTTGGATGATGGGTGAGACTGGTGGAAGAGCTCTATATTGGAGGCTCTCTGGGTACGATAATCTGATGTTTTTTGCTAAGCTACATAATGTTCCTAGAGATGTTGCGGAGCAAAGAATAAAGGTTCTTCTGCGCTTTGTTGAGTTGGAAAATGATGCACATAAACTTGTTATGAACTATTCCACGGGGATGAGAGTAAAGCTTATGCTCATCAGAGCTCTGCTACATAACCCAGATATACTCATATTGGATGAGCCGACATTGGGTCTTGATGTTGAGTCTGCGAGGAAAGTCAGAACTTTTCTAAGGAGGCTTGTGGATGATCTAGGAAAAACCATTCTCTTTACATCCCACAATATGTATGAGGTGGAGATGTTGTGTGATAGAATAGCTATTATCAACCGTGGACGCATAATATTCATTGGCACACCTAGAGAGATTAGAGAGAAAGTAGAAGAAATAAAGATTGTTGAGATACAGCTCGCTGAAAATGGTAATGTACTCGATGATGTTTTGAGGAGGATAACATCTCTCTCGGTCGTGAATGAAGTACTATCCAAAGAGATATTAGAACGAAACATAATCATAAGAGTCTCCGTGACGGACCATGCAACGGCAATCCCTGAGATAGCTAATGCCCTCCGAGGATATAACATTGAGTCTGTGCATAGAGCTCTTCCAACACTAGAAGAAGCCTTCCTTAAGCTTGCTGGAGTAAAAATATTCTCAATGAAACCATCTGGTGTGGGGGTGGGTAGATATGGCCGAAGACGTTAGGGAGGCGTTGGAGATATTTCGGGTTAGGGAAACAAAAAAAGATTCTTTCATGGCTAGAGCCTTAGCATCGCTATACTATCAACTAAAAATTATTGCCACATATAAAATGTTTCTTGCGATAGAGTTCATCGATATAATTCTTAGTGTTCTAATATACTACTTTGTTGGCTTTCTTGTCTCTCCACAAGCTCTAAGCTCTCTTGGATACTCCCCCGACTATCTAGCATTTGCGGTCTTAGGTATTGGTATGTCTCGCTATCTTTGGACCTCGATATCTCGATTAGCACACAAACTTTCACATGAAATATCGGAGGGAACTTTTGAAAGTCTTGTGGCTATTGATGTCGATAATTTTAGATCCTGGCTTATCGGCCAGGTAATCTATGGTTTCACATGGTCATCCATGTGGTTCGTTGGTACGATACTTGTTGGGATGGCTTTAGGAGCTAAAATCTCTGGAGACCCTATACTCTGGTTTCAAGCAATATTCATATTGCTATTAACAATAGCTGTTCATGTCGGCATAGGAATAATAGCCGCTGGGATGTATATAAAGCACAAACAGCTGGAGACAATGCTGGTTTTCTTATCACTAGTTATGGAGTTTTTCGGAGGTGTTCTATATCCACTATCACTTCTCTACAATTATAGGCCCCTATACTATATCGCTATGCTGTTACCATTCACACACGGCTTAGAGATGTTTAGAAGAACTCTTATGAATGAATGGACGATCCTTCATCCCCAAATGCTCCTCCACTTGGGATTCCTATTGGTATTCTTGCCTTTGATATACCTTGGCTTTAAGATTTTTGAGAGGTATCTTAACCTTGCGAGGAAGGAGGGAGTATTAGGCACATATTAGGTGTTTTGCGTATGAGCGTAGAAGAAGCATTAGAGATGTTTAAGTCCAAAGTTTCTGGTCAAGTTCCATTTCGAGAAAAGGTACTTGCTTCGATGATTAGGAGGGCAAAGATAAGGCTTAGCTATAAGACCTGGATTATATTTGACTTCGCAAATACATTTTTTATGGTTCTAACATACTTCTTATTAGCATTCATAATAACGCCAGAAGACATAAGTAGGGCTGGGTATGGGCCAAGCTATTTTGCTTTTGCGCTGATAGGAATAGCGATATCACATTATGTAACTGCTAGTCTTCGTAGTCTCTCTATGACGATCAGGTTAGAGCAGTTTTATGGAACCATAGAGAGTATACTTTCAACACCTACAAGCTTTATTGTGCTCTTCCTGGGCGACATATTATACTTCTTTTTATACTCAACAATATTTCTGGTGCTGATTCTCTGGCTTGGTCTCTTCCTTGGTGCGCCGATTATTCTAAATCTTGACACAGCATTAACGCTATGTGTGCTTATCGTATTGTTGATGCTAAGTAATCTGCCGATAGGAATAGCATCGGCAGCAATGATATTAAAGTTTAAACAAGGTAACCCTATAGGGTGGGCTCTGACATGGATAAACCAGTTTTTTGCAGGGACTTTCTTCCCGATAACACTTCTACCCACAGAGCTTAGGGCTATATCTTTCTTGTTGCCCCTAACATTTTCTCTTGATGCAATAAGGTATTCATTGATATGGGGCGTCAATCTGCTTCATCCAAGAATTTTAAGTGATGTAATCTACATGGTGATTTATGCTATTATTGGGTATCCTATCGCTTTGAAAATCTTCAATATTGTATATGATGACGCTAGAAAACGAGGAGAGCTAGGAACATACTGAGAAATTTTATTATCCTTTCCCTTTTTGGTGCTAGTAATGGGCGTTCTTGTACTAGGTATCGATGGTCTTGGATCCGAAGGACTAAAGAAATTATCGGAGATGGGATATCTCAGATCGGTAGACTTCATTGCTAGAAGATATTTTAGAGCCACAGCCAAAACATGTTTTCCTCCTCAGACTGTTCCTGCATGGATAAGCATATTCACTGGTGTGAACCCAGGTAAACATGGTTTATTCAGCTTTTTTAGCACATCTCGTGGTAGAGTAAGAATACATACCAGCCTTGATGTGAGGTTCCCATATGTATTCGAAATACTCTCTATGCTTAGGAGATCTGTTGTATTGTTTAATGTTCCTCTCTCATATCCATTTAGGCTCCTGTATGGTGTTGGTGTTCCAGACTGGTTAGCGGGGAATGGGAGAATCGTAGTTAGGCATGAAAAGAAAAACATAATTTATGATATAGTGAAGGAGAGCAGGCCTATTAGCCCAGCACTTAAAAGTGTCTTGGGATGGCAGAAATTCGCCGATATCTTAGAACATGAATTGGAAATACGAAGATGGGTTATAGAGGGGTTACTAGAACTTGGATACCTAGAAAATTACTTCATTGTCATAAGTGATCTTGATTGGTTGATGCATAGTTTTTACCACGTGATAGTCAAGGGCAACATACCCAAATATGTTGAGAAAGTCCTTAGGAAGATTAGTAGCTTGATAGATTCTATCATCAAGAGGGCATGTAAGCGAAACATGGATATCATTATAATTTCGGATCATGGCTTCAAAGTCTATAACAAAATAGTATTTGTAAACACGATTCTAAAGAAATTAGGCCTAGCCCGGGGTTTTACTATCAGAAGAGTAGCATCACGAAGAAAGTCTAGGGGCGGCCTAAAAACTCTTAAAATTAGACGAAAAAGTAGCTCAGAGAAAGTACTAGAGAAAATATTTTGGTTTTTTCAGAAAGTTCCCATCCCCCATAATATTCATAGGCGAATATATAGGATGGTTATGCGTAGCAATATACGACTATTTGTCGATCCGGATCTCTCGCCAGTATTTAGTCTTCTTAACATACCTGCATTCTTTATAGGTGTTAACAGGCGAATCAGAAACAAAGAAGCCTATGTGAGGTATACAGTGAAAATGCTTTCTAGAATAAGAGATAAACATGGCAGAAGATTGTTTAGTCTTGTAGCTACTAGGGAAAATATCTACTGGGGGCCATATGTCAGAAGAGCTCCTCATATATGCATCTTTGGTAGTATAAGAGCACGGTATCTAACATCGGCGATTCTTATGGCTGTTCCAATAATACATAAGACAACAAATTATCATGATTTTGACAGCATATTCATAGCTAAGTCCGAAGGAATTGTCCGGGGGCATGTGGGTGGGCGCTCAATATATGATGTTGTGCCAACAATCTATGCATTACTGGATATACCTATACAAAAGGGTCTTGATGGGCAAAACATTGTGAATAAAGAAGTACGCTACGCCGATCACACTATGAGATGGAAAATCGCGTCTAGAATCTTCATAAAGACGCTCAAAAAAATTAGCTAGGGAATATCTTGAAGGAAAGTACTTTATCCTTTCTGGGTCTTCTTCTTTTCTTGTACCTTTGCTTCTTCGGGTTTAAGAACTGCTTTCTTTATCTCATTGAAAATCTCTATGGATGCCAATACGGCATTATACTCTTCTTCGAAAACATCATAGTAAAGTGCATAAACAAATTCGTCCTGTATTGAATATATGTTGCCTTCGGAATCGATCCCGAAACTAATCTCTGGGTAGTTCCAATTGGCATTTAGTAGCTTTTCTAGGAATTCCCTTCTTTTATCTTCTGGTACGTCCGATAAACTACCTAAGTTTGCGTGGATCCGTATCCATTTCTCAGTTATGTATATCGTTATTAAAGTTTCTTTCCCATTAATACTTTCGTGAACAAGGATTCCCTCAGGAGTAACCTCAAAGCTTTTATTCATGAGACTTAGATACCCTATCAGTTTGTCTATGAAAAAGGATTCAAAACCACTTATTCGGGACATTCCTATCGCCTCCCCCCTAGGTTATCTGTGTTTTATAGGCCTCCTTGAATTCTTCGTATTCCTTCTTGCATTGCTTGAATCTAGATAAAAGCTCCTTCTTAAATATAACTGCCGATAATACAACGGCCTCATATTCTTCTTTAAAAACATCAAATGATAGAGCACCGACCAAGATGTTTTGTCGGGCATACAAATTCCCATTTTTATCTATAGTGAAACTCAGCTCGGCGAAATCGTTTGCAAGTCTTAAAAGGATTTCATAGACCTTGCACTGATTGGCTATTTCTGGCGGTAGCTCCTCTGCGGTCGCCAGTAATGTTTTGATCTCGATCCACTCAGGGAACCTAAATGTAACATAAACAGGTATAGTTAAATCCTTCACTTTTTCTTCGACATAAAGCCCAGCTCCTGACACTACCTTAAAGTCTTTTTTAAGTAATTTAATGTACTTGAGGATCTTCATTGCAGCCTCTCTCAGTATGAACTCTTGAGCCTCTTCGCGCAGTTTCGCCCTAAGTGCTGATAAAACTGTTTGAACAAATGCTGAATCCTTGCTTTCTGAGTTCTCCATAAGTTTTCACCACAACTCGCCATGTAGACTGTGAGAAATTTGGATTATAAATAATGAAAACTGAAGTTGGTTTTTCTCTTATAATAAGAACTCCTGATCGTCCATTATTTTAGGAGATTTGTAAAATGATACTAATAGGTGTTGGAGGACAAGGCGAAGAAGGTGAGTAAACCCGGCAACATAACACGTATGTTCTCCAGAAAGCCCCTAGGGAAACTTAACTTAGAGAATCTTAGAATCCCCATGAAGGCTTTCTTATTGGGAGTAATTATAAGGACTGCTATAGAAGTCGCAGCAGGAAGATTTCCTGTTGGCTATGATCCTAGTACTCACTATGTACTTATGTGCGTTTGTGGTCGATGGGAATATATTATTAGTGCTCCTCTCTACTCGATTTTCCTTTACCTATTATACCTTATCATAGGTGATGCTCTGATAGCTGTGAAAATAGGCTCTATCATTGTGTCTGGGTTATTTATGTTCTCTGTAGCATATTGGGCTCAGAAATGTGGGGTTTCGGAAGATCGAATACTGGGTTTTGTATGTTATGTCTATACCTTCTTCGTTGTTCTTAGAATTCTCTGGGATCTTCATAGAAATGCTGTAGGAATAGCATTTTCTTTTCTCGCGTTGGCATTCTACAGGGAACGCAAGGATATGGCGGCCTTCATGTTATCTATTCTCGCAGGCCTAGCCCATCCACTTAGCTTAGTGTTCTTGGGAGGAGGAATTCTCTATGACCTGCTGGTAGTACCGAATAGAAGATCGATAATACTGGGCCTAGGAGTCTCAGTTGGAGTAGGGGTAATAGTCCTCCTTAAAGTTATCATGGAGAGGTTCTCGTTAATATGCGTAATTCAGTCATATTGGTACGTATCAAGAAGCGAGCTACTACTATATATTCCTTGGCTATTTGCACCTCTCCTAGTGATTATGCTTCCAGTACTGTGTAGAAATCTTAGAAGAATGAGGGATTTGCTACTAAGTGAAGAAAATAAAAAACTATTGGTTTGGGCCGCAACGATTTTGTTGCTATCGTTTATTCTTAAGTATACATATAGGATAGTGTTCCTAGCTTCGTTTCCCCTTCTTATATATATGTTTAAGGTTGTCGGTGGTAGCCAAGGCAAAAGGGGGCTTATCAGAATCCTTATAGTATATAATATTGTTGTTTCCGCAGTATATCCTGCCTTCTTTTACATATATCCCATTCGAGATTCGTTTCGAAGAACACATCCACCAGTTTTGATTGCTGGAAATATGTTTCCGGAGCAAGAACATGTTGCAGAACAGCTCTTTAGAAAGGCGCTTCAGATCCTTAATAATGAGTCTACGATAATAATTCACCACTCAGAAATTTCATATGCGTATGCTGCAGGAGTGCCGCTATGTGCAGATAACGTATTGGTGATGCGTCCTGACGAAAGTTTCGAGAAGTACCTAGACATGGCGAGCGATAGAGGATTCCGTATAGCCTACATAGTGTGGTATGTAAATGCGCCAGTAGGTTCTATAGAAGCGCCGAGAAATGGTCATATAGTAGAAAGTATGTGTGATTTAGCTCTTTATCTCTATAACCTATCAGCTATGTGACGGCTAATAATATTATTCTTAATAATCATTTTTCGTAAGAATACCAGAAATGCTATTAAGCATTCTTGCTCATAAATAGCTAGGTTATATCTAAGGGGAGGTAAACTTGATAGTCGCCTACATAATGATTAATGTCGCTGTAGGCAAAGTAGCTAGTGTCGTTGAGAAGCTGAGAGGGGTAAGCAATATTAAATGGATTTCGGTGGTTGCGGGGGAATATGATATTATTGTAAGAGTTCATGTGGATACTCTCGAGGATCTCTTCTACGTTACTGAGAAGATTCACAAAATAGAGGGCATTGTCAAAACAACAACTCATGTTGTTGAAAAAGAGCTAATTTTAGAGTAATCCGGGAGGATCTATGAGAAAGAAAATGCTTTTCTATACGCTGTGTCTGTTATCGGCTTTTCTGAGCGCCGTAATGGTCCCACTGGATATCCTTGGTGAGGCATTATCGCCTAACATATGGATATATGCTAATCTGTCATTCATTGTTGGAACATTCATAAGTTTTGTGATTGTTCTTTTTCTTCTAGTCCCATATAAAGGAAAACCGCTAGGAAGATATGTTGATCCTAATTTTGTTGGGTTAACCCTATTAAATAGGAATGTTCTCAGATACTTTGTCTTGATGGCTATAGGAAACACTATTGCGTCCGCAGGGTACTTCTACATATTATACGCGTTTCCTGACCCATCAGCAATACTACCGTTTATGCAGCTATCAATAATATATCTGATTCTAGGGGAAGTATTTGTTGATAAGGAATTCCCTACGGTGTTAGAAGTTCATTCTGTGATTTCGATACTATTTGGTGCACTTCTAGCATCAATATCACCAAGTGGTGTGTTCGATCTTTATGGATTTCTCATAGTTATTGTGTTAGTTAACGGAGGAACTACAATAACGGTTCTAGCACAGAAAAAAGTTAGATCTATGAGGATAAGGGACAGAAGGTACGACTCGATAAATATCAGGCTTTGGTATTTATTCCTTACGACGCCAATATTCCTTATCACAACA
>JAHKKZ010000055.1 GCA_029856685.1 Candidatus Njordarchaeota archaeon
CAATTAATGCGATGTGCTAGCGATGCTCATCAACTTGTATTTTCCAGCAAGTTTGACCCAGTAAAGGATATTGATAGGATTATTGAGATATTCAAGTTCAAGTATAGGGAGGAGATATCCATGACGATAATAGGTAGAATGGTATCACTACGCATCCTAGAAAGGGAAAGGAAAATGCTCAGCAAGTATAGGGGGCTGAAAAGCCTCATAGATAAAATAATAATACCACTCCTAAAGAAAATAAAAGTGAATGCGAGATGCTATCCAGGGCTAGGGGATACTGTAGAGATATTATCATCGAACTTCTCTCTAGAGTTCATTCTTGGATTTATTGATGGCATTCTGATGAAAATTAAGGAGACAGCTAAGATGGATTATAGGGTAATACCAGAATCATTAAACCCGCCTTTAATCAGAATATGCGAAGTAGGGGCCGCAACCTCCTGACAACCATTAAGAAACTCAGGTTACCTAGTGGGAACCGTTCCGAATGCTAGGGAAATAGTATTTTTCGTGTAGTGGCCACCTACGCATATGTCCATTTCAAGAACACTATTCTTTAACCTAAACACATAATCGTTTGCTCCAAAGAAACATGATATCCCTCGCCTAATATTATGCTGTGAAACTAGTTTTGTTAGCAAGTTTTTGTGGCTCCTAGCACGCGCGATAAGCACTAGGGAAATCAAGCTAACGATCAGCATCGAAAAGTAGGAGAAACAGAAACAAAAAACTAGAAACTCACCGACAAGTACTCAGAACAAGGGAGAGTGAGAAGGATAGTAGGTGCAATGATGAGGTCGCCAGAGGAAGAGAGAAGAAGACGAGGGAGGAGAACCACTAGCCTAAACCCAAAAACAAAAACAGAGAACAACCCTAATGTATGGGGCATGCGGCGATACGAGCAATATGAAGTGTATCTCACGAAAAAACTGGGTAGAACTGAGCGAGAGTGAGCAAGACCGAGCAAAGTGAATAAAAACATGCCGCTTCTGTTGAATGTAACCGATGACATTGAGGCTCCCAGCAGAAAATACTGAGCAAAGGTGAGCAAAATCGGCGTGGTGAGTAATATTTAGTGGTAGGTAAAGTGAGAAAAGTCTCATCTTGCTGGCTTTGCCATTCTGCTTTTTCCTAGTGCTATATGTCGTACAAGCTGATCTCGGCTAGGAGGACTAGATGACACAAAACTGCAATCAACTAGTCCGACAGATCGCGAATTACGACCCGGACATCGATAAGGGATCAGTTATATTCTAGGTTTTGCATTCTAATTTTTGAAGAGGTGTCGGTATTGAGTGCGATAAGATTTGTTATACCAAGTCCGGAAGACATATTCATGAAGTGGCTAGATACGCTTAGCGACTCAAAGTTTCGAGATTTTTTTGTGCAGAGAGGAGCGAGAATAGGTAGAAATCAAGTATCTCCAGCAGAAAACATTGAGGATATCCGTAGGCATGCCATAATCCTAGCATTCATTAAAGTTAAAGTTCAGGGAAGGCTTGAAGAACGCAGGGTTAGGGTATCTCAACTCAAGAAAATAGAATTCTATGATTATGAAGTCCTAAAAAGTGTACCTATATTCAAAACGATAGCCAAGGTGTCGTGCGAAGCATGTTCAGGTACCGGAGTGATAAAGTGTGCTAGATGTGACGGGACGGGAAAAAGAAAGTGTTCATATTGTGGTGGAACAGGACATATTAAATGCCCTGAATGCGATGGAAAAGGAACAATAGAAATAAGTATTAAGGTCTGGACGAGCAAAGATAAAAAGGAAAAGAAGAAAATAAACGTGATATGCCCTAAGTGCCATGGAACGGGAAAAATTATATGTAGGGAATGTCATGGTGTGGGGAAGGTACCATGTAGCGATTGTGGAGGAAGCGGAAAAATTTCTTGTAGTAAATGTGAGGGACATGGTCACCTAATACGCTTCAAGGTGGGAGTAATTGGTAGCAGAGAGAAAACAATGCGATATATTGCACCAAAAATGTTATTAAAGAGTAAACTTCTAAAACAGAGTCTTGAGCATCTAAGTAGAGTTGGTTTTCTTAAGCTTACCAACATTCTGGAGATAGATCAAGAGAAAATAAGCAAAATTATAGGATATGAATTAGAGAATCTAAAAGAAGCACAACGCGAGCTGAGCAGTTTATTAGATAAACTGAGAAAGAATATGAAAGTGGTATCAGTATCGATCAGACTTTATCCAGTTATTGAATTGAAAATAAAGACAATTAAGAATAAGAAAGCGTTGATTGCGGGTATTGGGAGTGCTGATAATTTTGTTGTAGTTCAGCTTTCTTAATTTTTTATAACCCCGGTGTAGGTATTCTAGCTTTTAAGTCATTGGAAGATTTCCAAGAACGGAATTTATCGCTTTTTAAATATTGTTTACAATGCTCTAAATATTTAGTTTCACTGGTCTAAGAATTCGGTGATTGCATGAAGGTTCAGAAAAAAGATATTATGATCCGCGCAATAATAGTTTTTATTTTGGGCGTTGCCATGTCTTTTGCTGTTATGGATACATTAAAAACTGCGAGAGCAAATGCTCCAGAATCCCCGGGAGGCGGAAGATACGCCACGGCTCCTATGGTTGCATATATCTTACTTGCTTTTCTTATGGTGGTAGCACCAGTAATATATCTTGGTGGTCTTATTGTTGTCTCTAAAATAAATGACCAAATGCAAATGTATAATCTCTGCAGCATTCTTATGATCGCTGATTTCATCGTTCTTACTGTTGCTACTGGTGCTTCTATTATTAGCCCTATAGTCTCAATTGGATTTTCATTATGGGGAATCATTTCCCTAAAGAAAAAGAAGAAAAAACCGGGCTTGAAAGATTTCTTACCCTTCGCTTTTGCTGCTTCATTTTTCTTTGGAAGTATTACTACCACGAACATAGTTTTGTTAGTCCTAGCAACATTATTTTATCCAATATTTTGCTTTGGGTTATTATTGTTCATCATGCACATAGATGGTATATTCGAGTACACGTTTTAGTCACTATACCAAAAAATATTTTTTTCTTGTTCTCTTATTTTTCTGCAATATACAGCATATGCCAAGGCATCTGCATGTAGGACTTTTTCTGTTTTTTCTACATAATACTCTCGCTCCGATGTATAGACCGCATCAAGTTGTCATGAGTATTCTAACTCATAGTGATTATTTCGCTAGATCGACCATTTATATGCTTTTTTTCTCGTAATACTATAGAACTACAAATATATACGGATCGCGAGAATGCCAAGAGGCAAGAAGACACCCCTAGACAAAAAATATAGGATAGTAAGGAGAATCGAGAGAGGAGAAATCGACATCAAAACAGCCGCGGAGAAAGCAGGGTATCAGAAAAAACGATAAGGAGATGGCTCAAAAGATATAGAGAGGATGGAAGGAAAAACCTTATTGACAAGAGGAGTGGTCAGTGAGCAAAAAGCCTCGTTAAGGTCACGCCAGAGATCGCAGAGCAAATAGCGTGGATCAGAAGGAAATACAACTGGGGGCTCATCAAGAATCAGAAAAAGCCTCACCTCGCCTCTAAGGATCCTTATGGAGCAGTACAAGAAGGAGACTGGCAAGAACTTTAAGACAATACGCCTAGCGAGAAGCACAATCATTGAGTGGCTGGTGAAGCTCAAACTTAATGGTAGCCCATATAAGAACAAGAAGTTCAGATACAAACGATTTGAGAAGGGCAGTGCCGACAGATTGTGGCAGATGGACATCAAGCAGAAGGGCTCTGGAGAAGACAAGAAGTATGTAGCTCTTATAGTTGATGACCATTCACGATTAATCATTGGTGGTAGGGTCTTATGACAGGGCCCCTAACTCAATCGATACAGCGTGCTTGCTTAGTGAGGCCATAAGAAAGTTCGGTCGCCCTTAAAGTATACTTGTCGACAACGGCTCAGAATTTAAAAAACTTCGAGGCAATCGTAACGAAGTATGGAGTGAAGATAAAGCGGTCTCGGCCTTACTATCCGTAGTCAAAAGGCAAAGTCGAGAGGCTAATCCGAAACATAAATGAGGAATACTTCAGGCTATATGAGAACATAAACGACGAGGCACTGCAAGAATTTATCCTATGGTACAATACCGCGCGGATACATGACGGCATAGGGGTGACGCCAGTTGAGCGTACCTCGGTTTTAGAGTTGAATATAACGAGCAAGGAGCGAGACTCCTAGAGCTCGTGAGCAAGGTTGTTGCTTACCCATCTCGAAAAAATCTTCAAGCTCTAGCAAGTTTTCATGAGAAAATTGCATGTATAGAGTGTGGCGGAGAAACGACAAGGTATGGCTATCACAAAGCCTTTGGCCTAAGGTTTCAGTGCTATCAATGCAAATCTTGTGGAGCCACATTCTCGCTTTGGAGTCTTGTTCTTCGAGCTGTTAGGAGACGCTATCCAGAGTGTCCTAAGTATGGAACTAATGCCTTGGTTGTTGGTTGGGGGCACAACAAAGAGGAGAAGCGTTGGAGATGCAAAAAATGTGGCTATGTTTTTAAGGCAGATGTTAAATGGCTTCACAAACATTGGTGGACAACCTGATGTGGTCTATACAACCGACGAGGCAGAAGCGTCGCCTCGCAGACGAGCACTTGGAGTTCGCAGAGAACGCTGAGACGACAACAAGGATACTGCTGCAGACAGAAGAAGAGGGGGCCAAAACCGAGGAAGAAGCCACCGAAGAACAACAACAGGAGCACCAACAACAGCAAGAACAAGCAACAAGCCCGAATGCGTAGAACGCAAAGCGACACAGAATACATGCCGATTTCTCGAACGTATTAAAGCAACTCGTGGACGATACTATGATAATAGAATTCTAACTAATATCACTACTATTCACCTAGAAAAATCCAAAAATAGAAAAATTGCAATTCCAAAACTTTATCTATGTTGTTCGTCAGCTAACCTGTTGATTGACCTATCCGATACCGCTTCTTTATCGCTTCGAGATCCACCTTAAAATGCTTTTTGAAGAGCTTGACAATGAGTTCTCCAATCAAATTTGTCTCCTCAGGTATACCCTCCAATTCTTTGCTTATTCGCCGTACAAGGCCGACAGCTGAAAGCAGATACCTTTTATTCTTAAGCTTCGCCATGACAATATATTCGGATTGCTCAGGGATATATGCAACCCACAGACCACTAAAAATAACTCGTTGCCCAGTTTCACGGTACATATTTAGTATTTTTGCAACAAGCTTCATTGACTGAAGAGTCATTGTTTCTGGCCAATCAATGAGGATTTCTGCTTTATTCTCACTGAAAAAAACCGCAGATACTAAGCCACCACCGCTAAAAACAAGTATTCTATCAATATAGGGCTTAACTTCGGAATCACTAGAATTGAGCACCATAAATTTATGCACAGTACTAGTAGCTTCCTGCTTTTTATTATTACCACTAGTTATCTCTATCTTATTCACCCCTACGATTTCCCAACATGTAACACGAAAATCTCATAGACCAAAACTAACAAACACTTGTAATACTAGGGATTTCTTTGGAAGAACACACCTCAAGAAAATTTTCTTGAGGTGTGCCAAAAATATTTAATTATAAATAGTATTATAAACTGAAAACCTATATACCACATTAAATATTTTCTAACTAATTAGGGAAAAACTTATAGCTAATGATACACCTAATATTTGGTAATATTATAAAGTTAAGAATCGCTATGTATTTAACAGATACTTTAATAAGACAGCAAGATACAACATGTGGTTTGGGAACGATAAGTCAGATTTAGATGCTATTTTTCTTGGACAGATAAACCTCTCAGTCCCAGATTCAGATATATAAATGCTATAATTTGGCTTTTTTAGATATTTCATTGAGATTAGAATTCATTACTCTGGTGGTCAAAACGGCTAAGAAAGCAAGTATTGTGATTATTAATGATAATTCTCCTGCTCCAGGGCTAAAAAACACATGGGGGTGGTCTGCATACATAGAGCTTGATAATATAGCCATTCTTTTTGATGCGAATAGCAACCCTGAGATCATAGAGTATAATATGAAAAAACTTAATATTGATACTGACAAGATAGAATTCGGTGTCCTAAGCCATGCGCATGCTGATCATTATGGGGGATTCAGGTATATAGGAAGAATTAAACCTGGGCTTAGAGTCTACATACCCCTACGTAGGGCTGTGTTTCTTCGAGAGTGGGGCCTTGAGCCAATATTGGTTGAGCAGCCACTAAGATTATCGAGTGATGTATGGATAAGCGACCCTATAAAATCCTATCCCATATTTGGGATAGCGGAGATAGCACTTGGTATCAGGGTCGATGGTGTCGGCTTAGTCGTGGTTGTGGGATGTAGCCATCCAGGGGTAGATAGAATATCACAAAGATTAGCCGAGATTACTAACGAAAGAATTTTCATCGTTATAGGTGGGTATCATAATCCTACACAAAAATCCTTAGATAAGCTGGCGGGTATCACCAAATATATTTGCCCCGCGCATTGTAGCGGTGATAGAGCGAAGAGATATGTGAAGAATACATACCCTGAAAAGTACGTTGAAATCAGAACAGGAACAACACTAATAGTTGATGAAACCGGCGAGCTCAGACTACAGAATTATCCGTAGAAATGAGCTCTTAAGAGGAAAAAGAAAGACAAAAATTCTAGTCAGCTGACCTCAAAACATTGTCAAGATTTATTGTTTCTTCTTCAAGTTCTTCTTCAGATTTCAACTTGATCGGCTTCTCGATCTGGATAGCAACGGCCACATTTTTTGTTCTTTCTTCCTCAGACATAAGAAAACACCTCACGTCTAATCTAATAAAACTAATACATTTACCATATTTATAAAGCTCTCTGTTTAAAAATTTTATAGCGGGCCCGAATCTATCGCTTGGACCCATATATTCTGCTTTGCTAGATATTTGTTTGCAAGATTTTTTAGCTAGCTTCAGATTCGTATTTATAGACCGCAGCATGTAATGTATGTCTATGCCTCCCACATGATCTGCAGATTCTAATTGTTCATTGCGATCCCATGTAAATATCCTTAGTTTACCACTTGTTTGTCGAACCGTAACGACGATTATATCAATAGCCCTGTTCCCCGCATGATCTATCGCCATGACCGTTATTGTGTGGTCTGCTGGGGGTACATCTAGGAACTCATATTGCGAGCTTGTACCGACATAGATCCAATTGTCATTGTCGAGTCTCACGTAGTATTTGTATGCATCATTACTTGATGTCCACTTAACAGTTATGTTTGATGCCAATATTGTCGCCCCATCTGATGGTTCGAGTATACTTATTGTTGGTGGCTGGGTATCAACATGCACAACCAGCTTCTTCTCGGCATAGTTATTCGCGGAGTCATACACTCTTATGCGGATTATGTTTGTTCCTTCAGAGAGACCTTTGACTAGGTAACTTGTTCTGAATTCTCCCTTGAATACAAGGGAGTCATTAAGATATATCTCCATGAGTACAACATCGATTGTGTCTGTCGCACTGATAGATACTGTTATTTCATACTTAGCGATAAACGACTCATTGGCTGGGCTCAGTATCTGTAGAGTAGGTGCACTCTTATCTACAATGAGTATTATTGCTTGCTGAGCATAGTTTCCTACTCTATCAAATGCTCTAATTACTACTAGATGCAAACCATCGGTAAAACTGTCCAGGTTTATCGTATAGTTTGTTTGATTGCCTATATATCTCCATGAACCACTCACCAGAATCTCATAGTGGTCTACTCCCGATAACTCATCGGATGCATTCCACGTTAGTGTTATAGAGTTGTTGTTTGCTAGTATCTGTGGATCAGTCTCAATTTTTGGTGGTGTGTAATCTGTCATAACTTTGTATGTTTCCTCTACGGATTCCCCAGATGGGTATACAACTCTGAGTGTTACGTTATGTATGCCTTCTGATAGTCCGTCCAGAAAATAGTATGTTTTCTTACCAACATTTATTGTTGTGGAATCATCAACTATTATTTCAGTATGATCATAGTCGCCCTCGATCTCCCAGGCTAAATATATAATATCTCCAGAAATTATCGCGATATCCGACTCATTGCTAGCATTATTATTGGTACTTGTAAGTTTCGGTTCTGAGGGATTCAGAGAAAACTTTACTAGTGCTGTCTTCGAATTGCCGGCTCTATCCACGGCCTTTACACGTACGGTATGATTATACAATGTTAGGTTCTCTAGTACTATTGATGTGTTTAGATGGACATTGATCCAGGACTCATTATCGACCTTCACCTCGAAATAGTCTAATTCCATGTTATCTGATGATTGCCATTCAACAGTAATAGATGATTTGTATGGACTGCTAGAATTATTCTGAGGAGAGGTTATAGTTATTGATGGTGCTGTCAGATCGATATTAACTATAATTTTAGATGAGTTTGTCCTACCAGCATTGTCGGTGGCAACAACCTTTATAATGTTTCTCCCTTCAGCTAGGTTTAAAGTGGCTGTGGTTTGTGATGCCGATAGACTCATTTGAAGTGTATTATTGACATATAGGTCATATGATGATATACCATTCTCATCGTACCCAGACCAGGATATCTGGATCTCGGTGTTGTTCGTATATGTATTGTTCTGCGGGTTCGTAATGGATATTCTTGGGGGCTTTGTATCAACATAGAATTCTCTGTATACCCACCTATAATTACCCCAAATGTCGATGGCTGTGATATTCACTGAGTGTTTCCCATCGCCGAGGTTGACGATAACGTAATTTGCGCCACTCTCCTTTCCTTCATATACGGCGTTTCCATCGACAACTACTTCCACTTTAAACAATGAACTCTCATCGTAGACCGTCCAACTAATATTGACTGATGATGTGAGGACATACTCATCTGAGTTCGGTGACTGAATAGTTATGGAGGGATAATTCCACTCTGGGCCGTTCTCATCTAGGTAGGGATTATAGACATAGTTCAGAGAGAACGAGTATGGGATGCTGAGGTGGTCTGTGACTGTGTATGCTGGGTCAAAGAACCAGTCTCCCCTATTCACATTATCATCACCATCATCCATGCCCCATGGTGGATTAGCCTTGTCATCACCATAGGTATCCCCATCAAATGCTCCTCCAATAGCCTCAGTAAAACTGAACCTTACACCAGAGTAAACGAATGGATCATCGTACGTTCTCCCATCACCTATGTCGTATCTTCGGGGCCATAGACTTCGGATTATCGGAATTAGTGCGTAGGCTACATCGGAGTCGCTTCCACTTTCTGGGTACTCACTTATATTGCCTCTATAGCGATAAATAACACCATCTCCCCCAGGGAAATCTGTCCCATCCCATGCAGTAATTCCATGCCCTTTAGCTTCGGAGAATAAGACTGGTTTTCCATTCTCAAAGATCACGCCGCCATCCGCACCGCCTATGTTGGGGTCATTTGTATACTTCTTAAACCATAGATGGTA
>JAHKKZ010000056.1 GCA_029856685.1 Candidatus Njordarchaeota archaeon
AAATAAAGAAGTATGAGACATACTAGTAGATTCTTGGCTGGACAGAGAATATTATCGTTCTCAGCTTTGAAGTTTTATTTAATAGGTACCATCTTTCCAGTCTCTATATATATCAGCCTTGCCCCTATTTTGCCTACTAAGTCCCCTATTCTTTCCAAATCCCTTAGGATCATCACTAAGTTCATCACTGTTCTTATGGATATATCCTTCTTCCCCTCGAGGAAATCTAGTGTGTCGCGAAATATACCATCTACTATATCGTCAAGCTTACCTAGCTTGTCATGTACATTAATGAAGCTATGAGCTACCATCGCGTTTTTTGTCACTTCAAGCATTTTGAGTATTGTTTCCACAGCTGTCTTTATGCTGCTCTTAAGTTCGACGGGTACGTCATCTATCTTCTTAATGGCCTTAGCTATGTCTAGGGCGAGATCATTTATTCTTTCGTGAACCGCCGCTATTGTTGTTGTCATGACAATAAATCTTAGATCCTTTGCTGTTGGTTGCTGGGTGGCTATTGTTGCTATTGCCTCCTCAAAAATCTCCCAGTTAAGTATATCACTACTATATTCGGATTCTTCTATAATCTTAAATGCCTCATCACTTGGGAGATCCACTATTGCCTGTACGCCTCGCACAGTTATGGAGTACATTTTCAGTAACATGTTTTCAAGATTCCTAATTTTCTCCTCGAGGATCTTCCTCTCAATCATCCTATTTTCCCCTCGACATATTTTTCTGTGAGCTCATTCTTTGGGTTCGTGAATATATCTTTTGTCTCACCAAATTCTATTAGCCGACCCATATAAAGGAAGGCCGCATAATCACTTATCCTAGCTGCCTGCTGAATATTATGTGTGACTATAATAATTGTATATTCCTTTTTAAGGTCAACTAACAGATTCTCAATCTTAGCAGCAGCAAGTGGGTCAAGAGCTGATGTAGGCTCATCCAAAAGCAAGACTTCTGGATTTAGTGCTAGTGCCCTAGCGATGCATAGTCTTTGTTGTTGCCCTCCGGAAAGCTTTGCAGCCGAGCTTCTAAGCCTATCTTTTACTTCGTCCCATAAGCCCACTTTCTCAAGAGTTTCCCTGACAATTCTATCTAAGTATTTTTTGTCGGTTATTCCTCTCAACTTCAGCCCTACCACAACATTGTCATATATTGAGAGATGAGGGAATGGATTTGGCTTCTGGAAGACCATTCCTATCCTAGCTCTGATGTCCATCGGGTCTACATCTGGATCATATATGTTCTTGCCATCCAGCAAAACCTTGCCATATACCTTGAACCCCTCGTGAATCTCGATGAGTCTGTTTAGAGATTTTAGAAATGTTGTTTTTCCACAGCCACTAGGCCCCATAACCGCGGTTATTTTTTTCTCTGGAATCAAGATGCAGATGTCTCTAAGTATCTGCTTGTCCCTATACCAAACGCTTAGCCCCTCAACCTGAACCTTTATGTTTACCATTGGGAGCACCCATCAGTATATCGCTTTTATCTTCAGATAGTATCTAACACCAAGATTAATTACTAAAACGATTATCATAAGCAAAAGTGCTGCGGACCAAGCAATGTTATGCCATATCCTGAATGGCGAAAGCGCATACTGATAGATGACGAGAGGGATCGCATTCGCTGGGGAGAATATGTTGCTTGGAATGTTTATTCCTCCAAGAATCGTTATGAGTAGGGGCGCTGTTTCCCCTATGACCCTCGCTAATGCCAGAAGAAACCCAGCTATTATACGGGACTTCGCATATCCAACATCGATAAATAAAACTACTTTCCATCTCTCAATCCCGAGGGAGAACCCAGCTTCCTTTATCTCCATGGGAACGGATCCAAGAGCTTCTTCCGTGCTACGAGCGACATATGGGATCGCAATTATGCCTAGAGCAAAGCCTCCTGCCAAAGCAGAGAAACCGTAGACAACAACGATAACCGTGTATGCGAATACTCCAGCGATTATCGATGGGATTCCGGCGAGGACAGATATTAGGGTTCTGAGGAAATGTGCAAATTTTCCCTTTGCGAACTCTGCTAGGTAGAGACCAACAAAGAATCCGAGTGGTAGACTTATCAGCATTGCTATGAAGACAACCATTGCTGTTCCTACAATAGCATGTAGAATTCCTCCTCCTGAGCCCAACAAGGATTTGGGAGGACTTGTTATTAGTTCTAGGTCAAGTCTTTTGATGCCATTTATGATTATGGAGAGTATTATGTGTAGGAGAGGTATTATCAGTATGAGAAAAGCAAAAATAGCAAATGCTGTGTAGAACTTATCTGTGAGGCTTCTCAGCGATGGTCTCAACTTATCCTCACCCTCTTCATAATGAGTATGGCCAGAGCGTTCACAGCCAGAGACCAAGCAAAGAGGATAACTCCAAGAGCTATCAGAGCTGATATATGAAGAACCGATGTTGCTTCTAAGAACTCATTAGCAATAACAGCTGCTAGTGTGTATCCTGGGTTAAACAATGAAAGCGATATATTCGGAGTATTTCCTACAACCATAACAACAGCCATCGTCTCCCCAACTGCTCTGCCATATGCGAGTATTATTCCGGCTAGGGCGGCTCTTCTTGTGAGAGGTTTTGAAACTATTTTGAATACCTCATATCTGGTGGCTCCAAGCGCATATGCAGCCTCTTTCAGCTCTATTGGTACGCTCTCTAACGCATTCTTTACGAATGATGTTGATATTGGAGTTATCATGAGAGTCAGAACTATTATTGCGGCCATAAGAGAGTATCCGCTGGTCTCGCCACTAAGGAAGGGAATAAAGCTTAGTGGTAAGAATAGGGGTCTAAGAAAATCTCTTACTAGAGGCACAACATAGAATATTCCCCAAAGACCTATGATCACGCTTGGTATCGCAACGATTAGCTCAATAACCGATGAGAGGAACTCCCTCAGCTTTGGCGGGGCTATCTCAACTATGAAGTATGCGGCTCCATAGCTTATCGCTACGGCGAACACAATCGCTATTGTGGATGTTATGAATGTTCCCCAGACAAAGGGTAGGGCACCGAAAATATCCTTCCTAGGATTCCACTCTGTACCTACAATAAATTTTATTCCAAATTTCTCAAAGACTGGTAAGCTGTATAGCACCATGCTTCCCATAAAAAGCAACACAACAACAATAAGTATTACGCTGAAGAACAATGATAGGCCCTCCAAAGGATCCATTCTCAGAATCTTCTTAAGAGCCCTAATTATCTTCCCCAATACGCTCACCACAAGAACTGTTCTCAATGCCAGTAGAGACCAGGAAGAGAGGAAAGATTAGACATAGCTGAAATTTACATCCCTCTGAACTAATATTTGTCTGTAGTCTTTCGACGGCCGAAAGTCCTATCTCAACAATGTTTTGTGGGAGGGAAGGATAAAGAAGTCTCTCAGAGTATTGTTGGCCCTCGGTAAGAATCCATCTAAGCCATGTCTTAAGGGCTGCACAGATCTCGGGGCTATCCTGATACTTGTAGACAAGGATATATGTGAAGGAAACTATGGGATATGTGTTCTCACCAGGAGAATTAACTATACTCACATTATGCCATGATTCCTCGGGGTCTGGGAGCGGCGAAGCGTACTTAGCTGCTTCTGCGATGGTTTCGAGGGAGGGTTTAACAAAATTTCCAGCTTTGTTTCTCAAAGCGACAGTTTTAAGTTCCCCTTTAACAGCATATGCAAACTCAACATATCCAATAGAATATGGGATCTGTTGGATTATCTGTGCGACACCAGCATTTCCATAGCCTGTAAGCCCCCGATCCCTGATAGCACCAGGAAAGCTAAAGGTTTTTGTCTTTCCTATTGTGCTAGCCCATTCAGCACTTACATGTGACAAATAATCCGTAAAAATGTATGTTGTTCCGCTAGAATCCGCCCTCTTAACGACATAGATTCTCTCATGTGGAAGTCCAACACCGGGATTAAGGGAAACAATTCTCGGATCATCCCAATACTCAATACGCCCCAGATATATGTCCGCAAGAACATCCCCAGAAAGATTAAGCTCTTCGACCTCTGGAATATTAAAGACAACAGCAACACCGCCCATAGTTTCTGGAATATGAAATATAGGGCCGAATTTTCTATTAGCCTCTTCCCACTCAGAAAGCTTCATAGGGGCGTCACTACCCGCGAAATCCACAGTACGACTAAGAATAGCCTTAACTCCTGCTCCACTCCCAGTTCCCTTATAGATAACGGTGATATTTCCGTATCTCTCTTGAAAATGGATGATCCACTCCATTATTAGGGGCTCAGGAAATGTAGCTCCTTGCCCAACCAGAGTTATGGCTTGAGGTGCGGACACCATTAGAATCAGAGGAACTGTAAACAGGATTAATAGAAGCCAAAACTTACGATTCTTCAGCATGAATCTAAGCATAAAAATCACCGTGCCCCCGTACATTGGAACAACAAACATCACCAAAGAGATAAAGCGAAAAAAATTTATACATGGAATATACATATTAGAATTCGAACGTATTCCGTAAAAAGAAAGCTATAAAACATGAGAACATCTTAGTACCACTGAGCCAGATTTATGAAAATGTCAGGTTCCCTATTGTTAGATTAGAAGTCTGATCTTATTTCTAAGAGAAAAAGAAAGAATTATTAAGTAGAGAGAAAGAAGTTATAATCATACTAACAAACTTTGGAAAACTCTATAGAGTATTATGCCCGTTGCCCTGTCAGATCTAGTATTCTCAGCAAGCTCAATTGTTTCTTTTAGATCGGGTATAATGGTTTCGAATTTTTCTTTTCTTACGTTGTATCTTATTGTAGCTATTTTTGTTAGAGCTTTGTGTATCGGTTTGCCGCTCTCATATAGTTTTTCTAGAACCCCACCCATATTCTTTTCTAGAGCGTCTACAAGAGCATCGATCGTATCTTCTGAGTCAAGGACATCAAGAGGTGCCGTGGTTAGCAGATGTGGCATGAATTCATGAAGTTCCAGATTCGGCAACAATACTACTAAGTCTTCATATAGACTATCTACTTCGGCACCACTTTTCTTCGCTCTAGCAAGCATATCGATGAGTTTTCCTATTGTGGGTTTAAGTAGATCTCTATCCTCACGTTCATTATATATGTTCAGAAGAGCTCCTGCGATCATTTCGAGATAATCCGCATCATATTCGAGTTCTGGTAGGACTTGAAGAGCTTTTTGGATATGATTTGCTATTTCCTCAGCTGATTCTCCCTTTGCATGCACCAATTTTGCTAAGATGACTTCCTTCTTAAGATGAAATTCGGGTGATTTGGGATCTTTCTTTGTCGCCTTTTCTAGCCACTTCTCAGCATCCTTAATCATGTTAGTCTGATTAAATCTTATAGCGAATATTAGTAGGTTTCCGATCATATAGACTTTCTCCCAGTCCTTCAGTGAGATTTTCTTGATACTATCCTTAATCTTCTGCAACACTCTCTGCACATCCTTCTCATCAAGTATGTCTCTGTGTTCCTCGAGTAGATCTATGTAGAGTCCATACCTATCTATGGAATCGTTAGAATCTATTATTGAGAAAACCCTTTTCTTCGCATTTTCAACGATTTTGGGGTCATCACATTTAGAACAAAGTTCTAGGAAATTATCCATTCTGTCATCCATATCGTTTATATCGGAGCACGATTCAAAGGCAAGCTTAAACATCTTATTGCGTAGTGCACGGTCAAATATTATACCTAACACCCTATCCTTTGCATTAACCCCAAACTTATCGTCAGATGTTACTTTGGATCTTGCTTCGCTAAGAAACTTTTCAGCTTGCTTAGCATCGTTGTTTGCCATGTAGGCCTCACTAGCACCTATGAGTATCAAGCTTCTCATGAAGTCATTACCTATTTTCTTAAGAACTTTCTTTAGGCTCTCAGGCTTCTTTAATGTGAATTCCTTAAATGCATTGACTATGTGTTCGGAGATTTCTTCTACTCCAGCTCTAAAGAAGTGGTGGTCGCACATTTCCTTTATTTCCTTCAGAACATTCTCGGGAATCTCCATATCACCACGTCTAATACGGGCAGCTATTCCGGCGATTTTCGCTAGGATTGCTGGGCCAAAACGTATTTTCGCCTCGGCCATACTATACAACTCCTCGATCTTCTCGGCGTCGCCTCTTTCTATTAGTTCTCTAAATGCCAGCACCAACGATTTTATTATGAGTTTTTTAATTTCTTCCTTAAACTCTTCGATTTTCCTCTCAACCTCTCTCTTGGCGTAGAACTGCGATTCGTAATCAAGTGATGTTCTTATCTCTTCATAAGTTCTTCTCTTTAGTTCATCGAGTTCTTCTTCAACAATACCATACAGAGAAATAGCGCTCTCAGCTATAAGAACATTCCTCCCAGATTCGCTGAGGAAATCCATGTATAGCTCAAACACATCTCTAATAGCTTCAGAGTCACCTGTAACTGCAAGTGATACAAGAAATTCATCAATAACATCATCTAGATACCGATCTTTCTTAAAGTCTATAAGCCCCATTATAACCTCCAAGTAGGCGATTGATGCTAATGGTGATGGAACAAGCTTCTTTGCTCTTTTAAGAGCTTTATTGAGGAATTTCTCAAACTTATCATTATCTCCCAGAACGCTATATGTCAATGCTATGTTGAGTAGAGTCTTAGCCTGAAGTGACTCATCGGAGACATCACTAAGAACAATCTGTGTCTTATCGACGATATTATTAATCTCAGGCCTAAGAACCTCAATACCCAATCTAAGCACCCGATATATACTAAAGGACAACAACGTATAACGTATTTAGAAATGTTGTTACAAATACTGATTCAACATCACTAATAAAAAATGGATATGGAAGACGGAATCTAATTCTGATTCCTGCAGCTATCCAAATTACAATAATTCTCAAGAACTTCAGAATTAGGATATGTTTGGGAGGGAGGATTTATTGTGGATCGAGCTTTATTTCGGCGTACTCAGCTAGTTTTTTAGCAAAAACCTTTAAGATTTTCAGTTAAGACTATAATTACTGACCCAAGTATATAAATAATTACTAATGCAAGAACACTCTCAATACACTCTCTATCTATGGTATTGTACGCCTTATTTTTATAGAGGTCAGCAGTATCAGCAATATCGTTATGATAAGCATCAATAATATCGATTCTATGGGTGGGACAACATCATAGTTCCCATTTATAGCAAACCTTGTTGCCTCGACAGAATATGTCAAGGGAAGAAGAAACGCTATCAGTCGCAATGGCAGAGGCAAGGATGATATAGGAATAAATATCCCACACAGGAATATCATGGGAAGTCTTATAGAATTAAAAATCATCATCGTGTTTGTTGGATCCTTTATCAGGAAAGATATGAAGACACCAAAGGCAGAAAACATCAATGCTGACAATATTAGAACCGCAACCAAAAAGAGCGAGTAGGTAGGTATATTTAATATGAACGGTAAAACCACAACTAGTGTTGCAAATAGGGATACCATCCCAAACATGAAACTGCTCAGTGTTTTTCCTAGCGCTATACCGATATAGCTTACGGGGAAAAGAAGTAACCTTTCAAATGAGCCTATTTTTCTCTCAAAAACTATTGAAGCAGCAGCCATTGATGTTGTTCCGAAAAATAATGCGAGAGCTATAAGTCCAGGTATGATTTCCTGGGCATGATGTCCACCCTTAAGTATGAATGCCAAAGTGAATGCTACTGGAAATACTATACCCCAGCTGATCGTTGGAGGCTTCAAGTAGTATTCTTTGATGTCTTTCTTAGCAATGTAGAACGCCTTAATAATATCCTCCAATCGGAGCATGTCAATCATCTTCTGGTACTAGATCCAATATTCTTTTCAGTCCCATCAATTAACCTGATAAACACATCTTCTGCATCCGCCCCTCTTAGATTTAGCATGACTATCTCTAGACTCAGTTTTTTGACTATTTCAAGTATTCCCTCTAATGCCGCTATAGCGTCATTTATCGTTATGTATATCGTGTTATCACGTCCAATGTTCACATCGATTATCCCATCCACATTGTCCAAAATCGTACTTTTCTTTATTGGTGGAGATACTTGAAGCTCAATGATTTTGTTTCCCGATACTTTTTTTCTTAGTTCTGTTGGTGTGCCCTCAGCTATTATCTTCCCCCTGTTTATTATTGCGATGCGATCGCATAGTCTGAATGCTTCATATATATTATGCGTAGTCAGAAATATCGTTATTCCCTTCTCGTTGAGTTTACAAATTAGATTCCATATTTGTCTCTTGCTCTTTACATCCAATCCGATTGTTGGTTCGTCCAGAAAGAGAAGTTTAGGTTTATGGACCAAAGCAGCTGCGATAGCTAGTCTCCTCTTGAGACCCTTCGATAATTCCTTAAATTTGACGTGTTTCTTGTCTTCAAGCCCAAAGAATCTTAGCAAATCCATTACTCGCTCTTTTCTTTGATGTCTTGGAACCCCATACATTTCAGCGCAGAACATAAGGTTATCATAGCAGGATAATTCCATGTATAGATTTGAAATATCCTGAACAACACCAATTAGCTTCTTTATAGCTACCAGCTCCCTGTTTATATCATAACCATAAATATATGCCTTTCCCTCGCTTATTCTAGTTAGTCCGCACAGCATTCTGACAGTTGTTGTTTTGCCTGCTCCATTAGGTCCTAGAAAACCATAAATTTCGCTTTTGCGAACCTGAAAGCTTATATGATCAACTGCTAGGAAGTCACCATAGTATTTTGTTAGTTTTTCTGCTATGATTGCGTCATGCAATGGGTAACACCCAGGCAGTGACATATGAAAAATTTTTCATCAGTGATACCTCTGTCTCTAAGTACCGATGAACAAGTCGTTTTGGCCATAATATCAAGTCTTTTTTATCTTTTAATATAGCAAAATATTAGTTGCCACAACGTACTGGCGCGAAAAATCCAGAAGTATTGTGATGCCAATGATCTTAATAATCTCTGGAAGTCCGAGAAAAGGCGGCAACACAGATTTGATTTGCAGCATATTGAGATCTGAAATAGAGAGCATGGGCGAGAAGACAGATATAATCCGTATTTACGACTATGAAATCAAACCATGCATCTCATGTAGATTGTGTATAGAGAAGGGTGCGTGCGTGCTTCAAGATGATATGCAGAAGATATATTCATTGCTTCTCCAGGCCGATGGCATAATAATAGTTTCCCCCGTATACTTTAACAGTGTGCCTTCACAACTCAAA
>JAHKKZ010000057.1 GCA_029856685.1 Candidatus Njordarchaeota archaeon
TTATTAATTTGTTGGGTGTTGGACGACAATGTTATGGAGACATTTTTAATGCCAATGTTATCAAGATTAACTACGCTTACATTTACATCCACTAAGACATCTTCGATTGCTCCCACCGTGATATTGAGTCTATATTTTAGAGAGTATCTACTATTATTTGCTATGCTCCAAATACCTTCTCCATTTTTACCAACAGCAACAAGAAACTTTATAACTGATTTATTTTCAAACCCGCCTGGAAGATATATAGAAGAGTTCCAACCTTCAATTAAATGTGCACCCGTAGTTTCCTTAAAGAAACCACTTATCGCCTCTACATAATTTATTTGTGCGTAGCCCCTAGTAAATCTGTCAAAAATACCTATAGCTATACTGGTACTGGTAGTAGAATTCCAATACGCTATGATATATTCCTCTGGTGTACCTATGAATTCATTGATGGATAGAGGTACGTTAGATTGAATCTCTTGATAGTCAAATTTATCCAGTAATTCAAGATCAAACACCCTTATTGACCCATTAAATTCCGAATATGGAGCCTTAGCTATATGCCTCTCAAAGGTAAATGTTGGAGACGAATTCCAAACTAACAAGTAATCCCACACTCTAAGATTTTCTTGCATCTCCCAGTCTAATCTAAATAATGCCAATACTGGACCTATCGATATTGGCTGAACCCCCGCTAATCGGACAGGCTTGAAATTAACTAGTAATGATATATCTTCTGAGGGAGTCGCACTTCCCCATCCTCCAAACATCTTTGTTATGACTGGCTTGTTAGTTGTGACCACCGCGCCGTACCCCTCAGGGACATTGATCGTTGTGGACTCTCCCGAATTTAGGGTACCGCTTGCTGATGTCGCCCCATTTATTTTAACCTCATAATAGGTATTATCCTCTAAGGCAAAGATCTTAATGAATCTATCCTTATCCGTCGGAACATAGGCAAAAAATTGACCAACGTATTCAGTCTCTCCGCCCCAGGGGCCACCAGTAGCTCTATCACCCCCAACAAATACGGATATTGATGCATTAGCTTCTACAAATGCTATTGCCCACTCGTCGTAGGATAAATCGCCCATATCATCTGGATTCCCAGAGTCGTCCTCTAAACTCTTCCATGCAGTTATGTCTACCTGTGTTCCTTCGCCAGCATTAAGTGTTAAAGAGCCCGATGTTAATATTGATGAAGGATTTTGCGAGTCAACAATAGTATAATCTATTTGTGTATTATCCTGATATGCAATAAAACCTATTGCTTCAAAAACAGGGACAACGAAACGTTTTTGAAGATGTCCTTTTGCCTCTCCAAAGAAATTATCGTCCAAAAAGCCACCAATGATCGTTATTGGTTTGTCGGCGACTATCTTGACAATATCATCATCGAAAACGGGAGGACTGCCAACTCCAGTACCATTAGGACCCGCAAATGCGTACCAGAATTCATTAGCGTCGAGCGTAAATTCAGTAGAATCGTCGCCATCAGAGATATCTATAACCTTGACGTGAGTTTCATTATAATATGCACTTATCCATAAATCCTTTGGTACCCATAAAACGATTTCTTTGCCATAATACGTATATAGGTCATCGTCACTTCCATGATCCACACCCCAAGCATTATAGCCGGGTTCTGTCCCCAAGTCACCAACAAGTATTGTGACTGGCTTGTCACTCTCTACCTTTAATACTGGATATCCGCTAATCGGGCCTTGTGATGGGTATCGAAGAACCTGATACTTTGATAAATATGTCTCTACCAACAGGTCTAAGTGTGGTGGTGTTGATGTTGTATTGAAGCCATATACCTTGACATGCGTGTTATCTTCCCATGCAATTATTCTTACGTGATCTGCATCATCATATGCTGTATCTTCAGATCTATCAAGCAGTACATATGTCGCATTATAGGGATATGACATAAAAGGCGAAGGAGCAAATGAATGTGACTTACATATGGGCTCACTATCCACGAGAATTTCGATTCCATTTTCACTCAGATGTAATGTGTAGTTGTAATTGTAAACCGTCACGTTGGTTGTGCCCCCAATCGTCACATTTAGCCCAATAAATTTGGGTGTATCCACCTCCATATCGCTCCAGTAGACATAATATAACTTTTTTTCATATGGATCCATGGAAACAACCCATGACACATAGACCCTGCTATAATATGGAGTATCTGAGTAGAATGATTCATTCCAAACTTGGAATGGTATTATTTGACTAGTAGAATTGTCATACACCGCGATTGAGCCATTATATGCTTCTCCATACTCGAAAGGTATATTTATTGTGATAAGTTCATTCTCTCTTTCTATGCCCATAGTTTCGTTCACCCATATGGGTAGTCTATAGTGGTATGACAGGTTATGCCAATCGCTGGGTATAGGGTCTATGTATTGAATAGACTCTAATACTACTTCAATACCAGGATATGGTTGTGGTTGTTTAAGGTTTCCCCGTATGTTATGTGTAACTATTCTTTGGTTTGTAGATAATGCCTTAAGATTAATGTTGCGCGCTCTCGTATGCATATAACTAGCTTTTGATATATCTCCGCTTAGAAAGGTGAAGATATTCGAGGATGTTTGGAAGACAGAGAAAATACTTAGAAGCAATATGACTAATGCGATTTTTCCTCTCAGCAACCGCATCAACCCAGATAAAACCTAATAATTAATATAGACACATCCGCAATATAAATCTTTAATGTAGCACTTTGTTAATAATCAAACGAACCATATAGGCATTTATAGGCCAAGAAAACAGCTTTACTTACGAAAATAACATATATAGAAAATATGATATTTCTACCAACCAACAGAATGTCTAATATATTTTTTGATGAAAAATTGGTAACAATCGTATATTCTCGGTGTTTGCGAGCAATGATACTCTCCAACGATGAAGTTGTGTGGTGTCTCTCATAAAAGGAACATATCAACAAAGTATTGGTAATGTATTATGGAGTGTTGAGCTTTCTATCGAAATAATCATAATAATTTATGTCTCATCACAGAAAAACTGGTCACCATCCATAGCCCACCAATAATAGCTACTGATACGATGTCTATTAATAAAACATCTCATGAAAAGACAATCAAGATCAATAATTATACAAATATGTCTTTTCTGATTATTTCCTAGTTTTATTTTGGCTATATGTCAACTAGGCGGATATCTGTGGTGTTGAGGATATGCTGAGCTTCATGATTGTTGGTCATAGAGGCGCGGCAGGTTTAGCTCCAGAGAATACATTGCCATCTTTTATTGAGGCGTCGAAATATGATATTGATTTCATAGAACTTGACGTTAGGGAGACTAAGGATGGGGCATTAGTGGTGGTTCATGATGATAATCTTGAGAGAACAGCGAATTATCGAGGCCTAGTGAGTCATATGACACTTAGAGAAATAAAAGAGCTTGATGCTGGCGGCTGGTTCTCTGAGGAATTTGCAGGGACCGAAATACCGACGTTGGAAGAAGCTATTGAGGTTCTCAGAGATAAACCACAGCATATAATAGTGGAGATAAAGAAGTATGGAATTGAGAGGAAAGTCATAGATGCTTTAAAGGGTCTGGATATAGTCGATAGGATATTGATAGCATCATTTAACCTAAGAAGTCTATTCAACGTAAGAAAGCTAGATAGTGGAATCCCACTAGTGTTTATTACAAATACATTCACAGATAATATACTGAGAGCAGCAGTAAAGCTGGGAGCAAGGATACTTGCACTGAGGAAAGACGCAGTAACAAAACTAGTCGTGGAGAGATGCCATCGGAATGGTGTCCTAATAAACGCATGGATAGTAAACGATGTTTCTGAGGCGATTAGATATCTCCTAATGGGCGTAGATATAATATCAACAGACTATCCGAACATAATGAGTAAGTTGAGAACAAAAATCATGACAAAACTTGAAGAAGCCTTGGAGAACATACTTCGGTAGCTCTAGATAGGGGACATGGGTTATACCTTGTTTTATATAGATGATTATCTATATTATCTATGTTCCCATATTCGGATCTTTTCCGATGAATATTCGGAGAATATGAGGGATATGGGGGTATTTGAGATAAGTGCGCATCGGGGAATACCAAAGTTAGCGCCAGAAAATACTATTCCATCACTATTATTAGCTCTCAGAAGCGAAGCTGATTACATCGAATTTGATGTTCATCGAACACTCGACGGTAAACTCGTGGTTATCCATGATAGTTCGCTCAGAAGAACAACCAATGGTTCTGGTATCGTTGAGTTCTTACCATACAAATATCTAAGAAGATTAGATGCTGGATTCTGGTTCTCAGATAGGTTTAGAGGGACTCATATACCCCTACTCCATGAGGCTCTGGAGCTTCTATCCCCATGGCCCAAGCGGATAATAATAGATATTAAGTCTAGAAACGCAACAACAAAGATACTTGATGTAGTCTCAGAATTCGGTATTGAGAACAAAGTGATCATAGCCTCAAGAATTATATCCGAGCTCCTAGTTGCAAAGGAAAAAGCAGATAGTATACAAAGAATGCTGATCTCGGAGACGATACCAGACGCAATGAAAATGGCAAACTTGATAGAACCAAACATAGTAGCGCCAACAAGAAAAGACTCAGTATGGGAACGAGATATAGAATATGCTCATGAACAGGGAATAAGAATAAACATAGGAATCATAAACGACCCCATAGAAGCCAGCATATTCTCAAAAATCGGAGCAGACATACTCACTACTGACAACGCATACTTACTGGCAAAAGTCCGAAAAATTGGCTTACAGAGAAAAACATTCAAAAATATGGAAAAGCCATTATCTAACTCTTTGTTTTGTCTATAGAAGCCAAATTGTAATATCTTCGTTACATTTTTTTGATATCATTTTTTGGATAGTATCATATTTTATATAGGAGACTAAAGTGTCTGTAGAAGATGGGTTATAATGGCTAGGGTGTTTATTAGAAGAAAAGAATTAGAACTTGAGATAGACTTTGAGGGTGATGAGAGCAAAATAATCCTGCTTCTAGACAAGATACCATTTGTGAGATATGACGAGTTATCGGATACATATCGTGTCCTTCCCTGTGCCTATCCAGACCTAATCTCCGCTCTTAGCAGACTTGGAGCCGAAGTCATAAGCGAAGTGTCGGCAGATTGGAGTATAGATGTAGGTCTGAGGAAGTCTTCGGTAGAATTGAGGCCATATCAAAAAAAGGCTATCGAATGGCTTAAGAAAAATAGGTTTCGTGGAGTTATTGTTCTTCCCACTGGCGCTGGGAAATCCTTAGTTGCTATATACGCTATATACCTCCTAAAAAAGAAAACACTAATTGTTGTGCCTACGATAGAGCTTATGCATCAATGGAAAAACAAGATACGTTCAGTGCTGAGGATAGGAGAAAACGACATATGTTTCTGGGGCGGAGGATACAGAGCACTACGCGATATCACAATAGCAACATATCAGAGTGCATGCAAAAGAGATTTTCTTCTGAAAGCTATGGATAAGTTTGGACTGGTCATATTCGATGAGGTGCATCATCTCCCCGCCGAGACATACCTAGAGATAGCTAAACGCTTAGTATCTCCGCATAGAATAGGACTCACAGCAACGCCGGAGAGAATTGATCAGCGGGATAGGCTCTTACCACTATTCATTGGGCCTATATACTATGGTGCTAGAATACGTGAACTCGTAAAGAATGGATACCTCGCTGAGTATGAGTATAAGAGAATACTAACTCATATGAGTAGAGAGGAGTGGAGAATCTACCGAGAAAACATGAACATATACAGAAAATATGTCCAAGAGAAATTCCCTAATCTCACGGGAAGAAAGGCTTTTGAGATGGTTGTTAAGGCAGCTTGGAAAGATAGGAGAGCTAAAGAAGCATTGGAAGCGAGGATGAGGGCGAAGGCTATAGCTATGGCGCCGAAATCTAAGATAGATAAGCTCAATGAGATCCTATCGAAGCATAGGGCGGATAAAGTGATAATATTCACGAGGCTACAAAGAACAGCATATCTGATAAGCTATATATTTGGCATACCCGTGATAACTTCGAATGTTCCGAAGAATATTAGGAAAAGAATATTTTCATTGTTTAGATCTGGAAAACTAACGAAGATTGTGAGTGCCGAGGCTCTCGATGAGGGAATTGATGTGCCAGACGCCTCAGTAGGAATAATCGTTAGCGGGACTTCATCGCAGAGACAATATGTTCAGAGGGTGGGTAGGGTTCTGAGACCAAAAGAAAAGAAAGCTGTGATATATGAGCTTGTCACAGCTAGGAGCTTCGATGAATTCATGTCAAAAGCGAGAAGAGGACTTCTAGGTGAGAACCACTGATACCGCTTAATGCCTACCCAGCATATATTCAGAAGGGGAGACTTCAGTTGAAATATTTAAGCATGTACCCACAGCAGTATGTTAGAAAAGCTATAGAGCTGATGGAGCAGAAGAGAGGGCAAAAAGTAGCGAAAGAAAAGCTTATAGAAGGTTTAAGAGAGATATTTATGGATGAACATGACCTGAGGGTAGTAAATCTGTTGTACTACTCGCTTCTTGTTTTCTATGAGTTGGGTGAAGAAAAACTCCCTATCATGACATCGGGAAAAATCAGAATGCGAATAAAAGATAAGTGGGATCTCAGACTACTCTTCTATGAGTGGGTACAGAAGACCTTCGGCGGCTTCATACCTAAGGATGAGAGAGAATCCGCTATATCGAGGTTTTGTGAGGAGTATGGTATAAGGAGAGATGTGCTAGAAAACGTGTTAGCCGGCGAAATATTGCAGGGATATAAGCTTATAAGGAGAACCACAATTATTCCGACGCCCAATGACATTGTGGCTGTGTCTAATTTTCTTTTGATAGAAAAGACACTAAGCCTATCAGACACAGCGACCATATATTTCTATGATGTGGGTCGGAAGGGTACATTGATAAAGGATATGCTCTTCAGGGCGAAGAGAGCGAGACTACTATTAGACTTCAGGGAAGAAAACAATACACTCACTTGCTTCTTGTCGGGCCCCTTCCAAATATTCAAACACCCCTCCCCTATCTACGGTGAGTATATAAGCTATATCCTAGTGGGATCCCTAGTAAAACATAGAAAATGGAAGTTGAGGGCCTGGATTAGGTACAGGAAGAGAAAAGCATTATACGAAATCTCAAGCTATGACAGAAGAATAAGATTTCTGGAGCCACCATGGAAATACTACGGTAGGAAAAGGAAGATTGAGGCATTCGACAGCGAAATTGAGGCGAAGCTATATGTTCTTCTGAGAAGGCTATTCCCAGAGGCCGAGATACTTAGAGAAAGCGAGATAATAGTAACGGATAACAAAACAGTATTCATCCCAGACCTGATAGTGAAGAAAAACAACAAAAAAGCAATAGTAGAAATCGTAGGGTTCTGGACGGAGAACTACGCTAAGAAGAAAAGAGAAAAATTAGACGCAGCATACCGATCGGGTGTAAGGAATCTAATAGTAGTAGCTGATAAGAAACTCTCAAAACACTTCAGAGATACAAAATACCCAGTACTATACTATGATAAATCACTTACAATAGCAAGATCGCTAAGACGCATAATAGAGGAAATCCTCAAAAAATAGGTTTGCTTATTCTTAAGGAAAATCGGAGGTTCTACGCTCCAGTCTTCCTCTTGATAATCTCATTCAGCTTCCTAGCCAATCTAATAGGACTATTCTCGACAACAACCCCCATATTAGCACCATACTCAACAATATCCTCGCTGGGACACTCCAAAGAAAACACAGCCAAAGCGTCAGGCCTCATATCTAACTTATCGATAGCAGCTCCCACAGCTCTCTTAATCTGATCGACACAATCCTTTCGACAACGCACATGAATCTCCATTATCGCCAAGAAACAATCGCCAATGATATAAGCATTAAAAAGACGCCAAGGAGAAGCAAAAACATCCAAAGCCAAACCTCTTAAAACACCTTTCAAACCACTAACAATTTCCCACCCGTAAATCCTACCCTTAATAGCACCCATCTCACCAACAATCCTACTTACTTGCACCGTGAGCTGGTTGGCTCATTGGGTCAGCTCGTCGAGTCGCACTGTGAGCTGGTCGACGCGCTCCGTGAGTTTACGCATGTTGATTGCTGTTTCTTTTAATATCTGGACTGTTTCCTTAATAATTCTTTGATGATATTATCTCTGAGCTCCACTATTGCTTTCTCAAGTATCTTTTTTAGTCGTTTGTCAAGCTGAACTATCCTGTTCGAGAAGCCTCCATGTTCGGCACCTACCCATATCTAAAAATTCCAAGAACATAACTTTCAAAGATAGTTAAATGATAACTCTTTTTTATCCGACTTTTCTCATGAATTCGATTCATGATATTTTTATAACACATACCTTGTAACGGCGAGTTTCTAATCTGAGCTTCGGTATTACTATCAGTTTTTTGTTAGCATAGTCCTCTCGGTTCTCCGTAGTATACTTATCCGAAACCTGAGCTCCCTCCCCCTCCAAACCCTCCTCCTGTAGATCCTCCGCCGAAACCTGTTAGGGCTGTTCCTATACTATATATTCCTCCTCGTACTGCGCCTACTATACTCTCAATTGTCCTAGATATACTACTTATTATCGATTCTATGCTCGGGATCTTTATCTCTATGGGTAAGTTGCCGATAGGTTCTGATACCCCATGATGGGTATATGCTATGTTTATGTTGCCTTATAGGTTTTGTTCTGTTTGATGTCACTATAGTGCGAGGGGGAGAAATATCGGATGGAGAATAGATTATATCTTTGTTTCAAAAAATCTGAAGAAAAATGTTAGAAAAGCTCTAATTCTCTCTAAAGTAACAGAGTCGGATCATCATCCAGTTTTCATTGGGATAGAAATTTGATATGTATCTCGATGCATCGTTTTCTTGTGATGCAAATTTTTTATTATTAATGTAAAATATCTCTTTATATATAAACCCAACCCAATGGTGGCAAAGATGCCTTCATGGGTTGAAGAATTTTTTATTAATAAGGGAGAATTATTCCTTCTCGTAATGAACAGGGCATGGGAAAAAGGGCCGGAAAGAGCTGAGACCATTAAAAAA
>JAHKKZ010000058.1 GCA_029856685.1 Candidatus Njordarchaeota archaeon
AATATTACACAGATTACGCAATGTAAAGCAAACAGATTTTCATATCAGACAATGAGCAAAGAAAGCATGTATGCGAGCTGAAAACCCAAACACCTAATGCTGATGTCCCTACGAAATGAAACATGAAAAGTCATGGGACATCCTTGGGACACAGCGTTGTCTTTCGACACCACCACTTATAGGCACACTAGCTACATGCAACATAACTGATGATGCTGATTGTTTTATGCTTGTCCCATATAGGACATCCACACGAAACGCCAGGTGGAAAGCGTTTCGGATATATGACACAATTTTTGTTGTTTGGGGTTAGGTTGGATAGGGACACTATCTTCGATACGTCTGCTTTTAATCATAGCTATGTTTAGTATGTGTTATTATTGTTCGCCCGGTTGTTTGGCGTTTCGTTGAATGGGACAGGTGGATAGTCATGAGACAGACAGAACAGAGAACATCAAAGCCTAGATTTAACAGGGACAGCCTCCATGGAGAATCAAATTTCCTATCTGACGGAATCAATATAAAAAGAGAGCTCGGCCGTGGCTATATCTCAAAGTTGCTTCACAAAACCATTGAGCACAATCTGTATTCCGATATATGAGAAGAATCTAGGATCTGTGCTTAGATTACGTAGATTAGAGTTCGATGTTGACGCGATCAGCGATGGGTTCTATGTAGAATTTTGTGTGTTTGAGCACTTTCTCTACTCCTATCCACGTTATATGTGGTGAGAGCTATGCTGAAGAATTTTAGGGCTCCTATCTGGTCTACTTGGTGGTAATATATGGCAGTTGTGGATAAATACCTAATCGACGACATTGAGATAATTCTGATGTGCAAGAATGTAGATGACGTCTGCGAGTATGAGGGCGAGCTAGCAACAGTACTCATATTAGACGATAAGATGTGTATGGAGGATGTGCTCAAAAAATATGTGCCGGGGATCTTGGGCGAGGTTATAAGATATTTTAGGTGGGGGATCGTTGAGATATATTTCTCAAAAACAAAGAAAGAACTGCCACACTACTATATAGTGGTTAGGAAAGGAAATATTGTTAGAAGCATAGGAATAAACATATGTATATTTGATAACAAAGTAAAACTTATCCGCATGACAAACCAACCAGGTTATCCACCAGATGATATCATAAGATATTACCAAAAACTAATAATCCCTGAAGACCCAGGACTATAGCTTAGCTTCAGGGCACATCGATCGAGTTGATAGCTATTTTTATAGTTAGAGAGATAACAGACGTTCGATTTTTGTGTTTATTCGCTTTTTCTCCAATTTAAATTCTCAAATAATAAAAAGGCTTGAAGCACTGGGGATTAGAAAGAAGACAAGGCGTTGTGCGAAGGTTAGGTATAAGCTCATTTAACATCGAATCATAGCATGTTACGACTCAACCCGTAAGAGAGGCTTTAGAGAATTACAAAAACACGCTATAAAGAATCTTTAAATTTCGTTACTATTATGGTAACTAAATCTTTAAGAAGTATTTAAAGAATTCAATATTTATTTTCCTTGGGAGAACAGAAATGCGTAAAAACATGGTGAAAGTTTTAGTATTGGTTTCCAAGCGGAGGCGGATTCGTACACGTGAGCTGAGTGAGGTTCTAGGGCTTTCCTATGCTACTGTGCTTAGTATATTGAGGGATCTCGATCGTATGGGGTTGGTTAAGCTGAGTCGGGGATTTGCGGAGGCTCCTCCTTTCTTGGCAGATTTGATTGTACAGGTGGATTCTAGGTATCCTTTGGAGGAGATTCTTCGAGGAAGCGTGCCACTGATATTATCTCGGCTATTCGAGCCGAGGAAGGTGAAGGATATCTCCATGGAGCTAGGTATCACCGAGAAGTATGTTAGGAATGTACTTAACGCCCTATCTATGAGGGGTGTTGTTGAGAAGATTAATGGTATGTATGTCCTGGCTATGGATCCTCAGCTGAGAGTCCTAATTATGCAGATTGTCCGTGTTTTGGAGGGTGTTGAGCCTGAGGCCAATGTGATATACCGGGACAACTACTGTATTGTTAAGGAGGTACCCCGAGGATTCAGGGCGAATGGTATTCCAACAGCATTCAGTGTCTATGATAAGTATGGGATTCCCATAGAGCCCAACAGAGACATATATCTGTATCCACCAAAGAAGATAAGTATTGAAGAGGTAATAGTTCACTCCCTATTAGCTGCGAAATCAAAGCAGGAATACACCTTAATAGCACTTCTGTATGCGAAGCACTACTACACAATTGACCATCCAAAACTTATGTTCTACGCTCGGTGGTTCAGACAGGAAGAGAAGCTCTTCCAGCTAGAACGCTATGTCTGGGGAAGTGAGGAGCCTATATTTCTACCTTGGAGTGAACTAGAAGATCTAGCAAGACTATATGGCATAGACCTATCACCTTATAAGAGAAAACAGTTTAGCGAGGATGTGCTCAGAGAGATAGGAGCAAATCTCAGTAGGGAAATAAAAGCTGTTCTATTTGGAGGTGCGGAGATGGTTATGAGGGGATATAAGACGAGTACAAAAGACATAGACATAGCATTTCTCAGCGAACCAGAAATGAGGGTATTTATCGAGACATTGGAGATTCTCGGATACGAACAGAAGTCGAGGAAAGATATCATTGTCTATGAACATAGGGATAAAACCCGCGTAGATATCTACCCAAACAAGATAGGCAAAATCCCAATAATCCCACGGATCATAGACAGGGCAATAGAGAAGAAGTATGGGAAACTAAGGCTTCTTCTCCTCTCGGACACAGACCTCCTCCTAGCAAAACTCATTTCGGCTCGGCCAAGAGATATTGAGGATGCAAAAATAATTATTAGGAAGGGAAATATAGATTGGAAGGAGCTGGTAGACACTCTCCTGGAAGAAGAAAACATCACGAAACATCACTACTGCCTATTAGTCCTGACGATTTTAGAGCAGATAGAAAGAGAACTAAAGACTCATATCCCTCAGAAAAGGAGGCTTCTCAGAATAACCACCGAGCATATGGTCGCACATGCATATAGGGAGTATGGCCTAAGAGACCCACGAGACATAAGAAGGCTAATAAACATCTCAGAGGAAACCATAAGAAGAATCCTAAAGAAAAAAGAAAACACATAGATAGAGGGCCCTAGAGTCTCTGAGACAGCCTCGGAAGCGAATAGATTGTCTCGAGGAGCCCAAAAACAGCATCACAGATTTCTATGCGAAGCTTATTATCGGTGTGAATATTATTTGCATCGAGGCGTATAGGAGGGATAAGGCGGTAGTTACTGCTATCGATTGTTTTCTGTTTAGGATTATCAGTGCAGGGATCTGTATCGATAGGTTCACTAAGATTATTGTTAGTATTAAAGCCCCCAGTATGCTGAGGGTAAAGCTAAGCAGTGCTATGTAGGATACGAAAATTAATAGTGTTATAACAATGCTTTTTGCCGACGAGTAGCGATTTCTTAGCATCTTAAAGGCAAGGAAGTACATTGCACAGCAAACTAGGTATATCGGCAGAAAAATTATTCTGGCTAATATTATCTCCAGAATCTCCATGACGTATGTTCCTATGGTGACTTCCAAAACAAAAACCGTGCCAAGCCACAGCAAAATGCCGAAAGCAAAATCCATAAGGATATGTGCTCTCCTCTGAACACTAGAGAAAGTTATTTTGGGTTTAAAGGCAAGAAAAACTGAAAAGGCAAAGCCAACCATAGAACCAGTCGTAAGACTCGCTATACCAAGATGCGTCGTTATAAGTAGCAAAGATGCCGACAAAATATATATTACAAAACCAAACACAATATAGATCAACATATTCCTTCTCGGCCCTTTCGACATGGACATTAACACAACATCTATTCTTCCAACATGGATAGTACCGATTATTAGGAGAACTCCGAGAAATCCCATAAGCCCTGAGATTTTGGCTATGTCCTTCAAAGCACTACCACATACCTCTGGCCTCACAGCATCCCCATAAACAAGTTTGGAGATAAACTCGGAAACATACCTATGCGTTTTCTCGCTATAAATAACATTGATATGATTAGCCCCGTAATCAACAAATAGGGCCTTCAGACCACCGTCGACATGATAATATCTATTCTCAGAACCGACAAAGCCTAATGAACGATAAAAGGCTTCATAAACACTACTCCTGTTAACGAAGTTATCGTGGCCTGCAAGCACAAACAAAACGTTCCTAGGATTATCAACACTAAAATTTCTGGGAGCAATATCAGCAAACCTACCAATACTCGCCGCTATGCTCACAACACCTAAAACAAAATCATATTTGATACCTAGATAGCTGACTATGGAGCCACCCATACTATGACCCACCATGATAACACTTTCATTATTGAGTCCCATAGAACCCAAATATCTCAGAGTCGAAAGAATATCAGCCTCGAAGAATCCTACTCTGAGAGGATCAGTAACTATCATAGACCCACCGCTGGAGCCATGGCCTCTTAGATCTATAGTCACGCACACAAACCCTATGCTCGCTAGGGTTATGGCCAGGGGCTTCATAGTCTTCCTATTCCCAGAGTAGCCATGAACCAAGAGGATTGGGGTATCGCTCCTTATTTCCTTAGGCCTTATTACTGATATCGATATAGGAATATCAGCATTCACAACATATTTCTCTTCACAATAGTACCCCTGGTAGCTACCTAACAACAGAACACCATAAACCCAACACAACACCATAAAAATAGCGATAATAGCAGCTATTCTTATCCTCATGGACCCCACTCTCATTAACAACGTAGAAATCATATAATTTTTCTGATGCTTCTTCCGGCAATAAGACTAGGAGTTCTAATATTCCGTTTTATCACACTTGATTTTTTTAGCACATAATAATAATTAAATACTAGTAGATCGGTAATACTTATATGAGTAATACCATTATTAGTAATTATGAGGTGTTTACGTGTGAGCCGCCTTGTTGTTGTTACTGGAAAGGTTCCTAAAGAGTTAAAAGAGAGAGCAAAAAAGCTTGGTATAAACATCAATAAGGTTATAAGGAATGCCTTAGAGGAGGCAGTAAGAATGCGGGAAGAGGAGCTTTTTAAAGAAAGTCTTGATAGATGTTCTGATATCTTAAGTAAAGTCGATATTAATCGTGTAGTAAGGAGTATTAGGGAGGATAGGGAGAGCAGATGAGTTATCTCCTTGATGCCAATGCTCTTCTTGACCTTATTAAGAGGAAGAAGCTCGTTGCTGGCTATTATATATTGGATCTAACATTGTATGAAGTGGGCAATACTATCTGGAAAGAGACAGTTCTCTTTGAAACCTTAACAAAAGACGACGCCATAAAATTCATGGCCAATTTTGCGAATATCGTTAGAAAACTAAATATTATTCGCATTCAGGAGGATATAGATAAAATCATGGAAATAGCTATACAGGAGCGACTAACATTCTATGACGCAGCATATCTCTACTTTGCTACTAAAAACAAGCTCATTCTTGTAACCAACGACAAAAAATTGTATGATGTGGCGAAGACCAAAATAAAGGTTATTCGCAGTAGCGAAATAAAGTAGATCTCTATGTGTTCTTAGCTCTTATTTCTCCTATTATCTCTTTTGAGGCCCGTATCATGGATGATATGTATCTGGATCCAAGTATTATTAGGGCGATAATGGTGAGTATAAGGTCCCCTATAAGCCAGTAGACCGTTATTCCGACATCGTATAAGGCGATGGGTATTGCAGCCCAGTTTCCAATTAGTGCTATGAGCATAAGTTTTGGTTGCTTTATTTTATCCTTGACTATTAGAGACTGCATGGCGAATTCTTCGGTGTAGATCTCAAATACTGCTTTCCAAGCCTTAAATTTTCCTCTTTGGAGCAGTATGATTACTGCTGAGAATGCTATCGGTGTGTTGATGATTATGAGTATTCTTATGGGAATAGGTATTGTTGGGAATTGGAAGGGTAGCGTTAGGAGGATTATCAGAACACTGATAGCCGCGGTTGCGGTCTCGATCTTTTCGAGTATTGGGGCTATGCTATCCCTATAGATTCTACTCCTAATGAGAACCCTCCATATGATGCCTCCACCGATAAGCATATATGCTACTGATGAGAAGAGTAGTATTCCTCTCAGAATGGATCTGCGCCTTGCCATGTTTATTATCTCCCTTATACTGTAATTCGAGAAGTATCTGAAGCTGAGTATTATTAATACGATCATGAACAGCCCGATAGGCCCTATCTTTCCCCATAATATGGCTAGATCACTGAAATATAGGTAGTCTATGAATAGGGCCGCCCCAAGACCCGCTAATGCGAATACAGAGAAGATTATACCCCATAGTACGAGGGTTATTATTTCTGGGACCCATATCAGCAGAAATATTATTATCGACAAGCTTATACTTAAGTCGAATCCGAATAGGCTTAGCTGTACTACTGGAAATAGTTCTGTTTTTGCGAGCAGTAGAAACGATGCTACGAACCTAGCAGAGAATACCGCTAAGGATAATCTCAGCTGCCCATAGCTATACATGCTCCTCAGTATGGAGTTCTCGTCAGCTATTAGTCCTCTGAAAGCCAAATAATTCATTACTACCCATGTAGCTGCGACTGTTAAGATTATCAGTTCGAGAGGGGTGAAAAGATCTTCCAGGAAGAACAATTATGAGCACCGAGTATTAAAAACATTACTTTATTTTTATATGTCTAAGGCAAAGATTTTTTTATCTCTATGAACAATAGTTTGTTTTATCATAGAGTTTTCTCACGTCATTATTATTATTTTGTAATCCTATACCAAACGGTTTTTTCTTCTTTTTTCTTAGAATCACAACCATAATGATAATCATCAGTATAACTACTATCGCTACAGTGATATGATATTTGTATTTTATCAAGAATGGGTAACTCCGAGGATCTGTCGGGTCAGTACCATATTTAACCTCATCGCTATCAGAGACGCCATCGTTATCTGAGTCAGCGTTATGAGGGTCTGTACCCAATAGATACTCCCGTATGTTTGTAAGTGTATCATTATCGAGGTCTAAATACGCATCGTTTTCTAGAGGGTTAAGATTGTTGTCTACCTCCCAACCGTCAGGCATACCATCGCCATCCGTATCATTGCTCCATGGATCCGTCCTAGCCTCATACTCCTCCAAATTGGTGAGTGTGTCGCCATCAAAATCTAAATGTGCATCGTTTTCTAGAGGATTAAGATCGTTATTTACCTCCCATCCATCCGGTATTCCGTCGTTATCCGTGTCGCCGTCATGGGGGTCAGTTCCAACTTCGTATTCCTGTATGTTCTGTAGACCGTCTCTATCAGGATCTAAACGTGCGTCGTTTTTTAGTGGATTAAGATTATTGTTTACTTCCCATCCATCTGGGATTCCATCGCTGTCTGTGTCATTGGAGTGTATATTTGTCAGTACATTTATCTCTTGGATGTTTGCTAGTTTATCGCCGTCCTCATCGGAGTATGCATCTGAACCATTCAATGGGTCTAGCTGGAAGAGGATTTCCATGCCGTCAGATATCCCATCGCCATCAGTATCATTTGAGTATGGATCTGTGCCATACCAATACTCCACACTATCAAAAACATTGTCGTTGTCTGTATCTATAGGCGGTATTGTGGTTATGTTGAAGGATATAAGCGGGTTTCCTATCATTGTCATTCCAAGCCACCAGGGCGGGTCATAATATGGGTCGTAGCCAAGGAGGTAGTTGGTTATTATGTTTCTATACCAGTTTCTGAAACTTTCCCCAAATGTTAGATTTTGTGAGATGCTATCTGTTAGGGTCTGGCCATACCAGAATCCGCCTACCTTTGTTGATGATATAACCAATAGTGTTGTTTTTCCTCTTAGAAATGCCTCAGCGAGGTAGTGATCCACTTCGTAGTTTGCAGCTGAGCAACTAAATAGTATTGAGAGTTGGCCTCCACAGAATTCGGATGTGGCGATGGTATCGCTACTAACGGTGAGATAACTATTAGTAGGTGTCGCAATATACAGAGTTGTTTCCGATGAGTGGATAGCCTGAAAGTAGAGGCCGGAAGCTGGTTTTAGCATCTCATAGAATTCTAGAACGTTTGTCTGTTCTGGATCTGAAATTATTTTTATTGGGTTATAGAAATCTGAGAACCAACCCTCAATGTAGTCTGCGAAGTATGCCCAGTCATTGTCTATGAATATCGATGCGTTTTTTAATAGAGGCATGTCACCTGTTAGGATAGCTAGGGACTTATTCAACACATGTTCCACTGTGTCCAAACCAAATGTTGTGGTTATCCTAGCAACGAAGATCTCGGGAAGCATTGTGCTGTCCTCATCCACATAGTCTATTGCCCCATCTCTGTCCCTATCCCTATACTCACCGTCTAAATCCATTATCCAGAGATCCATCGGGTATTCATGCTCTGTTATCGATGGGTCATCAAAAAATATTTCAGCTTTCTTATAGAGATCGTTGGAGCAAATAAATAGAACACCGATAAGTCTTCCAGTACTATAATACATAGATTTCAACTGCTCTTTTAGGACATTAACATTTCTTATCCACTCTCTCATCTCTAGGATAAGATCAAATCCTTGATACTCAGTTGAAGTAAACCACTTGATAATAAGACTCTTATACCTCTCAAAAGCATCTTTATTCACGACAACCAGAACAATACGTCTCGAAGAGTTTTCACGAAGACCTATAGAACCTCCGTAATGTCGTGCATGTATGACGATAGGAGCCTTATCGCTCATACGAAGACTGATATGGTATGGAGTAATAGGAATATATAGCATTATAAGAATGAACAAAATGGATACACTTACTCTCAAGGCTACCCCCAAGAGAAATACTATTTCCTATACTACTCATTATAATATTTGTTTTATTTGTTTTGGTTACCCAAAATTTTAAGTAGCAATGTCTCTCAGCTACATTACTATGTACATGAACTC
>JAHKKZ010000059.1 GCA_029856685.1 Candidatus Njordarchaeota archaeon
TAGTTCTGACGCAAAGTTTTTGTCTACTGGTAGCACCACTGGGAAGCTCCATATAATACCATTAGCAAGCCTAGCCTCCTTAACAACACTTTCATAATCTTCCCTAACTAGGAACCCCTCGAGGGGAGAAAAACCCCCAGTCGCGATTTGCCAGACATCACTAAGTATTCTCCCATCCCCAACGAGCTTCGGACACTCCTTTGCCTCCTCTACTAACCTCTCCCTTTTTCTTGTTTCTACTCTCCTATCAACTAGGCGGCCTCCGTGGGGCTCCCCAAGCCTCATAATTTTTTCACCTAGAGCAGAGATCTTCCATCAAACTTTGTGTCTACTTTTATGTCGAATAGATCTAAAATCGTGGGTGCCATGTCTTCGAGTTTAGCACCATTGATATTCTTCTTGGGCAGGTTTGGGCCACTCATCATCAGCATTCCGAATTCTCCATGGTTTGAGTCATCCGCACCTTTTGGTGTTTCCAAGCTGTAGAAACCTTTGAATCCTATCATCTCGTTTGAGCCGTAGTGGAGATTGTCAAAATACACTGTTATGTCTGGCATGACGCTGAGCTTCTCGCCTCTATATGCGTCCTCCCTGAAGAATACTCTGTTATCCAGTTTCTCTCCGTTTTGGCCTCTGACTTCCCTTAGAGCATCAGCTATCTGCTGTCTGATCGCCAAGTATTCCTCCTCGGATACCTTCCCCATAGGTTTGTCTATAGTGTTTATGAACACCTGCGCTACGTAGGCCCCTATCGCGAATGCAACGGTATTCCTCATGTCTATGTATCCCTCCCTAAAGGCATCGCCAATAGTCATGGGGTTCTTAGGATATTTGTTGAGTTTTAGAAATCCTTCCTCTATGAGGATCTCATTAGCATTTATCCTAGCGATCATCCTCTTGGCTCCATGATCGGAATACACTATGTAGTTTGTGTCCTCAGGGAGGAGATCCATGAGTTCCCCGAGATTCTGGTCTATCCTCTTATAGATGTTGAGTAGACCATCCTTAAGCTCCGGATCCTCAATATACCTTGGATGCTCCTTATCGAAGAATTTCCATAGTGTGTGCTGAGCCCTATCAATCGACATTATGACAGCCATAAAGAAGTCCCATTTATGGTTCTGAACTAGATGCCTTATTATTTTGAAGTCATGGTCAACCTTCTCAATGAGACGACTATAGAGCTTCTTAGGATCCATCTTCCTGTATCCGTAGACATCAATTATGTATTTATCCGCACCGCCAACAACGTTGAGTATCTCCTCCTTTATTTTTGGTGGCCATGTAAACTGGGCGTTTGTATCTGGAGTCAGAAAGCCTGCGACCTGAACGCCCTTTATTCTCTGCGGGGGATATGTTGTGGGTATCATCACAGTTATAGACCACCTATCGTGCTCACCAAGGTAGTTCCAAACCTTTTTGAACGGTATGAGACGCGAATTGACAAGAGAATACTCAAAGTAGTGTTTTTTGATATATCTGAGGTCATAGAGACCAAAATGCCCGGGATTAAGCCCCGTAAGAGAAGCCATCCATGCTGGACAAGTTATCGGAGGAACTGTACTTGCTATTTTTCCATGGGAACCGCTGCTTATTATCTCCCTCATGTTCGGTAGTTCCTTAAGCCAAGGGCCAAACACCTGTGAAGGATCCGCAGAATCTATACCCAGTACAAATAGTTTGGTCATCACGATCACCAATTCATGAAATCTCATTAAAATTAATTAAAATAAATTAAATTCCGAGGCAAATATGAGGGCTCTCTTATAGAGGTTTTGAAGCTCAAAAACAGGGGCAATCTCTACAGAGAGCCAAATTCTCTGTCTGATGGGATATTAGAGTTATGGGAGATTATTTTGTTATTTCGATTCCTAGTAATCCGATGCTAAGAACTAAGCCGAAGAGTAGGAAGCCCCAGAAGATATTAAGAAGTAGGAGATATAGGCCGAGATTGAGGTTTAGTGCTTGAAATATGAAGATGAGGTTTATGCCCATCACGAAGTTATCTAGTGTTCCTACGAGTATTTTGAAATCTCCTATCTGGATTATTGGTTTTACAAATTCATCGGGAATCCTCCCCACCTTAACCAACTCAAACATATATGATAGGTATGTCAATGCTAGTGCGTAGTAGAGGAAGAAAAGGGATGCTATGAGAGGCGAGTATTCTGGTAGCATTAGGATGAGACCCACCATTATGAATAGATGTCCCACGCTGTCCGAGAAACAATCAAGCATACGGCCCATAGCACTACTAATCCCAAAGTACCTGGCGATACTACCGTCTAAACAGTCGAGAATTAAAGCAAAGTTGTATAGCAGGAGAAACATGATAATCCCCAGGTTAAGACCGAAAATATCGGCATTCACTAAAAATTCCTGTATAGGACGAAGAGAATTCGACGCGAGCCCGGACTGTGGAGCGTACTCGATGATTAGTACTCCTCCAGCAAGGGTATATAGGGTCATAGCGAGCAGAGTTATTTTATTTGGGTTAACCCTTCTATTTCTTAGTGCCTTAAGAATAAGATAGGCCACAGGACGATATATCGCGTAGGCAAATATGCCGTCGCCATAGTCAAGCTTAAAAGCAGCACGCTTCAATAAAAGCTCAGAATCATACGTGTTCATCGACATTATCATAACACCGCATAGAAGACTTAAAACTAGATATACATGCATTTTCATATCTTCTTGATTTTCTTTGGTAGGACTTCTATTCCTATCTTTGATGCTTGTTTTCTAAGTTTTTCATCAAATGTGGCTATCGGTATTTTTAGGTTCTTAGCAGTCAGAACAATAGTCTTATCATTTATTCTTGCTAACGAAGGTTTCTCATCACGAATGATGCTCAGCGCTTCGACGAAGATATCTGTTCTTATAGAAATAACCCTACATCGTGGATCCTCCAGATACTGTATGATTAGGTCGTAGATCTCATGTATACTTAGTCTCTCAGCACGGAAAAACCACACAAATTCGAAGAGGACGATGATGGGTATGTACCAGGATTTAAGTGAGTCCAGAATATCGCTAGCCTCACTATGATATATTGAATCCTCAACACAATCATAGATTAGAACATTCGTATCTATCACTGCACGCACTCTCTGCTCCCCCTATCTATTCCTCGCTCTATATCTTCTGGATATAATTTCTTTCCTAGCCTTATTCTCCTACGTTGCCTCACAACTTTCCGCACAATAATAGTATCTCCTCTCAGTTCAAGACTTAGAACATCGCCCTCTTTTATGCCCAGCCTCTTCCTAAACTCAGCGGGTATTGTTATCTGATAGTTTCTTGTGACCTTAACAAGCACCACTTCAAATCACTAGTAAAATATTTTTTTAGTATACTAGATATAAAATTTACTTAATAAAGAGGTTACGACGAGTTTGAAGTGATGTCTTCTGAGAATAAATGATTTTGTTGAGAAAACCTAGATGAAATGAGGTTCATAGCAGAAACTTTCCGGCTTGGACGAGGAGAAGCTTCGGTTTTAGCCCTAGCAATGAGAAAAAGCCATCGCCATAATCGATGATGAAAAAGCAAGAAAAGTCGGAAAAATGTTGGGAATCAGAATTCATGGAACGTTATTCCTACTAAAGCTTCTACTATTGCTTAGAATAACCTCTATTGATGATCTCAAGAAATACCTATATCAAATGGTAAAAGAGGGATTTCGCCTTTCAGCAGAGGTCATCATCAATTTCATTGCGGATCTCGAAGAAGAAGGCAAAGAGAATACCTAAACTACTTATTTTCTATTGGTCTACTCATTTTAGGAGGTATGTACGATCCAAGCGCTTTCTCCATGAAGTAGAACCTTGCTTCCTTCTGCGTCGGATTTTTTATTCCTCTCAGTGCTGTGATTATTATTTTGAATAGTTGGTCTATGCGTCTCAGAAATCTGCTTCTTGCCGCTCCCCCTATGCGTGGGATTATCGGTATTGGTATTTCAAGTATTCTTAGTCCGAGCTTTACGATTTTTATGTTCATCTCTGTTTCTATCAGGAAATTATCCGAGTGGAGATTCATCTTCTCCCAGATGTCCCTATGTATCCCTCTGAAACCTGGTAGTGGGTCTCCTCTAGTATAAAAATATGTGCGGCTGAAGAATATTCTCATAAGATTCATCGAGACATAGGAGATTAGTCTTTGAATGAAGTCTCCTGCGGGGTGTCCTGGGTGGCGTGCACAGAGCACAACATCGAAGTGGTCTAGGGCCTTAACTATCAGCGGTATGTATTCTGGGGGATCCTGACCATCACCATCCATAAAGATAAGTTTGTCCATGGTCGCATATTGAGCACCAATCCTCATAGCATAGCCTTTCCCGCGTCTCGGAACCCTTATTACCTTAGCACCGAACCTCCTCGCAATTATTGGTGTTCTATCCGTAGAGCTATCCGCAACGATAACCTCGCCATGCTCCCAGACAGCCCTAGGTATTCTCGAAAGAACATTAGCTATACTTATCTCCTCATTAAGCGTCGGAATAATAACAGATACCTCCACAAAAAACACCACAACACATCAAAGAATAGCAAAATATTCGCATGTTAAAGAAGGATAAATAGATTGATCTAAGAATTCATTTGTCCTATGCTCCCTATTCGATGTACTTTTTACTGTTTATGAAGAACTCCCACATTGGTATATAGTACACTTTCTTTGCACCGATGGTTTTTATTTGTTTGTGGTCAATGTTTGCTATTATGTATCCCTTGTTAAGTTGGAATTCCTCCATGGCTTTGAGCAATGCACGTTCTTCTCGCTTTATGACATTCTGTTCCAGTTCGTAGGTTACTTGCACCAGTGTTTTCGGTTTGTAGTTTTTGAGAATTACGAAGTCAACTTCGTAGCCTCGTCGTGTTCTGTAGTAAAATACTGATTCTGTCGTAGGGTTTATTTGACGTAGTATTTCTATGAAGACTGCGTTTTCTAGAGCTTTGCTTTCGCTTTTGGCATATGCTAGGCTTATGGCTCTTCTCAAGCCCTGATCTATGCAATAAACTTTTTTTGGGTATTGCATTCTGTCTTTGATTTTATATGAGAATATTTCTGTTTGGAATAGCATGTAGGAAGATTCTATGGCTTTTTTGTAGGTTAGTATTGTGTTCTTGCTCGTCTTTATTCCCATGGATTTCAGTGTGTTATACAGTTTTGCGGATCCAAAGTAGGTCGAGTCAAGTAATATCTTCAGTATTATTTCCAGCAGGGTTTCGTTCTCTATGTTGCTAGCCTCTATGACATCCCTATACATTATGGCTCTGAAATACTCTTGGAGTTTAATTATTTTTTCGCCTGAGTTATCAAGTAGAACAACTTCAGGAAAACCACCGTATCTGAGGTATTCATGCAGATAACCCATAAGTATAGAACGGCGCTCTTCGATTGGTAGATCCTCAGTCTTAATATCCTTGAATAACAATGTCTCCTTGAACGATAGGGGGTATACTGTGATGGTTTTTGTTCTCCCACGCAAAATCTTGGCAATTTTATTGGGTTGCAAATCGGTTGTAGAGCCACTAATATACAAAAAGTGTCCCTTCTCAAACTGCCTGTTCAGCCATGCACTCCAATTTGGAATCTTATGTATTTCGTCGAGAAGCAGATACAGTTTTGCATGCTGAGAGAACCGCTCCCTTATTGTTGGGATTAGTTCAGTTAAAAATACTGTCTGTGGCAATACTCTCTCATCCTCAAAATTCACATAAAAAATTTGGTTCTCATCGACACCACTCTTCAACAAGTGTTGAGTAAGCTGAAAAAGCAGATACGTTTTCCCAGCACGCCTAACACCACTAATGACAACAATCTCCCTTGGTTTCTTTGGCAGATTATACATCCTCGGTATGACCTTAGCATTAAACGCAATACTTCTCCAAAAAGAAATGACATCCTCCAATATATTACGAATCGACAAGTTTCGATCACCAAATAGAATACTATTCAATACTATAATAAATCAAAATGGTCTAACATATGAACCGATTTTGATGCATAATGGTATTAAATACAATACTATTTTTATGCCAAAACGATGGAAGCCAATGATATTAACATCCGCTACACAGCATTTTCCACTATGGAATGCGAAAGGCCTTTTTCCCAAAAATAGGTAACATTTAAACAATTAATTCCTATCCTTGTAAAGCAGAACAAAAAATGCAGAGACATTAACATAGAAGTAGAGATCATAGCTATTGACTTTGGTTCCATTGATGAGATAGTAAGATATACCCAAAAATTATGCAAAGATTTTAAGTTTTTAGAGCAATTTTCCATAAAGTTCAACATCTTTTATGAGTCTATAGGTATTGAGCAGATGTTTGTACCACTTGACAGTTATTGTTCTTAGGTCATCCTTAACCTTTCCTTCTTTTAGGGCTTGATATATTTCCCGCGCCGCATCTCTAACCGTGTATTTTGTTTCATAGTTTAGTCTTGTTCTGATTTTCGTGAAGTCGACTTCGTATGATCTTCTATCTATCTCTCCATAGAACTCTATTCTGTAGGGCTTCCCTACCGCTTCGCCAATCTCTTTTGCTAGGTCTATAATCCTATAGTTTTGTTTGTTGCTTCCCACATTGAAAATTTCTCCATTCACTATGTCTGGCTCAGCCTCAATCACTTTTATTATAGCCCTCGAGATATCCTTAACATGGACAAGAGGCCTTTTTTGTTGGCCATCGCCACCCACCATTATCACACCTTTTTTGTATAGCGATAGTGTCATCGCGTTCACAACGAGATCGAATCTCATCCTGTATGATAGGCCATAAGCTGTTGCGAATCTAAGTATTGTCACAACAAAATTCCTATCTGCCAGGGGAAGAAGGTCTTTTTCAGCCAGCATCGCTGATTTTGCATATGTTGTTAGTGGATTTAATTGTGATTCCTCATTAACTATTTCTTCTTGAAAACCATAGACACTACATGTCGACGCAAATATGTATCTTTTGACCCCATATTCCTTGCTTAACCGCGCAACACGCATCCTACCAAGATAGTTTATATCATATGTTTTTGCGGGGTCAAGTTCTCCAGCTGGGTCATTAGAGAGTGCCGCTAAGTCAATAACGACATCGACGCCTCTAAGGACCTTTGGGTCAAACCACCTTATATCATCCTTAACCAGTTTGAAGTTGGGATTATCAAGCAGTTCACGTATAGGTTCTATGCCGAAGAATAGCCTATCTAGGCATATGACGTCATATCCGGAGTCGAGAAGCATTCTTACTAGGGTTGAGCCGATGTATCCCGCCCCTCCTGTGACAAGCACACGCATTTAAAAGACCCTACTCTACTTCACAAAATACACGTGTTTCACTGCTATGAAGAAGTTTTACTTTGTATATTCATATTCAAAGTTTGTTTCTGCTTCCCGTAGAGGAGTCCCCTTTTTGTCTTTTTCGCTCAGTATAACATTTTCTTTGATCGGCCAATCAATACCAATTTCTGGGTCATCCCAACGGATGCACCGTTCATGCTGCGGAGAATATTCCTTCGTAACCAGATATAGTACCACTGTGTCATCCTCTAGAGCTTGGAACCCATGTGCAAAGCCAGGAGGTATCCATAGAGCTAGATGGTTATCCTCGCTTAGCTCCGCTGCAGCATACTTACCGAACCAAGGAGATCCCTTACGAATGTCCACAGCAACATCATAGATTCTTCCACGAATCACAATAACAAGTTTTCCTTGCTCCATGGGTCTCAGCTGATAATGTAGGCCTCGGACGACACCTCTACGCGATTTACTAACATTTGCTTGGACAAAGTCATATGGGATTCCATTAGCTAAGAAGTCCGTTCTCTTGTAGATCTCCTTGAAGAACCCCCTATGGTCTGGAAATACTACAGGCTCCACAAGAATAACATCGGGAATCTCAAGCCTCCTAAACACTTTGAACGGCATACCAAACACCGCATCACAATAGGAACTCCCATACTAAAGTGAAATTCCCATTATAACATTTGGGGTTGCTTTCTTTGCTAGAATTTGTTCCCAATTAACAGGTCATTCCACTATAACAAACTTCTCGAAGAACCTAACTGTTTCTAGTTAGTGAGCTTTAGATATAATTTATTCTAAATGGTAGGAAGTCAAATATTTTTCCCGATTATTATTCTTGATGGTGACTAAATTGGGTGAAAAATTCATTGTGAGAATCGATGATAGGGGGAGGGTATTGATACCTAAAAAGGTAAGGCAGAAACTTATGCTTGGGAAGGGAGACCGCTTAGTGCTAGAGATTAGTGAAGACATTGTCATTCTCAGACCCATACGTGAGGTTGTACGGGTGAGGGCCAGAGAGCTTAGAGAGGTATTTTTTGATGCTGGAGAAACAACTTTTGGGGAGTAGATACGCCATAGATATAAATGTCGCCACAACATATCTCGTAGAGGATCGCCTAGGAAATAAATACGTAGCCGAATTGCTAGACCACGCAATCGAGAGTAAGATAAATACTGAATTTTCCCATTTTCTGGAGCGTTATCTGGCTCGTTGGGCGTACTCCGCTGGTCTCTGTTTGGAAGAATAAGTAATCTTAGGAGAGCTTAATGCTCATTATCTTCAGCATTTTCACTCGACTAGGTGTTAATGTTCTCTCTGCTAAGACCTAAAAGATATTTTCCTAGGCATTTCTCATGAGTATTATTAGATCCAGGAATATTTATCCGTGGAGCTCTAAGTATTCTCTCTTCAGTATTTCCAGTGCTAATTCTGTTGAGTAGAACTCCGTTTTGAGTATA
>JAHKKZ010000006.1 GCA_029856685.1 Candidatus Njordarchaeota archaeon
GGTGTCATCAATAATTTCTAGAACAGCGGCACCATCAGGTGTTTTCGCTCCTTTAGTGTTATCAATGTACATTCTGTATGTTAAGCTGGGCCATTGAAAGACATTAGGAATATTAAAATATGGATATATTACTCCATCTGGGATGTTGGATATGTCGGTTGGTGATGTTCTTATGTCGCTCTCCTGTGCGAAAGTTCTCTTCGTTATATAGAAATCCCCGCCTAAGGCGTTGGGATCAAATATCCGAAACCATTCTGGACGTGAAAGAGGTGCATGTCTGAACTTATGGGGCTTAGGAGCCAGCCATGGGGAAAGCACAGAAAGTACCGTCAATGCAACAAGAACTATTAATCCAAAAGCCCCTCTCTTTATTTTGAAGAAACTTTTTATAGCGTATCGTCGCCTCTCTTTTCTAACTTTTTTGTATCTCTCAATAACTTCCTTCGTAGAAAGTTTGGAACTTTCAGACATTATAGCCACCAGGTCTAATCACGATTGGTTATCACAATATACAATATCTCTGGAAATTAAATATCCAAAAACCTATTTAATTTAATAGCTATTTTACTGGAATTCTGGTCTCCAATAAAGGTAAGGTGAGTAACCTATACAACCATCTGACGTTTTCTTAAAAGAATTATTGAGTCTCTGTATCGGAATTATCCCCTTGGGAATTTTTGAGTATTAAGAAGATGTTTAATCAATTTTGTTAGGTGATACTTATGGCCGTGTCCAGCAAACCAGCTATTCTAGGAGGCGAACCTGTTACGAAAATAAGAATACCTTTCACCAAGATAATACTAACTGATGATGAAGTTCATGTTGTTAATAATATTCTTAAGACAAAAATTTTTGTATGCGGAAGATACACAGAACTTTTGGAGAGAGAGTTTGCCAGATATGTAGGTACAAAACATGCTATAGCTGTCAGTAGTGGGACGGCTGGGCTCTTTTTATCTTTCTTAGCATTTAATATTACCTTTAATTCAAAAGTTGTCACAACGCCTCTAACCTTTATTGCTTCGGCATCTACAATAATACATGCAGGTGCTGTGCCGATTTTTGTGGATGTCCTTCCAGATGGCAACATTGACCCTAATAATGTACGCGAAGTTGATGATTTTGATGCGATATGCCTCGTTCATTTATATGGCCTTCCCGTGGACTTTGATGCTCTAAGCGAAATCGCGAAGGAGAAAAATATACCTATTATTGAGGACGCATCCCACGCACATGGTGCAGAATATAAAGGACGTAAGGTGGGCAGTCTCGGTGATATTGCTGTTTTCAGTTTATATCCCTCCAAAATAATAGCTGCTGGGGGCTGGGGTGGAATAATAACCACTAATGACGATGAAATAGCCGAGAAAATAAGACTACTTAGAGCCCATGGTGAACTAAGAGTTCTTATAGGAGCTGAAGGAGCCTATGAGTATATCAGACTCGGATATAATATGAGGCTATCCGAAGTCGAAGCCGCAATAGCTTATTTTCAGCTACGCAAACTAGACGCCTTTGTGGAAGCCCGCAGAAAAATTGCTCGTTATCTTACGGAGCTCCTATCCGAGATTCCTGGAATAAGAACACCAAGGGAGCCTCCTAATAAGAAACATGCATTCTATATTTATGCTATTCAGATAGATCCCAAGGTTATTGGATGGTCGCGTGACAGATTTGTTGAGGCATTGAACGCTGAGGGTATATCTGCTAGAAAGGGATACCATATACCTCTTCATAAGACCCAGTTTTTCAGAAATATAAATGATTCGAACATAAATTACTTTGCTCGCATCATTAGATATCCAGATTACTCCTCAATGCGTCTTCCAATGGCTGAGTACCTGGCGAGTACTACGGTTTGGCTCCCCCTATATCCGACTATGAGCTATACTGAGGCAGAACTTATAGCCAAGGCGATTCGTAAGCTTGTTGATTGGGGAAGAAGGCGTGCTGATAGTTAGTCTATTTGTACTCCTGGTTCCCAGCGGATTTTCCGTATCGCTGGGATGCCATATTTTTTTATTACGTAATCCGCGATTTCTCTAACTAATTTTAGGCCCCCACGCTTTTTGGCCATCGATTCTTCTACAGTGTTTTCTGATACCAATTCATATACCCAAGCCACTTTTGTTTTCTGTGGATCTAATCTAAGAACACGTCCTACTCGCTGAATAAATTCTCTTTCCTGCTTCGAACCACCAACTATTATTGCAACAGACGCATCACCTATATCTACCCCTTCTTCCGCTTTACGAATAATAACTAACACTTGTAGTATGCATGCTTTAAATTTCCTTACAATCCTTTCTTCCTCACTTCTCGAGGTTTCAGCTGTAAGTGCTACTGCTGGGGCTATCTTATTGACCTCCCTCGCTATCTGCTTTGCAAAACGAATTGTTGGTGCAAAGATGAATATCTTCTCATTTCTATGTTTCTCTACTATTGCCTTTATGACCTCGATTTTGGTGGGGTTTTCCTGGGCAACAGCTATCATTCGGTTGATGAGCTGTTTGCGTTTTAACTCATTGGTTTCTAAATCAACCTCCCGTGCTATGCTATGATACTCCAAAATTTTTTCAGGTGGTAATGGAACATAGATGCGTCTATACACCATAGGGGCTACGAGTCCTTGTCTTACCAATTCAGAGTATGTTATTGAGTACACAATATTTCCAGCAAGTTTAAAGAGTAGGACTTCATTTTTGTCCCTCCTCTTAGGGGTTGCGGATAAAGCCATTTTGTATGGAGCTCTAAGATTCATAGCTACCCTTCTAAATGTTCTTGCTGGCACATGGTGACATTCATCGTAAATTACTAGCCAAAACCTTCCGCTTAAAATCTCGATGTTTTTAACTCCTGACTGATAGGTAGCTACTGTTATATCTTTTATGTCCTTCTCTCCGCCTCCTAGAACCCCAATTTTATGTTTCAAAACACCAGCGAACTGAGCTATTTTTTCTCTCCACTGATTCAGCAGCCATAGGTTAGGCACAAATATTATTGTTGGTACTTTTAATCTAACAATAGCGGCTATGGCAACAATTGTTTTTCCGCCTCCTGTAGGAAACACAATAGTTCCTTTGTTGCCATTCTCTACCCACTTCATGAGAGCTTGAAGTTGATGCGGATACAACTTAAAGTTTTCTTTTAGGTAATCTAATTTCTGTTCGGGAAGCTGATAATCCACATCGACCTCAAAGCCATACTTTTCGAGAACCTCCTCTACGAATCCTGCTGCGAAGGGGGGTAGGTATATATCCAGGCATCCGCCTCTTTCAAATATTTTATAGGCATCTATTATGCGCTCTTCGTAACCGCCTTCTGCGGATTCAACATAGTAGCATATTGTGCCTAACTCTTTTATCTCGTTGATAAGTTCTTCGGAGATAGGCTTAGGTATTCGGATTATTATTCTATTTCGCTTAGTCACTCTGATTCTGACAATTTGTTTTGGTCTTTCTGGTATTGCTTCCATTAAGGCTTCTCGAAGTGGAAGCGGCAGTTTATCTATCGCTCTAGAATCCATTATTTCATAGACTCTACTAAGCTTTATTGCTAGATACATTACTGGTATTTCACCTATGTCGTTGATGGATACAGATCTTTCAACTAATCTTATTGGAAGAAGACCACGATCGACCTGCTTCACTATCTCGTATGGATCTTCGCCTATCACCAACAAATATATCATATCGTTCTCATTATCAATGATACTTTTGGGCACTCCTCCCATGAGTTTCTCAATAACTTCTAAAAGTCTATAGGCATACACCTGATCCACATATATCAGTTTCTTGTTTATGAAACTAATGAATTCATCGATTCTGCTAAATATGCGCCAAGAGATAATCCAGATTTTTTGCTCTGGATCCCACCTAGCAATACGTTTCAGATATTTTGCTAATTCTTTTATCGTCTCCCATGGAAACTCCCTTGATGACTCTATTAGTGTGTCTCCTATTTTTATTCGTTGTTTAGCACCCATATTTTTTCCCTAGATACCTTAATGTATACGGTCATGTTTAATCAAGATTCATTTTTACATAGTTACGGTCCATGTTATGCTGGAATATTTCTTTATGAAAGCACTCTTTATTTCATCTTCGATTCCACTAACAATTTGTGAGATTTTTCTTCTAAGCATATCCACACTTAGACCTGTATGTCTTATTGCCTCTATTTTCATGAGAACTCTAAACACCGCGAGATCCGATATTCTCGCACCAGAAACTATCCAGGCATGAGCTTCATGAACATTAACAATTGTTTGTTTTTCAGCATCAACGATAGGAAACGCTGCTCGGGGCAGATATGGATTCAAGGGAAAGAATTTTATTGGAGGCGAGTCAATGATTATATCCTCTGGGGATATTCCTAAGCTTTCAGCTATATCTTTTCTGAGCTTATTTGTTATTTCATCAAAATCCTTCGCACATTTCACCCGCTCTATCTCTGCGGGGTCTATTGTTATTTCTAATGCAAAGACTTCCTTTAAGTGGGGTCTACGATATAAGATTCTTCTGGCATATTCCACTAGTGTTGGTATTCCGCTCTCAATAGCCTTAAATAGAATGTAGCTATCATCGAGCTTCGCTAGTTCCTCTATTGCTTGTTCCTCGCCCTTAGCTACTCCGATGAGGATACTATCAAAATCTATTATTTCTCTCCTATATATTTCTCGGATAAGATCTTTAACGGCGTAGTCCATAAGCCTCGAGAACTTATGGAAATATACGTTGTTGAATAGCCACATTCTCGAATATAGATAGGCTCTGAGAGCTCCCAAAGCCTTTCTGAGAAGACCTATCATTAGATTTTCTGAGTCTGGGGATTCTCGCCTAAGTATTATTGAAAACATAAATAATCTGTCTACATCTATTTTGCCATATTCAATAGCTCCTGTGAAGTACGAGTCTCTTAAACAGAAATCTATTATGTCGGCGGGATACAGAAATTCTTTGACAACATGCCTTAGAACAACATATATGTCTCTTTTATGCTTCTCAGCTTTGCTGGGAGCCATTATCGCATCAACAGCTTCTAGAAGAACATCAGTGTTTATACCTATTTCCTCGTAGTTTTCTCTAACAAATCTCTCGATGATATCTCGGAGGTAGTTTCGGTATATAAAATATCCTGTATCCTCATGCGAATATATCCCTACACTCTGAATGTTTCTGCTATTGGCTATTATTGCCTCATCAAACGCGTGTGAAAAGGGCATATGACCGATATCATGTAAGAGCCCACCGAGCCGCGCAGCCATTAGAAGTGAGAGTAATGTTGATGAATTATCTATCCCTAAATCCTCGAAGGATGGGACATCAAATTTTATTTTCCTCAAAAGTTCTAGTGTTTCCTGATTCTGGAATGAATGTGTCATTCGAAGAAGAGCAAGAGCAAATTTTCCTGCGAGGTGCATAACACCTAAAGAATGTAGGAATCTCGTATGTGTCGCACCAGGATAGACACTATAAGCCACCTGGAGCTGATGTATTCTTCGCAGTCTTTGAAAAATTTCACTATCAATTACTAGTTCTTCAAGTTTAGAGAATGGTATATATATATGTATTGGATCCCTAATGTACTTATGTACAAGCTTCGATTGAAGCCCATAGTCGTGAAGTTCCAATATAGTTAAATCGCCCATTCTAATAGACGTCACCCCGCCTCACCATACTGCTGTCCGATAGATTCGCGTTCTTCGATGATCTCTGGGTGCAGTTTTTCATATACTATTGTTTCTAGGTACTCCCTAGACAGCAGGGCACCTTCCTTGTCTGAAACTTCAAAAACGAGAGTTTTCTTTATGTCCAATCGAAGTAGAATATCTACGAATTCATGCCAATTTATTATCCCTTCGCCACAAGCTAACATGTCTTTGCCTATCTCTGGGTTAACATCGCGGACATGAAAAGATATTATCCTGTCCTTAAACCTACTTATTACATCTATCATTGGAAGATTAGGAAAACCTGCTAGTTGTGCCGTGTCTATCACAACTGCGATATATTTGTTATCATCGAATCTATTCAACACTTTATCTAGAAGCGCAGGGTGTCCCAAATCAAAGTAACCGCTTCTGAGCTCCATGCCCACGATAACACCCAATTCTTCCGCAAGTGAGAGGATTTGACTTAATGAATCGCAAAGCTTTTCAAAAGCCCTTTTCCATAGGACTTTTGTTGGATAAAATTTGAAGCCAAGATGCACCGTTATCCACTTAGCAGATATTGCACGAGCGAAATGAAGAGCATTTATAACTTCATCAATAGCAAATCTTCTCACTCTCTCGCTGAGATTTGCGAGATCTATTGAGTAGTATGGAGCATGAACCGAGAGAGAAATTTTATTCCTATGGCTTAGCTCACGAATTTTCCCTATTTCCTCGTCAGAGATATATACAACATGATGCACACCATCTGCGACTATCTCTACATGTTCAAATCCGTGTTTTATCGCGAATTCGGTTGCATCAAGTAGAGTCTCATTACGCCTTAGATTAAGTATCGATGTCGATATACCATACTTAAATGCAAAAACTTGCGCAGACATAATCAAACACCGTCTAATTTGCTATTAAGTCTTTTTCGGTAATAAAGAGCCAAAAACAGTTCGGAATTTCCTTATGCCCTTCCCCTCGACATCAAAAACAGCCTAGAAAAACAAAATGCTTTTCAAGACTTTGTTCTATCTCAGGCAGGATTTTTTAGTCTTATGAACATGATTCTTAATTACATAATATCTGCGAGAAGTTTTTGTAGAATAACTAAGTGATAATAATGCTAGGAGATAGCTATCTGGTCTGGAGAAAGTTTCTGAAGGGAATAGAGCTGAGACTTGATGAATACAGACATCTCTGCCGTACTATTATGGATGGTAAATATTCTGACATGGTGTTAGCAACAATAATTGCAAGGATGTACTACAAACCCCTCAGTATTGATGAGATCTACAAATTGGTATTAGCGTTCGTTGAGACGGGGGATACTCTCGAATTTCCTGGCAGATATATCGTAGACAAACATTCTATTGGAGGCGTTCCTGGAAATAAGGTATCCCTTATCGTTGTGCCGATAGTAGCTGCTACAGGCCTAAAAATCCCAAAGACATCAACAAGGTCTATTACTACTATAGGAACCGCTGAAAAAATGGAGATCTTTGCACCAGTGGATCTGACAGCGGATGAAGTCATGGAGGTTATTAAGAAGGCGAATGGATGTATTGTATCAACAAGAAAACTGAATCTTGCTCCTGTTGATGATATTCTCCTTGAGGTTCAAGGTGCCATTCAGCTGAATCCCACTTCGTTGATGATAGCATCTATTCTTGCAAAAAAGAAGGCTATGGGCATAAAATATTTGGTTCTGGATATACCCCAAGGACGTGGAACAAAAGTTAGAACAATACGTGAGGCCACGATATTAGCCAATAAGTTTTTAGTTGTTGCGAATCAGCTGGGGATCACACTTAGGTGTGCGATAACATATGGTGAGCAGCCCGTAGGTCACACAGTAGGAGTTGCTTTAGAGGCTTTAGAAGCTTTGGAAACTCTGGAGGGAGGTCGACCTTCAACATCACTCATTGAGAAGTCAACGGGTCTTGCTGGAATTTTATTTGAGCTCGTTGGGATTACTGAGAAAGGACAAAGATTGGCTAAGAACATATTAGAATCTGGAAAAGCACTTAGAAAATTTAGGGAGATTGTTGAAGCCCAAGGTGGGAATCCAAATATTAGAAAGGATGATATTCCCATCGGAAGCTATGTGGCTGAGATAAGGGCAAATGCGAATGGCTATGTCGTTCAGATAGACAATCAGTTAATTATGGAGATAGCACGAAGAGCAGGGGCTCCTCAAGATATAGGGGCAGGAGTAGTAATTCCTTTTAAAGGAGGGAGATATGTAAGAGAAAATGATGTTATTCTCAAAATATATTCTAATAATGAAGCAAGACTCGACAAAGCAAAGCGATTTGCGGAGGAAAACATGCCAATAGTGATAGAGGGAGCCATCAGAAAAATAGTTTCGACATACTAACTCACTAATCCATATATTTATATGCAAAACCTTCTTGGATTGACATGTCTCAGATGAAATATGTTTGTTTCTTAGCATTCATATAATCCTATTCCTTTTGATCCTTCAAAATATATTCTGAGACTCTTAAAGCTCTTTAGAATCTCAATTACTCCCAACATGTTTGGGAATTTTCATGGGAGTTCTAAGTTATAAAAATAGAAAGACAAATAGTAGAGATCCATAAGAGTAGGGTTCAAAATTGTGGAACAAAAACAGGAATTATTCGCCAAACTCTATTTTCTCCCAGTACTCGCCCCAAACTTCAAATGGATCTAGGTCTGCGAGATCCTCAGCAAAGTGACACATCACACGTCTACCATCAATGATGCGATATTCAGGCAGAGCTTCCCTACAAATATCCTTAGCCATAGGACACCGATCCACGAATGGGCAGTGCTTAATAGGAATCCTAAGGTCTGGAGGGGAGCCTGGAATCGAAACAATTCTGCCCTCTTCAATTCTAGTTGGCGATGGAACCGCGGCAATAAGACCTTTTGTATATGGATGAGCTGGACGCTTATAGATGCTAACAACGTCACCATCCTCTACAATATATCCAGCGTACATCACAGAGACCCTATCGCTCATCTCAGCGACGCATGCCAGATCATGTGAGATATATATCATGCTCATTCCATAGCGTCTTTGTAGCTTCTTTAGAAGATCTAGAATCTGCGCCTGGATTGTGACGTCTAGTGCTGTTGTAGGCTCATCCGCAATTAGTAGCGATGGGTTCATCGCTATTGCCATTGCTATTACTACCCTTTGTTTCATTCCTCCTGATAGTTGGTGTGGATAGTCATTCATTCGTGCTGGATCTAGTCCTACTTCGATAAAGAGCTCTCGAACAATTTCATATGCCTCCTCTTTTGAGATCCCCTCGTGGTATATTAGAGGTTCGGCGACTTGGTCTCCGACTTTGAATACGGGGTTTAGTGAGTTCATTGCTCCTTGAAAGACCATTGCTATTTCGCTCCATAGAATTTTACGCATTCGCACGTCAGGTATTTCCAGAATATTTTCTCCTTTGAATATCACTTGCCCACTTTCTACGTACCCATTTGCTGGTAATAGCCTCATTATTGCAAGCGATGTTGTCGATTTCCCACATCCGCTTTCTCCTACAAGTCCTAGAGTTTCGCCTTCTCTTACCTTGAAGCTAACATTATTAGCCGCATATACTGTATAAGGTCCCAGTTTGTATCTGACATTTAGATTTTTTACGTCCAAAATAACATTTTCCTCCGACATGATATCACCCTACACTTTAAGCCCCCTACTAATTATGAGCTATCTTCCCCGTACTGGAAGTACGGGGAATCCCAAGACCCTCGACGGGAGGGGTTTAGCCAGCTCCGCTGAGCCCGCATCATCGCTCGGTAGATTGGCTCAGGCGGCCTCCCATCGACCCTTCTAAATGATCCCGCCTCTAAGCGGGATTCGTGAACGGAATTATTCTCTTCAAATTCTCTTACAGACTCTCCTCATTAGTCAGCCCGCAAGACCTCCAGAGAGTCTTGTATACGGGCCAAGTATAATAATGCACAAATTTTGTATTTTATAGGTTTCGTATTCCTATCACCACCTTTCTGGACTATATCCGCCCCTTAAATCTGATTTTGTGGCTTCATACTATGCATTATAGACGGAATTCTTCCTTGAACTAAGCTTATTCAGCGAAATCATAGAGAATTTTCTATAAGGGGACAAATATTAGGATACGACACACAACGTATTGGCTGGAAACTCGATAAGTTTAGCACAATCAGCGGAGACTTTTCAACTTCAGGGCTTGAAGAGAAATTAATCCATGTAATGGGTAGGCATTTCAATTGAAAATCTAAGTGAATTTGCGGATACCATCCAAAAGAAACGTATTACTTAGGAAAAGTGAGGAGCTACTACCGTTGGTTTCCGCCTCCCACTATACTATGCCATTTGTTCTCAGTATTTTTTTAGCGTTTTCTACGTCTTCTGGCGAGAATCCTATGATTAGTATTGTTCCGATATAACGTCTCATTTTTTTAAGGATATTAAGTAGAAAGCTAAGATATTTTTGGTGGTATTCGTCGTTGAGCTTGTGTGGATAGTCCCATGGGTTCATGTACTCCGAGAAATATACCATCTTTATATACGATCTAACGGCGTCAAGTTCGGCGTCAATATTTAATCCTCGTGCTTTATATACGTCATATAGGTGTGCTATATTCAATGCAAGATAGACCTTTTGTTTTAGGGCTCTTGAAAGCTTAATGATGTCTGTTGGTAGGACGGCCACATCGAAGGGATATGGGTAGTTCTCGGCAAATATTCTTATGCCTTCAGAATTGGCTTTTTCAACGATTGGTCTTAGGTTCTCTATTAGGGTCTGAAAGGCTTTCGACTTGAAGACTCTCTCTGAGTAGAAGAACATCCCGACTCTCATCACTATGCTTGAGCATCCTATTTTCTCTGCTATTGATAACCAATATTTTATTTCCTCGACACTTTTTCTCCTAAGATTTGGATTGGTGGCTGCTGGGTTTATTGTATAGCCCTGGATTTTCAGTGAGCATTCAAGTCCATATTCAAATAGTGCATCCCTCACTCTCCTTATAAAACTCTCCGAGTTCTCCTTGAAGTGGGGGGGAAAAGCGAAAATGTTTATATGCCTAAATCCCATCTCTGCAGCGTATCTTATCGCTTTGAGTAGGCTTTTAGGATACATAAATATTGAGCATACACCAAGCACAGGCATTTTATATGCACCGCACTACTCTTTATGAAACTCTGTGAATAATACTTTACGCACTTTTTCGAGAATTCCTTCTCCTATCCCCTCCACGTCTAGGTCCCAGCGGTTAACTTTCAAAATAGCGTTATATGGCGTTTTATATACATTGAGGATCTTAAGCGCTCTAGCGACGCTTATTCCAGGTAGACCAGCAAGAAAGAAGAGTTGCTGTTCTTTTAAACTCTTGAGCTTAGGTTTGACTCTTATTATAGCAGGAGAGACCTCTTTGCGCTCTGTTTTTGTCTTGCCTTTGGATTCTAAGTATAAATCCCAGAGGATTCGCGCACCATGATAAGCATCGAATGTCTTAATAACTCTTATCCCCATTTCCTCGATAGCGCTTATTGCCCCAAGATAAGCATTTGGATGAACCCCTATTCTCTCCTCAATTACTGAGTAAATCCTATTTCTTATCTTCTTCTTCGTTATGGGCACATACACGGCTTTGTCGTAGTAGTCTAGCCTTATAGAAAGAGCCCCTTCAAGAAGAAGTATGGGATTATCATAGCTACTTCTAAGGTTTCTCATCTGCTCAAAAAGTCGAGCTCTACCATTCTGACTACCCATCAGCGAGTTTAGGAAATCTTTTATTGATTTCCGCTCAACGGCGTACTCATTTGGAAGAATGACATCACCAAGTTCAAGTTTTTCTATTGCATGCGGTATTTTATGCTGACGTATTTTATCAAGAAATAAAGTTACGGAGTTCCTCTTTTCTTTGTTAACCTCATAGATATCTATGATTATCTCTGGTGCTCTACCAAAAAGATCAAATTGTATTCTTCCTTTCGGTTTACTCATCTTATACTCCTCATTTTCTAATAGTTTCTAGAAATTGTATTAGCCGTTAGAAAAAGACAAATTTCTATTATTTCTGGGGGGATGCTATTGGAAGAAAATCTTAAGCGAAGAATATTGGATATCCTGTATGAATCGGATATAGGTCTAACTGTTTCTGAGATAGCTAGATCTCTAAGAATCTCTCGTCCAACCGTTTATAAGTATCTGAGTGAGCTGAAGGCCGAAGGTAAAGTGAAGGAATTCAGTGTGGGTGCCTACAGGATTTATGTCCCCACATATAAGTTTGAGTCAGCACGAAAACTTATAAGTAAAAAGCTTCTATGCGCACTCGCCCACGCGGCCACTAAGGTTTTTGGCGATCAGAGCGTGGATATTGGTTATGAATTAGGCATAAACTTAGTTAGATCTTTCTTTGAGCTTTATGGCGATCATGAGAAACAACTTAGGAAGCTCAGACTTAATGTTTTTGAGCAAATTCGTGTAATCTTACAGTTATTTCTTGAAGAGGAGCCCTTAACGGACGTTATCGTTCTTGATGATAATAGATGTATCATAAGGATTTATGGGGAGATCTGCCCAGAGAACGCAACCAAAATTCTTATACAGTTCTTAAAGGGGGCAATAAAGAAATTTGTTGAATTAACCACGGCGAGGAAACTAAGGTTCGGTGCTGAGCGTATTGTCCAAAAAGAAGAAAATAACAGCTTTGAGATAACCTTAGAGCTTATTCTCGAATAATGCTTAGTTTTGTATGGCTTGATAAAATGCTTCGAACTATTTTTCCTCCAACAACATTTGATTTAGATCCAATCATCGAATCATAGATCTCACTATCATATATCTTTGAATGCCGCATGAGTAAAGAACTCTCCACGATCGCATTTCGTATTTTAACGTTTTCTTCTACAATAACATAGGGGCCTATTCTGGAATCTGAATCCACCTCTGCTCCATCACCTATATATACGGGATCCACTATCTTGCCATGAACATTAGCTCTGGGACTTATATAGCTTCTGGTAAGTAGTGATTTCAAGGCTGAGAGGTATCCAGTAAGGGAGCCTATATCGAACCAATAACCACTAAATTTATAGGCATAGACATCATATTTTTTTGAAAGCCATTCGAAGAAATAGCCTGGAGCATCCGGATTTCTGCCTTCTTTTAGGTATGTATCAATAAGATTAACCATGTCCCTAGGTATTATATATATCGCTGTGGCAGCTAGCCTAGATTTCGGTTTCTGTGGTTTTTCTATAAAGCTTGTTATCCGGTTACTATCATCTATATGGATTTCCGCTAGTTTTTTCATGGCCTCAAGAGACTCCACTTCATATACGGCAACAACAGGGCTTCTTACTTTCTCATAGAAGGACACAAAGGATTTGAAGTTTAGGGATGTAACGTTATCTCCTGCCACTATTAGTAGGTCATCCATAAAATTCTCATCCAACATGAAGCTTATGTCATAGTGTATTCCCCGGATGGCTCCAAATTTTTCTTCCTCTTCGGTGGTTGGTTCAACTATGAGCTTAAACATAGATTTTGGTTTTGCGTATTCGCTATGTTCGAGCCACCTCCTAAATGTTTTCTCAAAGGCTTTATTAGTGGAGATGTATATTCGTCTTATGTTATCTAACATGTTTACGCCTTCAATAACAAACTCAATTATTCTTTTACCTCCCAAGGAAAGCAAAGGTTTCGGGAAGTCTTTTGTTATAGGCCATAGCCGTGTAGCGAAACCTCCCGCAAGAATCAATGCGTGCATCGGGTTACCACCTACAGTTCCTTCTTTATCATAGCTATTTCTTCTATGTCGAAAGCACTTAAATTTTTGATGTCAGCCAGCATAACTGAAAGTATATCCGCAAAGACTGTTGGGATTAGTAGTGTTTCCCAAGAGAACTTCCTATCTGGTATTCTGAGTTCATATGATTCTATACCGGCAATTTTGCTGAGTATTGTGTCTAGATATCTTCCTACGAATTCGTCTTCTGAGTTCCTTCTTAGAACTATATTGAGAGCTTTATTCCTATTTAGTCCCCGTAGACCAACTATAAAGTTGTGAGCACCCTCTGGTACTTCGAAGTAGACTGCGAAGTGCTTGGCATTTTCGTTGAATTGCGCAATGAATCTTCTTGCTACTGGTTCAAGAATTTTTTCAGCTGTTATTATCGCTATTTTTCCTAGAAGTTTTTCTGCCAGTTTTTTGAGATTCTGGCACATATCTTTTGATTCCAAAGATTTGATGAATTTTTCGACTTGTGCGTTTTGGAGCTCATGGAGTTCCTGTTTTAGTCCGAGAATTCTAGCAATTATTGAAAATGCGATGCTTAGGCCATATGGAAAGTGTGACCGCGATACGTATCTTTCGATTAGTTTGATGTGTGGTACGCCCTCTTTTCTTGCAAGTATTTTTAATTGCCCTCCAGTTGAGAATGTGATTACAAGAGCATTTCTGCGGATGTTTCCTTGCTGCCTAATAAAATCGAAAGCTTTTAGTGTTTCTGCTGTGTTTCCAGAGTAGCTATAGAATATGTAGATATCGTATGGTCTACGAAGTAAGTGTTTCCGTGGAACATCACGATAGATATCAATAATAATACTATTGTTCGTTGTTGAAGCATAAAGTAGATAGCTAGCTATGTATTCTCCGATCAGAGCAGATGCCCCCATACCAAACCATGCAATTGATATAAGGCCATCTCTTCCCAGATTTTCGGCTCGTTCCGTCAGTCTATAAGTCTCTAAATATTGCTCCGAATCTTCGATTCCATTATGAATAAGGGACTGAAACCTAAGTATTTGCCTTAACATGCGTCTGTTGTCCTCTCTCATAATAATCCGTTCCAACTGGTTACGTATCATTCGTTTCGCCACAGAAAATTTTTGGTCTTAGTCAATGTTAAATCATTCTCTGTGACTATTGTTACTTCCGACAGTAACATTGAAGATGGATACCTCTCATTGTCTATTCAAAGAAAAAATTATTATGTAATTTCATTATGTAATTTCTATCTTTGACACTCATCTACGTCTCAGATATGCCTCTTTAAGCACATTGAGCCAATTCTTTAATAGATCCCTCATTGTGGTATCTTCCTTCGCTTTCTCAACAAGTTTTGCTATTGTCCACTTGGGGAATAATAGTTTATACGCTGGGTCGACCAACATTACATATGTATTATCGATCTTAACAAGAATGTTTTCCTCTTTGAGTCTTTCAGCTATTGCTCGATCGCTTGGAGATAACTTACTTTCTTCGATGGCTCCCTCCTGTCGGAATTTTTGTATTAGTGGGTAAATCTCACTATTGCTGAGCAATTCAGGTATTTTTTCCGCATCCGCTTCCCACGTTGCTATATAATCTGAGACATATTGAATGTATATCTCTTTAACAGATGGGAATTTCTTAATTATTTCATCAAACTTTTGGGGTTTCCTTCTGTAGAATACAACATCTGAGATAAGGTATACTCTCTCTATCAGTGCTTTTTCGTCGAATCTGACCTCAAGTATTCCTAGCGCTGAGAGAACATAAACATAGCTTATCAAGAGATCCCTTGTGATTGGATAGGATATTTTTTCTCGTGCTTTTCTGATAAGCTCATCTAATGTTAGGACACCTTCTTCTACCATTATTGAAAGTATCATCCTTGCTTCGAAGTCTCTGAAGATATCTGCTATTCTCAGTTCTATTGGCATATCAGTATATGCTAGGATTTGCGACCATATCTCTTCCCATTCCTCCTCAGCTGTAGGGATTTCCCCCCTTCTGAATAGTCTTAGAGCCACTCTTACGAGAGCCCCTCGGTAGGGTTCTGGATCCTCCCCCTTTTCGAGGATAAGTCCCACTAACTGTCTGAGCTCCATACCCGAGAAGTAGCATACAAAGTTACGGTGTGCATATTGCCTAGAAAATGTTGCCTCCTCCGGATACTCTACAATATAAAACCCCTCGCGAGGCTCTTCTTCTTCCCTTAGTATTAGACCAAATACGTCGATTATCAAATTCGGATCTAAATTCTTTTGTGGATATGAAGCGAGGAGTCTAGGCACGCCTCTAGCTATCCATTGGCTTACGAATATTGTTTCTGGTATTTTGCCCCACCTCTGAAGTCCCACATCAATAGAAAAAAAACTAATTAAATATCTCTGCCAAAATTTTGTAAAGTTTGCGATTAAACCGTGTGTTCAGATATTCGTATCCCCCCAATTAGAGTTTTCGTTTATCATTTAAAAACGGAGTATCACTAACAGGAGTTTGCATAAATCTCTTTCTTCATAAATTTTCTTAGAATATCTTAAAGCTTAGTCAATGTGAGGGAACTTTAATGCAACTTATAAATCTAAGCTCCGACCGGGCATATCTGCTTGACATTGATTGTGATGGTGCTGAGGAATTAATCTATACGAAACTTTCTAATATTGTCATCACAGATCCTAGGAGAGGTAAGATTAAACGTGTAATAAAAGTGAGGCCAAAGGCTGAGAAGCAGAGAGATTTATATGAACAGAGGATTTATAGGGGTATCTCAACCGAAACAGATATGGGTCTTCGTGATGTATCTAGTTTTGCTGGGGAGGTTGTTCTTAAACTTGCTATAAGTGATGTCGATGGAGATGGGCAGTCTGAAATAATAATTCTTAGGGTAGATGGCATCTTAGCTTGTTATGGTCTTGATGGTTCTGAAAAGTGGTCATTCTTTCTCGATCCTTACATAGTAGATCTAGCAGTTGAGGAGAGAGGCTACATAAGAGTTGTAGCTATCTCCAGGTATGGTTACCTGTATGCCGTAACAATGGATGCCAAATTCTACAGAGTTTCGCTTGAGAACCTATCCGGATCTACCGTTTCGATAGTCAGCTTAGACCCCTTGGATGATACCTATGCGATACTTATGCAGGAGGGTATGTTATATGTTATTAAACTCAAAATCTCAAGAGAAAAACTTAAGAGGACTATAAAACTAGAAGTTCTTGCTGATATAAGCTTGCCTAGACATGCCGAGTCGACATCTTTATGCGCTTTAGACATAGATGATGATGGTATTCAAGAAGTGGTTATTGGGTTAGCAGATGGAACTATTCTTATCGCTGATTGGAGGGCAGAAAAAGTATCTGTTAGTACTAAGTTACCAGATAAGATAAGTTGTATATATAGGCTTCCAGGAGTTGAAGAACCAGTCGTTATAGTACTTGACTGGTTTGGAAACCTAGCTATTATCCGGGGTCTTAATAGAATTGATGTATATGAAGCTTCTCCTAGGAGAGTGTCAGTAGATTTAGATGGGGATTCCATCGAGGAGGAAATCTCAGTATTTACTAAGAATTTACGTGTCAGAAAGCAGGGGGAACTAATAAGCGAGATTCGTGGATTCAGCTATATTTCGGCATACTTCATAGATGACATAGATGGCGATGGAGAGAAAGAGCTTATTGTGGCTTGGAACTCAAAGACAGTAACAATATACAGTAGCTCTGGTCAGCTTATAGATTCTACAAAAACATCAGCAATTCCACGGGCTATATTCGTTGATGATCTCGACAAGGACGGCGAAAAAGAGATAGTTGTCTGTAGTAATAACTCTATAGAGATTTTCAAGATTAGTTAGCTCCTATTTTCATTTTGTTGGCCGAACACATCTGTAGATACTCCCCCTCTAATTAGTGATTCTATCAATTCCTCTGCTGAGATTACTCTTTTTCTTCTGAGCTTATTGAGAATCCTCCGTATAATTGTTGTCGCTACTATTATTGCTATGGCGCTAATGGCAATAGGTAAGTACCTATTTATAATGCCAGCGATATGATCTCTATGCATGCTCTCGTTAGTATTTTGAGGAAGACCACTATTACTGCTATTAGTCGTTGTCGGGTTTTCCTGACTCTGAATACCTATTAAAACAAGATATGTTGGTCGCGTTTTGTCTATGTTGCTTAGAAATACTGTTGTGTTCAATATCGTACTGTTATCCTTCATAATCTGCACATTATAAACCACATTCACTTTTACCAGAATCGATTGAGATGATTTACCTGTGATGAATAGTTCTAAACTGTTCGCTGTTTCTTCTGAAATTATCTTAGCTGAGATTTCATCGCTCAGATCATTCATTATTACTATCGAACCTAGCTTCACATAGAGCCTGACTATACTTTCTTCTGAGGAGATATTTCCTAGCAGATTACCCATAAGATCTTCTACTTCGATGAGTAAGATTGTCTTTGAAATCGTCCAGATATCAATTTCGCTTCGATCTATGGTTATAGTGTTGTTGATAGTCATCGCTACGAATCCATTTGGAACTAAGTCAAACGAATAGTAGTCAATTAGCTCAATATGTCTTTTGTCTATAATTGCCTCATACTTTTCTAGAATACCTAGTTTGTTTTTGACGCTCAGATATTTTTGGCTATTAAACTGACAATCTCGAACCATTAGGAATACTCTTTGTTCAGTAGCAATAAGCCTACCGCAGACTATGAGAGATCCGTCTGAAGCTTTATAACTTGTAGTTATTCCTCCAACGCTAGGTTTGAAGACAGAGATGATTTGTGTGCTGAAATCTACATCTAATTTCTCCAAGTAGGTGTCAGCCGTTTTCAAGAAAATATTCATGGTTTTTCTGTTTATGGTTATCTCGAGAAAAATTCTATCTAGAATCGAAACATTAGATGTTACTGGTATTTGTCCGCCTATCATCTGTGCGTAATCCAGACAACATATCAGCAGCTTCATAAAGCTACCAACCAAACTCCAGGGTTCCACTATGTGAATTTGTTCCCAAGTGTAATCGATGGCTATATTCAAGGAACCAACCATGCCACTGATGTCTATGGTCCTACTAGTGCTATTAAACTGTATTCTGGTTATCATATCCTTAGGATTGTCAGCAAAGAGACTTAGAGCCCATATACTGTATCTAAAGGCTTCAGATATCTGCTGAAGTTTACTTATTATGTCCTCCTTCGTCATATTGAGTTGAGTTACTTTGAATCCGGAGCTATCCACATAGCTTATTTGCTTCTTTGAGAGATCTATCTCAAGTAGGCTTACGTTTCCATGTAGTTCGACATAACCAATAAGTCCCATTAGGATTCTACTGAGATTGTTAAATTCATATGTTGGGGAGACACTAAATATTGTTCTGTTGAATACGCACTGTATCGAATCTATTAAGTATAATGCAAGCTTTGCGAACTCAGAATAATTAGTTATGCAGAACATAAAGACGTTCAGATTTTCTGAGAGAATATCCAAATCCCTTTTTTCGATATACCCTATTGGTCTAGCTCCACTTGTTAATATGCCCCTGAGCAGATCCTTCGCTGAAGATATATTTAACAATATGATGCCCGGCCTATATGCCTCAAAGATGATAAGGCTAATGTTGCTCCCGTATATCCTATATATCTCATCTCCAAATTTTATAGCATAGAAACCATAGTGAACGACAAATATTTTTCTTGTTGATGGTTTAATTCTGAATATTAAACTCTTGTTTATAGTCGATACATAAACAGTTTTTTCTGTGTAGTCCAGATTCTCTATAAGTAGTAGAGATGCGTTGAGTGTTATGTTCAGTACCGATGTATTTAGTCTACTTATATTTTCATAATACAAACATACGCTCCTTCCAAATGCGTCAAAGAGTCTGACTCCCAAAATTGAAAGGGGTGGAACACTTATCACAGATTCATTTAATTTTCTCCAACTTGTCGATGCCAGTTGATATGTCGTATTGCATATCATTCTAACATCGCTGATTTTGCTAATCAAAATTGGTTGCTCTACTTCCTGATTCCAAGACGTTATCGCTAAGTCTAGAACAGTAAGATTTTTAGAGGAAAAGGCGAGATTCCATCCAAACCTCAATAAGTCGGAATCAACATCCGTGGTTATGCTACGACTATAATTATCGTACCAAAAGTGTAGATCTATTTTTAGCTTGCTAGTCAGAGGCGATATCTCGAACGAAAATCCATGGTCTAATGGGTAGTTAAACGATTCGTAGTTAACGGATAACACCTTATCAACTCCTTGTCTTCTCTGAACAACCTTTATCTCCGTTAGACCTATTTGAACATCATTGCGAATGCTAAGCTTTACGAAGTTCCCACTATCGACATATACTATGTAGTAATCTATCAACCAGTAATCGTTATTCTCTAGTGTTGAGACAACATTAATTGCTCCTTCGGTTCTCCCACTGATATATCGCGTAAATATGGCTTTCGAATATACTGGTTCTGTCGTATCATATAGACAAATTCTAACAAGATCGTTCTCAGCATCATATCGGGCCGAGAAGGATCCCTCTGGGATTATCCACATAGAGCTATTTGATAGCTCCGAAAAAGCGTTCCCAAAGCAACATGCTACAGAATCATTATGCTTATCTATTGGGGCGCCTCCGTAGCGTATATATACGGGTATATTTGCCATCGCGCGAATTCTCGGAAGTTTCAGATAAAATATGGCTGCTGTTCCGTTCCATCTACTAAGGTAATTTTTTAGTTGCATTGTTTGGTTTTCATAGGTTGTGTAGAATGATAGGTCACTCAGATTAGCATTTGTAGAGAGAAGATTTATCCAACTATTATTAATTATTATCTTCACAGGTACGTCGTAGAGGTCATATGGATTTGTATTTAACAACTCTATGTAATTCTCATATATTGGGGAATTCATATCCAGAGAGGTAACTTTAATGTAGGTTATTTTATAGGATGCATTGAGATCACTAATGTTGAGTTTTTCTTCGCCAGAGTAGAAATTGATATGAAGCTCTAGATTGTTCTCATAGTTCCAAATGTCATATCCAGAAAAGATTATTTCGAGAGAACCGTCCCCGTAAATATAAATTGAGTGCTCAGAAAAATTCCAGGAACACGGAGGTCCGATCTCTCCTTGTAGCCTCATAAACTTTGTCAAGTTTTCAAAAACAATTTTCGTTCCAGCGCATACGTTATCAGTTATGAGTTTATATCTCATTCTGCTAGGAGGCATAAGGTCACAATAGAGTTTTAGGTTTTTTGAAAAGGTTACTGCTATAAGATGATAGAGAGTTATGTTGAAGGTTTTTGATGAATTAAACCTAAGTTTCATTTTAAGGCGCAACGTGCCCTGCGAGAAATTATAGATAGGGCCTTCAAATGACGAATTAAGAGCATGCTCAGATAACTCCACAAATGCTTCTAAATTGGCGTCATAGACATAAATATAAATTGTTGTTATATCTGTACCCTGACAACTAAGCACCACTTGTCCTGAATCCATTAACTGAAAATCAGCAATAAGTACTATTTCGTAATGTCCAGAACTATTTTCCGCTTGAAACACCATCTTCCTTCCATCCGATCTGTGGGTTCCTAAGATATTACCCGATACTAATTTCCCTTTGATAACTCGCAGACTTTGAGGACGAAATTCGTAGTGGATTCTAACATAGCGATTCGAATCCACATTCCTTTTATCGGAGATATAGGATTGTTCAGAGAGTTCTATAATATTGTTTGCCTTAGTACCTAGATAATGTCTATGTTTAGAAACTTCCTCATTCCTTGGAATATTGCTGTTCGGGTTGCTGGCTAGAATGCTCACTCTTAATGGAACACAAATAGCTATTAGAAGCATGAAGAGAAGACAAAGATTTATGTATTTGTCCATAAATGATACCCATCCTAAACTATTCTACTTAGAAAGTTTCACTGGGGGGATTACGAGTCATAATCTAAAGGAGCGAAAAATGCTAAGAAAGAATTTTGCTGGTTACCAAGCATGTATATAGGCCCCTAAATTTAGTTGTTTTTCCATATAATTCAGGGTGATAGCATTGCGGTACAGCATAGCTATAAGTGGTGTAGGTGGTTTAGGGATACTTACTCTAGGAAGAATAATAAGTCTTGCAGCGATTCATGATGGAAAGATGACATATATGAGTGAGATCCATGGTTTATCGCAACGGTATGGAAGTGTCTTTGTTCACGTCCGTATAAGCGACGGTGAGATATTAGCTCCCACAATACCATCAAAAGGTGCCGATTTATTAATAGGACTTGAACCCATAGAAAGTTTACGAGTTATCGAGGTTATGGGCCCAAATACAATTGTTGTACTCAATACAAACATCATACCTCCCCCAACGATAACACTTGGAATTTCAAAGTATCCCCCCTTAGAGCATATAATAAGGACGATTAGACAAAATTCCAAGAAGCTGATAGCCTACAATGCCTTAGAGCTAGCAAAAAAACTGGGTGAACCGAGACTCCAAAACACCATACTCCTCGGGATAGTATCTGAGCTACCCGATATACCGATCTCGACACATAGCTTCAGAAAAGCTATTGAAAACGTGTTCTCGCATCGCGAAAAAATACTTAAATTGAATCTAGAAGCATTTGAAAAAGGGCGACAAATCGGACAACAGCTTATGGAAAAGCAATAAGCAAGTAATTCATTTACCTAGCTTTGATCACTGATAGTATTTTAAGGAAGTTATATATCGCCGAAAAATAGATCTTATTTAAATGATTTCTATTCACAAAAATTGATATTAACATTTTGTTATTTGCTATTTCGTTCAAAAGGCATAAAACAGGTTTGCCCTTGATCAATAAGATCGTTATGTCCCTGTCTATTTGCTCTACCAGTGGATAAACACCAAACAAATATTTGAAGTATTCTGCTATGACGGTAATCATATCATTGAGCTTCCATGTTGTGGCGTAGAATCTAGAGATTATTATCCAATGCTTCTTTGTCATCCAATAACTTTTCCTTTCTGAGGATTGCTCGAGCAACGATAACACCCGATGCTGAGGATTGGGCAAGCCCCCTAGTAATCCCAGCACCATCGCCACAGACATACATATTTTTTATACCCTCCACCTCCAAATCCTCATTTACACTAACTCTCGACGAGTAAAATTTTGCCTCGACAGCATATAACAATGTATCATCCGAATATATCCCTGGCGCTATCTTATCTAAGGTTTCTAAGAATTCAAGTATGCTAACAAGATGTCTATGAGGAAGAGCGAAGGATATATCACCAGGAACGGCATCATCCAGCGTCGGCTCAACGATAGATTTAGCAATACGATCTCTTGTCGAGCGGCGGCCACGACAGAGATCGCCTAGTCTCTGCACTAATATGGATCCTCCTGCGAGAAGATTTGCTAAGCGCGCAATATGTTTTCCATATGCTATTGGATCCTTAAATGGTTCTGTGAAATAACTACTAACAAGAATAGCAAAGTTCGTATTAGAGCTCTTTTTATGCAGATATGAGTGTCCATTCGTTGTAATCACATCCTCATACTGTTCTTTTATGACGAACCCTTGGGGATTAACACAAAATGTCCTTACCACATCATCATATGTCGGCGCAACATATACAAACTTTGGGTCATAAAGAACATCAGTGATCTCCTTAAATGTTTCATATAATGTTTCTACCCTTACACCAATATCAACAGGATTTATCGTCATTGGAACACCCAACTTTCTAAGCTCTTTTCTAAGCCAATATGCGCCTACCCTTCCAGGTGCGAGTATTAAATAATGTGCTATGAATTCATCACCGTTATCCGTAATAATCTTTCTTTCGAGATTCTTTATGACAATATTTTTAGCAACTGTATTAAGGTATATGTCTATATGGGAGCTTAATAAGTCATATATTCTTCTTAGGACACGTATGGTATTATCCGATCCCAAATGCCGTACACGATATGGCACTAAGCGAACATGATACATCCTAGCTTTGCTTATAAGTTCTTCGATAACATCTTTATTTGGCTCCATAAGCTCTGATTCCGGACAAAACTCTCCCCAGACTTTGTCAATGTATCTAATAAGCTTAGCGAGTTTCTTCTCACTAATTATACTTGATAACCATCCACCAACTTGTGTTGATATGGTTATCTTGCCATCAGCAAATAATCCTGCGCCACCCCAACCCTTAACATAATCCTTATTTCTCAGACGATAATCTATATCCCCTCCTTGCTCAATTATAGCTATTTTCAGCTTATCCCTCGAATGTTTCATAAGCTCAAGAGCTGCAAAAAGTCCTGCAGGACCAGCACCCACTATCACGACATCATAATAATGTTTCATTCAAACACCAGCAATACCAAATAGACTCTAATATCTAAAAAACCAATAATTGAAAAACGATTACTATCTACTTCGAGAGATAAATAGCTGAGGTATTATAGTCTTTTTCTTTATGAGTATTGGTGTTTAATATGGCATCGATCCTTGGAGAGCCCGGAGAGAAACGATTTCTCCTTGGAAACGAAGCTATAGCTAGGGGTCTTATAGAGGCTGGAATAGGTTTTGCTGCTGCCTATCCTGGAACTCCCTCTTCGGAAATAATAGATACTCTCCTTCAAGCTAAGGTTATAGCTAAATTCAAGTACTATGCTGAGATAAGTACAAATGAAAAGGTAGCATACGAAGCTGCTTTCTCAGCTTGCCTTGCGGGAATTAGAAGTTTCACTGCTGCTAAACATGTTGGTATAAATGTTGCAGCAGACGCTGTTGCTACATCGGCATACATAGGAACAAATGCGGGTTTCGTATTTGTAAGTGCCGATGATCCGAATTGTTGGAGCTCACAGAACGAGCAGGATAATAGGTGGTATGCACGTTTATTCGGACTAGTTATGCTTGAACCTTCAACACCTTCTGAAGCAAAAGAAATGGCAAAAACTGCATATGAAATCTCAGAAAAAGTGAAGCTTCCCGTGATGATCAGAACAACCACACGGGTTTCGCATATGAGAGGTGTAGTCGAACTTGGGGAAATCCCATCATCCATCAGAACGATAGGTAAGTTTGAGAGAAATATCTCTAGGTATGTTGTTGTGCCTGCAAATGCCCGCAGAAATCATAAGTCATTGCTGGAGAGATTAAAAAAAGCAGAAAACATAGCTGAGGAAACTAGATTGAATTTCGTAAGAAGTGTTGATGGGTCGATTAGGAAGAAAAAATTGGGAATAATAGCTTCGGGGGTAGGATACTTATATGCTGTTGAGGCTGCAGAAAAACTTGGAGTTCACGCCGAAGTTTTAAAGTTGGGATTCTCATATCCACTCCCAAAACAAAAGATCATAGAGTTCCTATCCAACATCGACGTCGCACTAGTAGTTGAGGAAGTAGATCCTGTCATGGAGAAGGATATTAAGGCCATGGCATATGATGCTGGCTTAAAAATACCTATTCATGGAAAGGACCTCATTCCTAGGCTATACGAGTTATCAGTTACGAAAGTAGAGAAAGCTATTGCCAAAATACTTGGTATGCCATACTCAGATAGTAATCCCTCCGAGACGCAGATGAGGCCCCCAGAAATACCTGCTCGACCCCCTGTTCTATGTCCGGGATGTCCACATAGAGCTTCATACTATGCCATCAAAACCGCCTTAATACGTGAGAAAATTAAACCAGAGGAAACTATTTTCCCAACAGATATAGGATGCTACACTTTAGGAATAAACCCACCATTTAACATGGGGGACCTTCTTCTTTGCATGGGGAGTTCCATCGGAACATCCAATGGCCTCGCTAGAGCAACAGATCAACCGGTTATTGCTTTCATAGGAGACTCAACATTTTATCATGCAGGGATCCCTGCACTTATAAACGCAGTATTTAATCAGCATAAGATCTTCGTCGTCGTTCTTGACAATAGTATAACAGCTATGACCGGTTTTCAACCAAATCCTTCGACGGGTCTCACTGGTATTCGTGAAAAAACAAAGATTGTGCCAATTGAAAATATTGCAAGGGCTATTGGAATTGATTATGTGGATGTTATAGATCCAGTAGCAGACATAAATAAGGCGATCAACAGACTCCAAGAAGCCATAAGGCAATATAAGAATGGTAAGAAAGTTCTTATAGTTTCCCGATCGCCATGCGCGTTATATAGTTTAAGAACAAGAGGATATACAGGCAAGGGAGGAAGATATAGAATCAACACAGAACAATGCATAAACTGTGGAATATGCTACAAGCAGTTTAACTGCCCAGCAATACTATTTGATCAAGAAATAGGAAAGCCCTATATACGACCAGATATCTGTACTGGCTGTGGAGTATGCATGGATCTCTGCCCAGTCAAAGCAATTAAGCGCGTAGATAAAGGTGGGTAAAACAAAACCAATACCTTTTTTCGGTTTCTTTAGAACGACACCGGAGAATGTATCTAAAGACACAATAGTAATTCTAGGCTCCCTCTGCGTATCCAAAAGTGTGCATCCAATTTTAGGACAAAAAAAATCAACCACCATTTTAAGGAGACTCTCCCACGAATTCTGTACACATAATTTGCATGCCAAAATCCTTTTGGAAAATTACGATATTGTTGATCTAGGCGATTTCTGCGGTTCTGAACTTACCTATGTTGTTACCGAAGTTATCCGGAGGGGAGCTAAAGTTCTCGTCATAGGGGGCGATCATACAACAACCTTTTACGCATTAAGAGGGATCTCTGAGAAAGACTTAGTAATCTTTGATGCGCACCTTGACTCTGAGAAATGTAACAAAATTTTTCATCATGGCTGTGTTACAAGAAAACTACTTGAGACAAAAAATGGGATGTCAATAGTTCTCATGGGGGTTAGGGGGTATTCCACGCTCCAACAAGAAATCGAATTCATAAGACGACAGGGTCAACGTATTTTGTTTTGGCCAATAAGCAAGGAGAGTATCGAATATTTTCTGAGAAGAAGTAGCTTGGTATCGATAGATCTAGATTTCTTTAATCCAAAAAGTTTTTGGGCTGTACGCGCACCAGAGCCTTTTGGATTCAATATCGATGAATTCATCAAAATTGTTAACAAGGTTGAGAAGATTAATGCAAAGTATATTGATATTGTTGAATATGCTCCGGATGCCGATCCAGGTTATATTTGCGGTAAGGTTCTTCTTCAACTAGTATTAGAGATCCTAGCACTACTAGTACGTAGCTAGTCATCCACTCACAACATACTTGTTTAGCTTCGGTGGGCGGTCTATTGGCTTTTTTCTGAGCACTCCTAGCCGTAGCGCTAGATGTTGTAGCGGTATCGTATAGAGAATAGGTATAAATATGTCGTGTATCCTTGGAACCCGAATAACAAAGCCTGTAAACTTCTCTGCAAATGGATCCGATTCGTCAGTTATAATCAACATATCGACAAATTCTCCCACCTCACTTATCAGATCATATGTATCCTCTCGCGCCTCCAAATCTTGGGGAATAAGAAATACTATTGGGTAACCTAGCTTAACAAAAGTTTTTGTTCCATGCCTAAATTCTCCTGCGTCTAACCCTTCGGCATGTATATGTGCAACTTCTTTAAGCTTAAGAGCGCCCTCCGCGGCTATTGAAAAGCTAGCACCTCTACCAAGAACAAAAGCATCATCAAAACCATAAATTTTCGATGCGTATCTATCTATGACCTCTCTACATCTCTCCATGGTTTTCCTAGCCAACAATGGTAATTTCTCAAATTCTTCCTCCAGCTTTTTCTTCTCATTTTCTGGAAGATTTGAAAGTTCAACTGCCAATCTTGCAAATGTTGTGAGTTGCCCTATAAAAGTTTTTGTTGCGGGAACAGCCACTTCTATTCCAGCTGCTATATGCAAATACACATTCGAGGCATACATCAGGGGAGTTCCTAAGCGATTTATAACGCCAATTATTATCGCGCCTTTCATTCTCGACTTTGTGACAGCTCGCATAACATCCTGTGTTTTCCCACTTTGAGAATTAGCTATTATCGTATCTCCTGGACGAACCTTATGCAGATGAAAGTATATAAATTCAGTAGCATTTTGAACTATGGGCTGTATTTCTGATAGTTCATTAATAATGTAGCCTCCATAGAGAGCTGAGTTATAGGACGATCCAGAACCTATCATAAAAATTTTGTCTGAGCGCTTTATGAGCTTTGTAATCATCGCAATATATTTTCTAGGCTGGGCATATCTCTGCGCCGTTATGATAAGAGGTATTTCTGACATCTCTCGTTCCATATGATAATCAAATCCTCCCACAATTTTTCCAAGCCTTATCTTCGGCTTGATGAGTTCACCGTGTATTATACTTATCTTTGTATCATCTATCTTAATTGCACCATCCGTTATTTTTAGTGGCTCTAGGTTGTTTTTAAGTAGAATATCCGGCTCTGAGGAGACAACTATGAGCTCTTCGTCCATTCCGACATACTCTGCTAGGCCCTTAGTAAGAACATATTTAATGTTAGTTTCTTTGTCATAGAGTATTAGCGAAAATACGCCCTTAAAGGTTTCATATATTCTGCATAGTTCCTCATCGATATTCTTCGAATTATTTCGAGTATTTTCTTCTATTATATGCACTAGAAGTTCTGATATGTCTTTCCCTCTCAATATGTGACCCGATCGTAACAATTTAAGACGAAGAGAAGCGGGGTTCTCGAGTATTCCCCGTGCAACTAATATTAATCTTCCCGCGCAATCGAGAAAGGGAGGAGTATTAGGTATCGCAGGACGCCCATAGATCGCATATCTACATATCCCAATAGCGAGACTTGCTTCACCTACATTCTCTAACTCAAGAATTCTCGCGACATTTAAACTTTTCCATACTTTTGTGTTAGAATCAAAGTCCACCGCCAGACCGAAACTCTCATCGCCATATATGTATAGCGTCTTAAAACATTCTCTAATAATCTTCGATACTACATTCTTCTCTGTTGAGCTCGATACTAAGAAAATCCCCCCATAACCTACCATTTTCAAGCCCCTTGCTACTTCACAGTAACCGATTTAGCTAAGTTTCTTGGTTTATCTGGATCATATCCCCTCTTCACGGCTACATGATATGCTAGTAGCTGCAGTGGAACAACATATAGTATCGGCATTACTTCTTCATGCATATGGGGGATCTCCACTATGTGGTCAGAAAGCTCGGATGCTTTCTGGTCGCCTTCTGGTAGCAACGATATTATCATCGCACCTCTACTCTTCATTTCCTGGATTCCAGCTATCATAGCATCATAGTTCTTATCGTTAAGTATAATCTCAATCACAGGGAACCCCTTCTCTATTAGGGCTATTGGACCATGTTTGGATTCACCAGCTGGGTAGGATTCGCTATGGATATACGCTATTTCCTTTAGCTTTAACGATCCCTCAAGAGCTATCGGGTATCCAAGGCCGCGTCCGAGAAAGAAAGCATCGGTCTTCGTTTTCATCCATTCAGCTATTAACATTGCTTTTTCATCAAAATGCTTCATCTTCTCAGAGAGAACTCTTGGAACCATCGACAGAGACTTCATCTGCTCTTCATAATCCACACCCTGTGCATCGAGTATCACCTTTAATATCACTATAAAGCTTGCTATTTGTGTTGAGAACGTCTTTGTCGCCGCTACGCCTATCTCTGGTCCTGCTCCCATGACAATGGATTTGTCGCTAATCATTCTCAGCGTGCTCCCCATGTTGTTCACCAGACTGATTATTTTTGCGCCTCGTTTCTTGGCAATTTTAACGGCTTGTATTGTATCAAAAGTCTCTCCAGATTGAGACACAGCAAAAACAATATCATTCCGATCGACCACGTGTCCAGCAATATCCTCAAACTCAGAAGCTATCACAGCCATTGTTCTTAATCCCCATCTCGCGTATAAGTATTGTGCGTATAGAGAGGAATAATACGAAGAACCTGCACCAACAATGTAGATGAAGTCTGCGTTTAGAATATCATCAACAATCCCCTCTGCTTTATGGAGCACCGACATTATTGTTCTTTGTATCGCGTCTGGTTGCTCATAGATCTCTTTTAGCATGAAAAAGGGAAACTCTCCCTTCTGAGCTTGATCGGGGTCCCATGGAACTTCTATCGGTTCAGGCATGCCCAGGTCGGGATTTATCACATTCTCTATATATATTTCATTTCGCGACACAAAACCTATATCACCATCCCTCAAAATTAATGCTTTCTTTGTCCATTCTAAGAACGCTGGGATATCGCTAGCAACATATATTTCGCTATTCCCGACACCGATCATCAGGGGTTGTCCATTCCTAGCAAAAAATATTTTGTCCCCATCATGACGAGTCAGAATCACAAGAGCATATGTCCCTCTTAGCTTTCTTATCGCCATTTTTATTGCTTCTAAGAAGCTTTTCCCTTGAGAATAGTAATGCTCTATTAAGTGTGATATCACCTCCGTATCCGTCTCGGATCGAAAAATATGGCCCTTACGCTCTAGTTCTTCTCGGAGTTCCATGAAATTGTCTATTATACCATTATGAACAACCGCAATATCACCACTGCAATCTAGATGGGGATGCGCATTAGTATCACTGACAGCACCATGCGTCGCCCAACGAGTATGAGCTATACCGATATCGGATGTCTGCTTGAGAATTCCCGATTTTTTAACAAAGTTGTCTATTGTTCCTTTAGCCTTTGCTACAACTAAAGATGTCCCATCGAGGAAGGCAAAGCCGCAGGAATCATAGCCTCTATATTCGAGATTTTTAAGCATTCTTACAAGCTTAGGAATGACATTACGAAAATTTTTTGAAATGATAGCTGCTATCCCACACATAACGGTTTCAGCCTCAACCTGCATGAAGATAATTAGATTAGAGTATCAAGATTTAAATGAGCAGTTATCATATGCGGATTTCGGCTAGGAACTAAAGCATTATTCCTAACATACTATTTAAATTTGGCAAAAATAGATGATTAGGAAAAAATGTTGGGGTAGGTGAAGATTAGTGAGAGTAAAATCAGAATTAATTTTGAGGCTACTCTCTGAACAAAAATTATTGCCAATCGAAGAGAACGCAAGAAAATCAATAAAGGATCTGCCGCTTAAACCTATTAGGTGTAGTAGTTGTAACAGATTCATTGACTATACAGAGGAGGGAAATGTCGTATTCTTATGCCCAGTATGTAAAGAGTCTGTTATAGTACGATGTAGAAAATGCCGACAGATTGGAAGACGTGTCAAATGCCCGACCTGCGGGACGGAATTTCCATGAAGACATCATAGAAGCCGAAAATAATAGTGATATGGAGATGGATAAATTTATTTCCAGATTAGACCGTGTTGAGGATCTCAAGCTCCATAGGGATATAACCGTAAGAGAACTCATTGAGAAGCTGTATATAGCTTCTGGGTTTACAGCACGAAAATTAGCTATTGCTGCCAGAATACTTGAAAAAATGTTGAGAGATAAAGATTGTGTCAACTTGTTATCGTTTCCAGCGGCAATAATCGCGACAGGTATTAGAGGGGTTTTCGTGGAACTTATTAGAAAAGGTTATTTTGATGTAATAATAACGACCTGCGGGACGATAGATCATGACTTGGCACGTAGTTTTAGGGAGTACTATCATGGCTGGTTCGAAGCTAATGACAGACTCCTTCACAGAAGGAATATTCATAGAATAGGGAACATTTTTGTTCCTGTCAGTAACTACGGCTTGATTATTGAAGAAAAAACAAAGATTTTTCTTGAGGAGCTATGGAACGAAGGTATCAAATCATTATCAACAAGAGAGCTACTATGGAGACTCGCAGAGAAAATTATTGACAAAAGCCCAAGACGCGAACAAAGTCTTATTTGGTGGGCATGGAAAAAAAGAATTCCTATATACGTTCCAGGAATAACTGACGGTGCTTTTGGATTTCAACTCTTCCTCTTCTCTCAAGACCATGATTTTAATGTTAATGTGTTACTGGATGAAAAGGAACTCTCTGACATTATCTGGTCATCAAAGAAACTAGGAGGCCTAATCGTTGGTGGTGGAATCTCAAAACACCACCTAATCTGGTGGGCCCAATTCGCAGGGGGCCTACACTATGCGGTGTACCTCACTACCGCTGTGGAACATGATGGTTCATTAAGTGGTGCGCGTCCAAGGGAAGCCATATCGTGGGGGAAGATTTCTGAGAAGGCAAAAAAAGTGGTTGTTGAAGGAGACGCAACAATAACACTACCACTCCTAACAGCCTATTTGATGGGTAAGATAGAAGAAAGAAAAAACAGAATCTTTTTCTAAATATTTCAGGAGCTAAATTCTTTATTTCGAATAATACTCCTAGGTGGGGTTCATGGGAGGAAAATTAAGGCTATTCACAGCTGGCCCCGTAGCATGCTTTCCTGAAGTTCTCCAAGTGATGAGTAGTCAGATGTTTAGTCATCGTAGCCAGGAATATATGGAGCTCCATATGGAAACTGTGAGGCTACTTATGGAATTCTTAGATACAAAACAAACAGTTCTACTCTTCCCAAGCTCCGGTACTGGGCTTATGGAAGCATCGATAAGAAACGCAGTATCGCCGGGAGGAAAAGTTTTAGTTACTATCATCGGAGCTTTCGGCAAAAGATACGCTAAGGTAGTCGAATCTAACGGTAGGAAAGCGATAAGACTTACATTCAGACCCGGAGAACCAGTTGATGAGGAGAAATTAAAATCAATTTTAGATGAAGACCCTGAGATAGAAGCTGTCACAATAACTCATAATGAAACCTCTACTGGCGTTCTAAACAATCTTCCACGTCTTGCACAGATAATAAAGAAGTATGATAAGCTTATATTTGTTGATGCGGTAAGCTCTTGTGGAGCAACAGAAATAAAATTCGATGAATGGAAAATCGATTTTTTGTTTACTAGTTCCCAAAAGGCACTAGGAATACCGCCTGGACTAGCGTTTGCAGCTGTTAGTGATAGAGTTCTAGAAATCGCTGAGAAAATACCCAATCGTGGTTATTACTTCGATTTACTACTCTATGTTAGATACCAAGAGGAGAAAAAAGGCACCCCCACGACGCCTCCTATACCTCAGATAATGGGGCTAAACGTGATGCTCAAAAAAATAAGAAAAATTGGAAAGAGAGCATGGTTTGAGATGTATCGAAGAAGAGCTGAAAAAATAAGGAAAGGGGTCGGGGATCTCGGTCTTAGGATATTGGCTAAGAAAGGCTATGAGAGCCCCACAATAACAGTAGTTCTCACACCAGAGGGAATAGGACCAAAAGTTTATGAAATGATGCGTGAGAGAGGCTTTGAACTTGCAAAAGGCTATGGCGAACTCAAAAATCGTAGCTTCAGAATCGGGCATATGGGCTACATAACTGATAGAGATATCGAGGAAATGTTCAACTCGCTTAGAGAAGTCCTACATGAGCTAAGACTCCTATAAGTACTAGGAACCGAAAACAAATAATTGAGAAAAACAATGAAAAGTGGTCTGAATGAAAAACATGCTCCTCCATGTTTTAAAGAATTTTCTTTTTTAGTGTTAGTCAAAAGAGTGCTTTGAAGATGGAGCTTGTAGCAATACTCATATACCTCTTCGTTCTACTCCTACCTTTACTGGTACTCCTAGTGCCATTCGTTCTTGCGTGGTGGAGAGGAGCTAAAAGTATCCAGAGGATTCATAGACTTTATAGACGGGCATTAGGAATCACTATATCAAGGCTTTTCAACATAAATATAGAATACTCAGTTGTAGGCCCTCTGGAAGCTACTTTTGAGGGAAAAAACGGTTTGGGAGTTGTAGGCAAAGTATTTTTAGCTGATCGCCGAGCCTATGCATATTACTTCATAAAGGTATTCAAGGAGATTAACGACGGTGTAATCTTGGAATTAATGACGCAGAGACCACCCGGTTGTTCTATGTTAATAATTTCACGGGAAAGACGTAAGCTATTAGAGAAAGCTTTAGGCTACGCCGAAGAGTTAGAGACTATAGACATACCTTACCTAAGCGAGTTTTTAGTGATGACAGACAACATATTGGCTGCCCAACGAATATTCGATGCATTTATAGTGCGGGAGCTGGCTAACCTAAGAAAATATCTTGCATATATCATAATAGATTACTCTTCCCCCCAACTCGAGATATTCTTCGAGATTAATGACAAAAAATATGCAGAACTCATACCACGGATATTAACACTGACAAAACGTATAGTTGACGACGCGCTTAGGATACCCCCTCGGAAGTCAAAGTTAGAAGTCATGAAAATGCTTAAAAAAGCGCTTAAAGCAAAATGAATGTGCAAGCTCTAGCCAGAATATCCCAATTCTTCAGCAACTTTTTTGGCTAATTCCTGTGGACTTGTAGACACAATCTTTTCGAAAATATCCTCGGTCAGGAAACCAAAGTTTATTAAGAATTGCAGGTCTGGCATTTCAAGCTCTCCTCGCTCAATTTTTGATTTGATCTCTGTGAGCCTCTTTAAAACAGCTTGTTTAAATTCTTCTTCGGCTCTGAATTGCCTCATTTGATATTTGAGTCTTCTAAGTTTGCTGAGAGTCTTTGATATTCTATATCTTAGATCTCTAAGGCGATCGAGCATTTCTTTGATAGCCTCCAATTTCTTTGCGTATTTTTGTACCTCCATGTGATGCTCATCAGCCTTAGATTTATAGAAATCCCTCTCTTTTCTTAGCTCTCGGATCTCGCTTCTAATCTTATTAAGCTCCTGTACATAGATAACCAAGGCTTTTCTGAGCGCACCTATCGAGTCTCTAAGACGCTCTCGTTCACGCTTAAGTTTGTTTAGTTCTCTCCATTTCGCCTCTTTTTCCTTAAAGCTTCTAAGTTGCTCCGAAAGCTCCTTTATTTTAGCGACTAATTTTTCTTCCAGATCGGGTGGTATGTTAAATCTCTCCAGTACCATCTCGTACTTCCTTATCTGACTACGTATTTTTCTCTCTTTTCTAAGACTAAACCCTTCTATTTCCTTCTGCAATGTTTCCAGTTTATTGCTTATCTCCTTCAGTGCTTGCCTATAGGTATTTAATTCTTGCTTTTTCTCATCAACATATCGTTGAAGCTCATTGCGCTTCTCAATGAACTCCCTGATTTTAGCCGCAAGTTCTCTGACTTTAGCATTAAAATCATCTCTTTTAGCTCTTTCTTCTCTAAGTTTTGAGAGAACCTCATCTCTAAGTGCTATAATTTTGCTGAATATTTCTTCGATTTTCTTCTGTTTTTCGCGTAGTTCCTCCATGACTTCATCGTGCGGTATGTCTAATAGTGCTTCTGGTTCACCTTCTAAGGCCCTTTTTGCCTCTTCAGAGAGAGCCAATGCTTCATCGAGATCTGCTCCCATGGCTTCGAAAATTTCTCCTACATCGATTTCTGTAACTTCCTGAGCGGTAGTAGATTGTTCTCTGCTATCTGCCTCTTTTGTTTCGCTGCCAGATATTTCTTGAGAATTCATTCCATTCACCGAGATTTTTTACTGCAGCTAAAGAGATTCATAGAACACATCAACACAAATAACAATTTATAAATCATTCTATCAATACTACTGCTTTGCGAACTTTGTTAAGTTCAATATTATGTTTTTAAGTAGCCTCTTGCTTATAATTTTTCTTCTCCCACTAAGTAGATATAGTAGTAAGAGTAGATCGCTCCTGTCAGCATATTCACTATTAGGTCTTAGCTCCAATAAAATATTTCTCACAACCTCATGTAGATGTATTTTTCTAGCTGAGGCCCCATCAATCATATATACTTCCTCATTCCCTATCTTACTTAGAAGCCTGCTCAGATCAGCTTTCTTCACTGAACCTTGCAGATTTTTTAGCGTCTTTATTAGAAGAAATACAACTTTTCGAAGTCCTATTATTAAAGGTATTGATGGGGTCGCCCTATTCTCGCTTAGACCTATCCTTATAAGTCCGCGGGACTCCAAACTCTTCATAGATCTCAAAACGTCTTTATAGTCCATGTTGAGAGCCCAATTACACAGCTCGATCACCGATTCGATATCGCTCCTACTCCTAAGCATGTAGAGAGCCAGTGCTACCATAAGCTCATTTCTAGATAGACCAAGCCTATCAATATATGACTTAAGCTCGGAGATACATGTGTTTTGCTTCAAAGAAACATTTATCTGGTCTATTAGCAATTTGGAGTCTTTCTTACTGCTCTCTGGAGTGCCAAAGAAAATGCTTAGAAGCGCACTTAGTATCGTTATCCACGCTAATATCTTCATATCTACTCCTTTACGCTTAGCTTTTCTGCATATCTTATTTTGAACACGCACAGAAAATCGTCCCGATACACTCTCTATAATTCTCTCAACAAGTTTAACAACATCTTGTCTGTCCCTCCTTAGAAGGATAGCAACTTTTCTTCTCTCTGGAACCGTTTTAAAGAATATTATCTCCTTCGGAAAATCCATTTTTAGCTTATAAAGATCTCTCTCTAAGCTGGACACGAAACCTACTGGGAATCTATCAAAAATGTATATAAGCATCTGAGGCAATTAACCCCCACCTAAACAAATACAAGTAAATAGTTTTCTTCGTAAAATCTGTCGATTATCACGCGGCCCTCAATTTTCAGAGCTATTTTGTTAAGTAAGAATTCTTTTAGAATCGCACGCAACATTTCCTTCTCGATATTAGAAGAGCTAAGGAGATTAAGAGGGAAATTTACAAATATCGGCCTAAATGGGAAAACATGGCGAGTGGACTTTGGGGGGAGAACTCTATTCTGTTTCGCATACCTGATAACATCCTGTTTCGTTATCCTCGGTGTCATCAATATTGTCTTCCCTTGAGACCAAAACTCTATGGCCTCCTGCTCCGTTACGTAATCTATACTAACACCTCTTTTAATAAGCTTTCTTTCAAGTTCACGCAAAATGGAATATTTCTCAAAAACATCCCTATCTGCTTCTACCACGAAGATACTATCATCTTTTATTATGGCGATCTCATCATCTAGAATACTCAGATCTATGTCCGATATCCTCATCTCGCAGTGTTTCACACTACGTAGCGCTTCGACAACGCTATCCTTAGGGCCATTTAAGACCCGAAACCAGCGTTTAAGCTGAATTAGTTTATTGCTATAATCAACGTATGCGACTAATATATATGGGAACCCCATCTCTCTGAACGCGCTGACCCTATGTGTGCCATCAAGAACGACCCTAGACTTTTTATCAACAATTATTGGATCCGATAAGACCTTACTTCTTTTTAGAGAATTTATCAATTGTCTCAGAGAACTAGGGGCTATTTCTTCATGAAGAAATAACTCATCTACCGAAGCTATATCTAACTCTATTACAAAAGGCTCCTCCTCTCCAAAAAAGTGTATAAACTGCAAGAAAAAACACCAATCTTCATCTAAGAAGACCAACCTTACTCGAGAATATAATCCATAGAAAAATCACAGTCACTAGGACCAGGAATAATCCTATAGACATCTGAACAGTCCACTCTTCTTCCTCGGCTCTCACCGCACTCCTTAGGAGATATGCACCTACACTGGCCATAATGAATATTATAACTGTGAAGAGAAACTCAGTTAATGTTTCGCGGGAAAGTCCAGGATATATCAGAGCTGCACGGCCACCAATTTCAATAAGAGGTGGTGTGAACTCATAAGCTATTAAAAATATGCCTCCGAAGAGTATAGCCAGGATTATCGTTAGGAGACCATATATCATAAGTCTATTTGCCTCTTTTTCGAGCCCTAGATTTATCGTCGCTATTCTGTATTTAGGCTTATACAGTTTTAGCTTATACTTGAAAATCCAAGGAATACGTATCTTTGGCCTTATTCTACGCATGGCAATCCCCAGAGAATACATCGCAATGTCTCCATAAAAACACCAAAAAATATCATAGTTAAAAAAAATCTTAGGCCTAAGTTCTAGTAAGACCAACCCCTTCGGCCATTATCTCGCCAGGTTTGCCCAGTTTGCCATCAATCGCAAATTTTGCTCCTATTATCTTAGCCGCGATATGAATAGCTGTTAGTGTATGCATAGAAATTTCAGAACTTTTAATTTTTGAGACACCTTTAGCGAGCGCCATGAATACTATGAGCTGATCCGTATGATGCTTATCCACAGCCCCTTCTTTGATTATCTGATCGTATAGCTCACGGGCTGCTTCCTCTCCAACTTTTTCTGCGGGCTTTCCTCTCTCACCAAGCGCATCTCCCTCTAGAAGAGCATTGGTAGTTGTTTCCGCCCATAGAACGATTCCTGATCCTGGCCCTAGGTGGGGGTCCTTTCCAGGAGGATAATATTCCAGTTCTATATCAACATTAAACCCTCTCCCCTCAAGAAATTTCCTAGCGGCATTAGCTTGTCTCCTCGCAACGTGATCTGGCAGTCTCACACAGTGACTTAGACCACGTATTATTTTTATTTCACCTTGCTCTAGGAGAACAATTGGTTTGAGATAGTCCACAGGATTTATGTAGATCCTAACGATACCTCCGCCCCTAGGATAGTGGCCACGTTTAATCAGTTTAATCTCAAAGTCGGCCCCCATCTGTTTTAGTCCACGACTTAAAACGAAGCGTATAGCATCAATAGGAGGACTCCAAGCAACATCGGTTCCGCCCCTTATCTCAACATTCGATTCCTTGTCCGCAAAAAGCAGTACGGGAAGTATTCCTTGGAGAACGAGACTGATAGACCCTGCTGTTCCAACATCAAAACGATAGTTACCGCCTCTTATTTCTTGCGGTCTGAATATCACATCCATAGAACCTACTTGTGCACCATTAACCCTTGCATTAGTTATCTGAGCCAAAGCCTTTAAGACCGTTAAGTGTTGGGGTCTGAGTCCTGGATTCTTTCTCTTTGCCCGAATGTTTATAATTCTTACGGGTCTCAACATAACGGCTGCATATGCGAGAGAATTCCTAAATATTTGCCCCCCACCTTCTCCATAGGAACCATCGATAAGTATAGGCTCCACCAAGCGATCACCTAGTTAATAGCAGATAGGAACTAAATATATGTTAAGTCTTACTAAACTCTGCACTAATTGTACCTTATTGATTGATTATTTGTGGAGTATGAATCCTCACAAATACATCGCAGTCTGAACTGTTGTAAACATATTGAGCACTTTTAGAAGCGGCTCTCCGAATAGAACTCCTGCATAAAATATCCCCGTATTCCCTATCTTACGATTTTATCATCCAATATTAGTTTATTGTTTTTCATAGTTATCCCTAGGCGCTTAGGAGGTGTCCGTATGGCTAAGATTCTAATTACCGATCCCGTTTCTGAGGAGCTAATTCAAATCCTTAAATCAGCCGGACATAAAGTTGATTATCTTCCCGATATTGACTCATCACATCTCATAAGCATTATAGAGAATTACGATGCGATTGCTGTCAGATCCAGAACGAAGGTAACTAGGAAAGTTATCGATGCAGGAAAAAAGTTGCGTGTTATAGCAAGAGTAGGTGTTGGTCTAGACAACATAGATGTGAAATATGCTAGAGAGAAGGGGATAACTGTTATAAATGCCGGTGAAGCAACAGCTCAAACAGTTGCTGAGCTAGCTATGGGTCTTATCATAGCCCTCGTAAGAAAAGTATATTATGGATATAGAAGACTAAGAGAGGGAGACTGGGCTAAGAAGGAATGCTTAGGCATAGAGCTCTATGGAAAAACTCTTGGAATTATTGGGGCGGGTAATATTGGGACACGACTAGGAATAATAGCACACTATGGTTTCGGTATGCGTGTTCTTGGATACAGAAGAAGATTAGGTCTCGTGAAACCACCTCTAATACCCGCGTTACTAGACGAAATACTTTCTGAATCACACATAATAAGCATACATCTCCCTCTCACAGAGGAAACGAAGAACTTCTTCGGACCAGAAATATTCTCCAGAATGCGGCGGGGAGTCTACATCGTGAGCACTTCAAGAATGGAGATAATAAATATCGATGCTCTAATTGATGCTCTTTCCAACGGAATAGTCGCAGGATTCGCCGCAGATACTAACATCAAACCAGATAACCCAAAAATATCGAAACTCCTCTCATTCGACAATGTACTGCTAACACCACATATAGGTGCACAAACAAAAGAAGCTCAGCAACGAGCAGCCAGATATATAGCTCAACGCATAATAGAGATTTTAGAGGAAAACTAATCTTCTACCTCATCATCGATATTCCTAATTAGAACACACAACTACAAAAATAGCAAGAGGAAGTAGTGAGGGGCAAGTGGTGGGACGCAAAGTTTATAAATAGAATAAAGCACAAAAGCGGAAGCTCAATATGAACTTTTTGCTATTGCCCGAGAAATTATGGCATCTATTTGTTGCAACATTCGCTGATATTCCATATTCATCTGAAGTATCTTTCTCTTCAGCTTAACACTCTCATCCATCATTCTTATCGCATCACTAAGATCCAAACCTTTGACCTTATTCGCCAACTCAAAGATTTCGTCCATCCATCTTCTCACCTCATAAATTTTCTCCGACAATACATCAACCGGCATCTGAGGCTCATAGAAACCCCTTATGCGAAGACAATAATCAAAATTATAGTGCTTCTCAACCAGATCCTTTCTACCAAGTTTCCTCAAAACTCTTATAAAGAAAACAACACCAAATTCCACACTACTAGCTTTCTGCTCCGATACACCCAAAGCAATAAGAAATGCCTTCCTGGAATTCTCAATAGCGCACCAAGCCTTCTCCGCCGCATCAAATACGTCACCTCTCTCCAGCAATCTTATAGCGTCATCATAAATTTGCAGAGCCGACGACACATATTTTTCGTAATCACTCATATACACCACGCACTAAGATAGCACACATCAATAAGAAAAACAAGGATAAGATATCCACAAAAATAACTTACTAAAAACTCGGAGAAAACACAGATGGAAGCTTACAGGAAAAGTTTATCAGACTCCCCAACGACCTCAAAAAACAGAAACCCACATCACTGCTTCGATACCCAAAATCTAAATTTATAGCCCGACAAAAGAAAAAGATAACATGATACAACATGCTAAACCTAAATCTATGGATACCCATATCGCTGATTCGAAATCATAGCATAGTTTGAGTCTTACTGGTCAAAGAGAAGAAAAGCAACAATAAAAGAAAAAACATACAACAGTTTATGATCCCTCAGAAACACTAATAAACCATTTAGGACGCAAATGGAACCACCAAGAATCATAGAATAAACATAGAATCCATCAATGAAGCACTTAAACATGCTTTAGATATATCGCAAAAACATCTAACAACGGAAACAAGAAGAACCAAACTTAAAAATACTCACAAAAAGGAAATAGCAAAAAAATAGGTAGTATAAACAACAAAAAGAAACCATACAGATGAGAAAAATGATAGTCATGGGAATCCACACAGCGTATACGAAGACAGACGCACCCGCAATAGGCGGGACACAGCCAAAAGCAGACATATTCATAACAATACTCAACGAAAAAGGAGAAACACAAGCAGAATGGAGAACAGTAGCAGTACACGGATCAACATACAGACACACATACACCAAAAAACCCAGATGGCTTGCCCACGCGGGAATGTGCCCACCAGCAATAGAAACAGTACTAATAGACCTAGAAAATCTGAACGCATACGCAGAACTCGCAGTCGCATACCACCCAGCACTAAAAAACCCACACCAAACGAGACCACCAGTATTTAGAGAGGGCTACGAAAAACTGAGGCACTACGGAGGACTATTCGAGTACTCGCCAGAAGAGCAAGGACTAATCGCCAAAAAACTCGCGATGGCTGCTGGGAACCCCATACCTAGGAGCATATCAATAAGCAACGATGAGAAATACCTTTCGATAGCAGTCACCGGGGAGATAAGGATATATCGACTGGACAGACTAGAACTCATAGACATAATCACATGGGACCAAATAATGAAAGCCCTAATAAGGGCGGGAACACCAAGAAAAATGCTCAGACTACTACGAAGCTTCAATGGGATAATGGATCCGGCAAAACC
>JAHKKZ010000060.1 GCA_029856685.1 Candidatus Njordarchaeota archaeon
CTAATGCCGGTCTACCTAGTAGTCGGCGGGTTCTTTGGAGATGAAGGTAAGGGAAGTGTCGTCGGCTTTTTAGCTCTAAGAGACAAGGTTGATATCTGCGTCAGAGGGGGGGTCGGTCCCAATGCTGGGCACACAGTAAACTATATGGGGCAGACATATAAGCTCAGACAGATTCCTTCAGGGTTTATATATGAGAAATGTAAGTTGCTCATAGGGCCCGGAGTCCTAGTAAATCCGGATGTGCTGTTTGAGGAGATAGAGAAATATCATGTGGATCCTAGGAGAATAGGGATAGATAAAAACGCTGGCGTCATAGAGAAAGAACATATTAAAAGAGAAAAAGAATCGTCCCACCTAAAAAAGAAGATTGGTAGCACACTTACGGGATGTGGGCAGGCCAATGCTGACCGAGCTCTGAGAATCCTTAGAATCGCCAGAGAGGTTGAGAGACTTCGCCAGTTCATTACTGATGTCCCAGAGGAGATCTGGTCAGCGATAGACAACAATAAAAAAATACTTATTGAGGGTACTCAGGGAACCTTCCTATCTCTATATCATGGTTTCTACCCATATGTCACATCTAAAGATGTTACCGCTGGGACGCTCTGTGGAGATGTTGGAATAGGCCCCAAAGACGTCGACGAAGTAATTCTAGTATTTAAAATATATGTCACACGTGTGGGAGCAGGCCCACTGCCCGGTGAGCTTCCCGAAGATGAGATAAAGAGGAGAGGTTGGGAGGAATACGGAACTGTTACTGGGAGACTTAGAAGAGCAGCACCATTTAACTATGAGCTTGCAAGAAGAGCTATTCGCTTGAATAGCGCTTCCCAAATAGCTATCACCAAGCTTGATGTTATTTTCCCTAAGGATAAGGGGAAGAAGTCTTGGGATGAGCTTAGCAGAGAGGCTAAGGAATTCATATTGGAGCTTGAAAGAAATCTTGGTGTTCCAATAACAATCATCAGAACAGGTCCCGATGTATATGATGCTATTGATAGGCGAAAATAGTGAGTGGGAAAGGAGAAAAGGTACATCCAGTAGAATATAGATATGGGAGTGAGGAGCTTAGAAAGATACTTTCAGTCCAAAACTTCTATAGGACCATGGCTTGGGTAGAGTATCTTGTTGCCCAGGCTCAGGAGAGGAGAGGACTTGTTCCAAGAGGAACAAGCGATGCTTTAAAGAAGGCAATCGATTCGCTGAGTGTAGACGAGGTTTTCGAAGAAGAAAAAAAGACGAGACATGATATTATGGCTCTCATAAACGTATTAGCCCGAAAAATGGGAGAACTGGGAGACTGGCTACACATAGGACTAACATCAGCAGATCTGAGGGATACGGCGAAGATAGTTATTATCCGAGAAGCCCTTGGTATCGTGAAGAAGAAGATTCTTAGACTCATATCAGTACTTTCTGAGTTAGCCGAAAGATATATTGATACGCCCTGTGTTGCGAGGACGCATGGTATTCATGCAAACATATATCTCTTTGGAAGGAAATTCGCTGTTTTTGCCGAGGAGTTTCTTCGACATTGGGAGCGAATAGAGGATCTTGAGAAGAGACTATATGTTGGAAAGATAAGCGGTGCTGTTGGGATACATACAAGTCTGGGGACAATAGGCGAGGAGATAGAAAGGGAGGTTCTTAGCGAACTTGGTCTAAGACCAGATGAAAGCGCTACCCAGATAATATCACGAGACATCCTTGCGGAACTCTTTTTGGTTCTAGCGAACATCTCATCAAGCCTAGATAAGATAGCTACAGAAATAAGGAATCTTCAACGAACAGAGATCGCTGAGGTCGAAGAAGAGTTTGCTTCCACACAGATTGGATCCACGGCGATGCCCCATAAGAGAAACCCAATCACAGCTGAGAATATTTCTTCTCTAGCAAGAATCCTGCGGGGACTAATGGTGGTGGCTCTAGAAAATGTGGTTTTATGGCATGAGAGAGACCTAACGAATAGCGGCTCGGAGAGGGTTTTGATACCTGAAGCATTCCTTCTGCTTGATGAACAACTAAACAAAGCAATAAGGCTTCTCTCAAATCTGAAAGTAAACGTAGATAATATCCATAAGAACATATCTCTAACAAGGGGACTAATATTCTCAGAGATCATAGCTAATGCCCTAGCACTAAAGGGTTATGGCAGAGCTAAAGCATATATGCTTGTCAGAAAACTAGCTATGGAATCACAGGAGAAAGGAGTACCATTCGAGAGGGTTGTCCTCAATAATGATATTTTCAGAAAATATTTCACGGAAGAAGAGTTGGTAGGCCTCTTTGAGCCTAAACACCACTTAAAGGTGGCGAAAGAGCGCACATTAAGGACGATAAGAAGAGTTAGGGAGCTTCTAAGTAGGAAGTAAAGAGCCTCGGAGGTGGTTAGGCTATGCAGAAACTTCTTATCTTAGGGCTGGACGCATTAGAATACAACATCGTTACAAGGTTTAGATTCAAAACTTTATTACAAAGGGACTTCGGCAAAATAGATCTCACGCCATATAAAAATAAGCTCATAACACCCTGGCTTTGGTCAATAATAATTTCTGGGCATATAGACACTGGGATAACACACTTCGTGACTTATGAAAGTAAGCTAATTAGGTTTGTAGCGAAAATACTTACTAGCCCTGCTCTCTACAAGAAGGTGGAGGGGCTAATAGAAAAAATACGGAGAAGAAGAGGTCAGAAAGCAGGTACCGCCTATATCCTACATAGAAGAGGAATAAAAGTCAGACCCATGGGCAAACAGGACCTAAAAGTACCGACAATATTTGAGCTAATACCGAATTCCAGAGCCATATGCATACCCGGATACAACCTATGGAAACATCAATTTCTCCTCGACCTATATCTTCCACTAACAAGATGCATCGGGGACCCTGAGATGACAAGAAAGAGACTAAGACTCCAATGGTTATTGGAGAAAAAGAAGATGAGGATATTGGAGGACATGATTAAGTCAAATGATTGGAATCTGATAATGGTGCATTTCTACATCACAGATGTTGTTGGGCATCTCTACTGGAACAAACCAATAATGTTGCTAGAAACATACAGAATTGTTTCCCGCTGGATAAATAAGATAAAGAGGATATTAGCCTCAAAAAACAACGAACCGGTATGGATACTGATAATATCGGATCATGGAATGAGAAGGGGGATCCACACAGACCACGCATTTTGGAGCTCAAACTATTCGCTTAAGAAAAAACCTAAGAAACTCACAGACTATTTTAAGCTAATAATTAGATACTTTGAGAGGCCCGAAGATGTGGTCATCTTCTAGCACTCCTCTTCTCACATATCCATCTAAGTATCTTGGATAGAGCTTTTACTGTTGCTTTAAATCTGCTAACATATCTCAGCTTAGCTTTCTTAACACCTCTCCTAAGCGTGTCAAGGATTTCCCTATTTTCATAAATATAGGATATCTTCTCGATGAGGTCATCAACAGTGTTATCAGTATACATAAAGTTCTCGCCAAAAATAGGTTTAAAAACTGGTTGGTCACTCAGAATGAGAGGTTTCCCAAGCGATAATGCTTCTAGAGCCACAGCCATTAAGGAGTGTTTAGCTTTTGTTAGAGCCGCGATCAAATCACAATTTCTAAGAACCTCGTAGTATTTCCCCCGTGGCAGGAAGCCCGTGAAGATTATATGTTTATTGTCCGAATATTTTAGGAGTTCAGGTCGGCGTTCATATCGACCAGTGACTATAAGTTTTATGTTGTAGCCTCTGCTAGAGAGTGTTTTTACGGCCATAATAATGTTTTCTATGGGCTCATCCTCAGCAAACGACGCTGGGAAGACTATTGTTAAGGATCCCTCCTCTTCGGGCATTCTCCCTTCGGAATTAAGTTCTATTGGTGGGTCTAAAGCCACTACCGTTTTTCTCCTAAGATTCGCAGGCATCATATGCTTCACGATGTCTGCATGTACTAGAATAAGATCACAGTACCTGAGGAAGAATCCAAAAGGCTTATTTATTATGATGCCCTTAGCGGAACTCGGCCATAGGAAAAAAGAATGCATATCTGCTACCAAAAAGAATCTTCTCATAAATTTCATAATCGCCGCTAGCATCAGTAGGGGTCCTGGGGCCAACTGGACAAATACTATATCATTTCGTCTTCTCAACAATATGGCCAATGTGTAGAAAAATGCTCTGAGGTAGGGGGGCGGATCCCTAATGAAGTATACTTTAAGCCCAAGAAATCGGGCGTATCTAATTGTTCTGCTTGAGAGTCTGCTCCACGCTATAAATATCTTTCTGCATACCATCGTAAAACTCCTCCAATAAATAACCGCGAAAATCAGATTTTATGTGTATTTCTGATATCTTTATTATTAGGTAGGCCCAAAGGGGGATGTTATTGGCAAAGTATTTTATTCATCCAACAGCTATCGTCGAGGAAGGTGCGAGAATTGGTGAAGGCACAAGGATCTGGCATTTTGTTCATATCCGAAAAGGCGCAAAAATTGGAAAAAACTGCAACATTGGAAAGGGAGTATACATAGACGTCAATGTTGAGATAGGAAACAATGTGAAAATACAAAACTTTGTGAGTATATATCGTGGTGTCAAAATAGAAGACGACGTCTTTATAGGCCCCCACGCCACATTTACAAATGATCTCTACCCACGCTCATTCAACGAAGACTGGGAACTTGTCCCAACACTAGTAAAGAAAGGGGCCTCGATCGGGGCAAACGCCACTATAGTATGTGGAATCACGATAGGTGAGTACGCAATGATAGGTGCTGGAGCCGTAGTAACCAAGGATGTTCCCCCATTTGGCTTGGTGTACGGAAACCCAGCAAGACTAAGAGGCTTCGTATGCTACTGCGGAAGAAGACTGGAGGAGAAAGTAAAAGAAGAAGAAAATTACCTAGTATTCCGATGTTCTTATTGTGGAAAAGAAGTTAAGATAAGACGAGAGGACTATGAGAGATTCCTCCAAGAATCTCAGAAAAAATAACCAGTTTTCTAATAATTATCACTACTATTTTCCTTGGGAGGATCGAAGATGAAAGTATTGTTGGATGCGGGTGTCCCGAAAGACTCTCTGATGGTAGCAGCATTCCACGTTAAACTCAGAAAATTGGGTCATCAGATATTTGTCACGGCGAGGGAATATGAATCAACAACGACATTACTGGAATACTTTGACATAGAGTATATATCTGTCGGTAGATATGGTGGCAAGACCCTAAAAGGTAAACTGATGGCCGACCTCGAAAGAGCAATTAAGCTTACTGAGGTATTCTCAGAGATAGGAGATTTAGATGTTGTGATTCATTTTGCGAATCCAGCAACAGCAAGGGTAAGTTTCGGTCTGGGAATACCCCAGATAATTCTTGAGGATACTCCTCATGCTCAGATAGTGCATAGATTAACATTCCCTCTGGCAACATACGTAATAACACCAAAATGTCTTCCTAGAGAACTACTCCAACATATGATTGCACCAGACCGTCTAATACAGTATGATGGTGTCGACCCACTTGAGTGGGTATCGACATTTCCTCCAGACTCATTATTCCTAAATAAACTAAATCTCGAAATAAGTAGACCCATAGTAATCTTGAGACCGGCAGAGACCTATGCTTATTACTACTTGGATTATAGCAGGGGAGAACCTTTGCTCTTCGAAACAAGGCTTATCGAAACAATACTTAAATTCTATCCAGACACACAGATCCTAGTATTTCCTCGATATTCCGATCAAAGAGAGATTCTCGCCAGGAAATTTGGGGATAAGATAAAAATGCCGAGAAGATTCATACCGGCGTATAATGTTGTTGCTTTTTCTACGCTACTAATAACTGGTGGTGGAACAATGGTCGAAGAGGGAGCACTATATGGTGTGCCATCAATATATTTCTTTCCAAAGAAACTTGGCTACGCAGAATATCTCAGAGAGAAAGGGCTCCCAGTATTCCACATAGTAGAACCTCAGAGAATCATAGAGTTCGTACTCAGAGTGCTAAAAGACCCAGACAACTACCGCATAGATCCGCAGCCAATAATAAAGAAGATGGAAAAACCGAGCGATAAGCTTATACCTTTGCTAGAAAAACTGCAGGAAAATAGCTAAATTCTGATTTTCTATGGGATACGTATTGACAAGAAAAATTAAAAAGAAGGATAATACGAAGATCTCCAAAGCTAGATAGCAGCCGCCGATTTACGTATATCCTCGGCAATAGGTATTGAGATCACAGCTTCAATGCTGTTTCCAATCGCCCAAGGGATAACCATCCACCAGAATACATAGCCGAAGCTATAGCTGATTCTATAGAAGTACGGTAGGAATATCGCTAATAATGCATATTGCATAGTAAATCCGCGTGTGAAACCAATTATGAAGCCATCCACATACTTGATAGGTCTCCACCCAGGCGCCGCCTCTAAGACTTCGGTTGATATTGCTCTCTTGAAGAAGATTATCCTATCTGTCAATATGGCCTCGCCACGGATAAATATCCATAAATCTGGAACTATCCCCTCTGCTAATGGGTAGCTCCACCATGCTGGGTTAAAACTATAGAATCCCATTATTTGGCTCGACAGGTTATATACAAATAGCGTTAGGCTTACAGTTCCAGGCTTTCTGATGAGCATAACTGCTAGTATTAGGAGCAAGATATATGGGAAATCTCCGACCGCAAAATTATATGTTAGAGGTATCCTATTGAGTAATGGGAACACTAAAAGCCTTCCGATTACATGCACCCATATGGCCTGCATTGCCGATATGATAGCTATCACAACGAGGTCTGTTGTTGAGAACATCCTAAAGAAACCTATGTACCCAGATAGCAATAGTAAACCAAAACCAGCAGCGACAAGAGCTGTTATTATTATGTAGTTCATTATTGGGGGGTGAACAATATTAATTATCTTTGGTGGGAGCTCAATATTTTCTGAGTGGCCGTCGGGGAAATGTATGACCAGCTTTATCTTCAAGGCAACAACATATTTATCTATGTTCTCCGGCATTTCCTGTGGCGGTATTAGTTGCCAGAGTATGTCATATGCTTCTCCGCTACTAGCTCCAGGGAGACTAGCATAAACATATAGCCTGTTTTCCTCCGTGATCAATGAGAGTGAGTCGGTAATATTTACCTCTTCAGACTCTCCACCTACAGAAACTTTGTAGACAGAGACTCTAGGCCTATTCTTCGAAATGCGGGGTGTGAAAGTCGCATTGTATCCCTCTGGGTATATACATTCGCCTGTGGCGTCCAAAAAAACCTCTAGACTAGTAATATTTGTATCGAATACTATGTAGAGTCTAGCCGTAAAATACTCTCTCCCAACGATGACCTCTCCATCCCTATGCGGTCTTGGTGGTGGATTGTAGGGTGCTGTGATACGGTACTCTATTGGTATCTCCTCCTGATTAATCTCCTGTGCATATAGGCTATATATGGTATACATCATAGCGACGGCGAAGATAAGCAGGAGAATCAGAGTAACCCTTAAATCCGGCCTAGATACTAGTGTAGACGCCTCAAATTTACCCAAATGAACCACCAGACAAAAACTCCCTCGCTATGAAATCTTCACTAAGGAAGAAAAATAAAAAGAAAAAGAAGTAGAAAAATATTTACACTTGCTTCTTCTTAAGCATGTATACAGCTGCTATGATTATGACTATGATGATCACACCTATAACTATGTATATCCATGTAGGCGTAGGAGCCTCCTCGATTTTTGGTATCGTTACAGTTATTTCCTTGCTGGTTACTAATCCTGCATGATCCTCTACTGAAACACTAATGATGTATGTGCCGGCCCCCTCGACTGTGAATGTGTATACAAAACTATGAGTGAGTAGCTCATCGTTTCTATATTTCTCGCTTTCATTTACTGTAACTACGATACTTCTAAGCGCCAAGTTATCTTCAGCTATTATTGTTATGTTAACACCGATTACGTTGCCTTCAGCGTCGGTGATATTTTCAGTACTTATTGTTACCGTTGGTGCCTCTGTGTCGCCAAGGATCCACTTAATTGTATTTTCGATGAGCATAGAGTTGTTGTCAAAATAGTAGTCTCCAAGCATCGATCCTCCTCCAAACGCCACAATTTTACCATTATTTTGTGTCTCCACAGCTGCTACAGCAATCAGATCGGATCCATTAACACCCGTTGGATGGTAGTCATAAGTGTTAGATTCGTTCGTCACGCCATATGATGTAGGGTTTCCTCTAACAACGGCCTTGGCATTTCCAGTAATGAGGATGTATGTTGAACTCGCTGCAATGATGAATTCGACATCCGATGCTATTGGGTGCTTCTCTAGATTCCTCAGTATGGGATAATATGGCTTACCGGCATTGTCTTCATCGTCCACAATTTCTGCGTCTTGGAAGTATATTCCGAATGAACTAGTGACGTTGTTTAGTCCGTGAAGTGTTCCGTCAAGTATGTATCTGTACCATGTAGCGATCGCTATTAGTTTTCCACCGTTATTAATATAGTCTATGAGTGCGTCTATCTCCTCGCCCGTCAGTGGTTTGGGTACAGTCCACGAGGAGGGATCTCCGCTACCATAGGTTTCAACACCAGGTATCGGTAGGATAACAAGAGACGTGTTTCCTAGGAGATTCCTATCTAGAGTCCCATTGTTAAGATATACATCGCC
>JAHKKZ010000061.1 GCA_029856685.1 Candidatus Njordarchaeota archaeon
AGATTTTGACGGCGTAATCCTGCTCGACGATCTAACTGGCAATTATCGACAGATAATTTCTCAAATCCCAACACTAAGAAGAGGAATAATTTTAGCTACAGCCCGTATCGGAGAGATCGACGTGGTTAGGAATAATCTTAGACATAGTTTAATAGGATTAGAAGACGCTTTCTTCGTAATCAAGATCAAACCCTTCAGCGAGCCCAAAGCAATTGAAAGTATTGTTATCAAGCACCTATCCGAAAATGGAATTAGGTTGGAAGACGGAGAAGAAGTACTTAACATTATAGTTGAGAAGAGTGAGGGTTACCCAATATTCATATACCTACTGGTCAACGAAGCTAAGAATAGAGGGATATCAAGAATAACAAAAGATTATGTGGAGACAATACCTAAAGGGATAACACGCTATGTTGAGACCATACTTACTAGGATTATAAGAGGCATCCCTCAGTATCACTCAGATAGAGCTGCCCAAGATCTAAGCTTGTTAATCGCAATATACCTAGCATCTAAATATGTTGTTGGACCAATACACATAGATTTTCTCCGGGAGCTCTATGTGGTGGCTTATGCTAGGCTCACTGGAACCAAAACCGAGAAAATACCAGAATCCATCCGAATAAGAAACCCTATAAGCGACTTTGCTAAGCATCTAATCAGAGTTGGAAAGTACCTATATATGTTTCCCCACCAGATATGGCGCTCAGTAATAGAGAACCCAAGTGGACAGATACTAAGCGTTGATATCCAAAGACTCCGATCCGTAATACCAGAGGAGGAGATGGAGGAGATGTTCGTAAGAGCATATAACACAGCCTATCTCAATTATGTCCGCCCATCAAATGATGATGTCAGAATAGATGAGTACGCATCACAAAAAATCCTTATTCATGAAAAAATACTACGTATTAAAGAAAAACCAAAAATTAGGACATATCCTGTAGCCGCTATAGAGGAAACAACAGGTAAATTGCTACCAGAGAAGAAAATTGCATATGAAGAAAGAGGCAGGCCTCCTTATCAAGCTATAGAACTGGATTTTGTGGCTGATTATGCTGATATCGAAAATAACATGGTAGTCTTTGCGTCTAGAACAGGCAGAATAATTCTGGGCTTCCCAAGAGGAAAAATTCTCGTAACTCCCCACAAAATAGGGGGGCTAAGGCTCTGGAAAAATATGATAATCTACTACTACTGGGATAGCGTCTATGTATTGGATCCAAAGACGTCTCAGCATTTACTACAATCTAGGTTTCCTTCACCAATAAGGAAGATTATTAGGATATGGAAGAAGCTTTTCATCCTGACAGCGAAAAATAATCTTTATGAGCTTAGCAAAAAACCACGATGCGAACTTAGGGGTATCATCGATGCATCATCAATAATATTTAGGCATAGAGAATACTTGCTAGTCCTCACAAATAGGGGGCTAATGATGCTTAATGAAAAACTTATGCAGATAGGATCTACAATACATGTACAGGGAGCTCTTCCAACAAAAACGATAGATCCACAAGTGATAGCAGTGTACACAGCTAATGGCCTCCAGGTCTATTCACCAGATGGATCTATAATCTTGAGGGAACCAACCGAGGGACTATCCAGATTCTATGTAGTCGGAAGCTATGTAATATTTGCTGAGACTGGCGAGAATACAGCTAAGTTAGTGATTATAGACATATACAACCAAAGAAAAATCGTGCTACCAGTAAGCGAAGAAAATATCCTTACTGTGGGGATCTTAGACGGGAAATTGGTGATGGTTACACCAACACATGTAATCTTCCTCAATCAGATAACTGCTCCAGGAAAATAAGATGTCTCTTAGACTTCCTATCCGAAAAACATTTCTCTTAGCCTAAGATTTGTTTCTGGAAAAAGAAAGTTGATTTTATTGTTCGGTGCTCTTAAGTAGGGATGTATATATAAATGCTAATATGTCTGCTATCTCCCTTATTCGCGTCTCTGGATTCGCGCCTAGATGTCCACTCTTTGTCTCTACTCGGAGGAAAACTGGTGCTTTAACATCCTTTAATTTTGCAACGAATTTCAATGCGTGTGCTGGATGTACTCGATCGTCATGAAGACCTGTGTATACTAGGGTTGGTGGGTATTTTAGATCTGGCCTCACATTATGATATGGAGAATATCTAAGTAGGAATTCCCTATCCTTGGGGTCTTCTGGGTTGCCGTATTCGGGTATCCATGCTCGCCCAATATACAGTTTATGGAACCTAAGCATATCTATGACTGGATATCCTATTACTGCGACATCGACAACATCTGGTCTTTGGGTTATTATTGCTGATACCAGCAAACCACCATTGCTTCTCCCATGAGCAATGATCTTATATCCCTGCGACTTAAGTTTCTCTAGAACAGCTATGAAGTCATCGAAAACATTTTGTTTGTTCTCACGCATACCTGCCCTATGCCACTTCTCACCATATTCCGAGCCTCCTCTTAGGTTCGCCATAACGAAGCCTCCGCCATCAATAATAAATTTCATGAATCTCTTAAGGAATCTGGGCGTTAGAGCTATTCTGAACCCTCCATACCCAAACACCAGTAGGCGATTAGGCTTCATGTTTTTCTTCTTGACAAGAAAATAATGTATCCTCGTACCATCCCTGGATGTTACATAGTCCTCTAATACCTCAAACTCTCCCTGAACAACAAATCTGTCTAACGTTTCGAATTTATTATCATTATATATAATAAGCTCGAATGGCATCCAGAAAGTCTCTCTTAAGAGAAGAGCCTTATTCCTTGTTCTACTGAGGAACAAAATCGTAGATGGAACCTTAGGCTTCATCTCGCTGAGGAGTTTACCATTTAGATCGAATATTCTGATAGTCGAAGATGCCTCGACAAGATACTCAGCAAGAATCCCATCTCCTACGATAATAGCTCGTCTTAGAGGATATCTACTCTCTGGGATAAGTTCCTTCACTTCTCCACTTTCAGGAACCACAATTACTCGCCCCATCCCACCTTTGTCGTATGCTATGACAAAATACTTACTCTCGACAAAGTCTATGGGGCTTACGGGATAGCCCTCTACACCAAAAATCTGCTCCCACTTTGATGGATTCCTCAGAGGACCACCATATATCTTCGATTCTGACCAACCATAGGATACCACCACAATAGCTTTATCCCTATTCAGAGAGGGCATCAAACCAACAAAATAATTTGTTGGTAGTCCCTCACCAAAAACCATGATATCCTCTCCGTCTTCCCGCAGAAATATTCTCGATGCGGGTGGGTCCACACCATCAGGGGTTTTCTCTACCCGAAAGAACTTTGAGTAGTAGTATTTCTCTTCATCTAGAAAAACTATGTTCCATATCGACCCAACAAGCTCATCAATTTTCTCTTTGGTATCTGTATCGATTATATGTATTGTTATTATGTCAGACCCTGCTCTTGAAAAGCGATAGGCAAGCAACCTACCACTATCCGAAGCCTCGATACCAACAACTATGATGTCTTCGCCAAGATCCTTAGAATCAAGAAGCGTAAATTTGGTACCATCCCAGCTTAAGCACTCGATTATGAATTTATCCCCTTGTTGCTTAAGAATAAATATTCCTTTTTCGGTTATCTGCCCATCCAAAATACTGGGCATATAGTAGTACTTCCTAACACCCGATATTACTACTTCTGGCATGACACCAACAAATTCTCTAAAACATTTATTTTCCCTCTCAATAAACTCCCTAACACGGGGATCATCTAGATTCTCCATCCATAGATAGGGATCCCCATGCTCTGTACTATCACCCATCTAAACACACCAAACAGCATTTAGTTAATCCGTGATTCTACGAAAAATACACGAAAAAAGTATTATTAGAACTTTCCTTGCCATTACTACTCACAGCTTTTCATGACTCCTTTCTCTTCAGCATTATAGCCTCATATGCCGCTCTTCTCAGTGGATTATTTGATGGTGATGGTGTGAGTAGAGGCTGTGTCGCGTATTGCAATGTTAATATTTGGTATGCTGTCAAACCTAGTTCGATTGTTATCGCAACCGAATTTATGATCTCTACCACTGTTTCGGGCCCAGCGATCTGAGCACCGATAATCCTCATCGTTTCTTTCTCAAATAATGCTTTGAAAAGAATTTTTTCTGCATTAGGGAGCTTAGCTGGGTGCCTATTAATCACCTCTACGGTTACTGGTATAACTTCTATTCCCATACGGTTTGCCACCCTCTCTATGAGACCTGCTGCCGCAAGAGCTATTCTCCCTATTTTCGTTGCGAATACTGGTAAGATTCTTGTGGGTGCCTTAATTTTCCCAGGAGAGTATATATTCATTGCCGCTATGCGTCCTTCTGTTATGGCAAGTGTTGAGAAGTATGCCTTCATTGGTTTGCCGAATAGGAAGTCTTTTTTCTGTGCTACGTCACCTATTGCTAGGATATCTGGGTCGTTTGTTCTCATATAGTCATCAACTATGATATGTCCTAATTCGTCTACTCTTAACCCAGCTTTTACCGCTAGCTCCGAATTTGGTTTTACACCTACGGCTATGAGCACAGCGTCGGCCTCCAGCTCCGTACCATCACTCAGTATTACCTTTTCGACTTTATCACTACCTACGATCTTTCTAATCGATTTTTGCAGATGAAATCTTACTCCTTTCATCTCTAATTCTCTTCTAGCCAATGCACCAAATTCCTTGTCGAATGACAGAGGGAGAGCCTCATTTAGGATCTCAACTATATGTATTTCTCTTCCATCAGCCAAATCGTCCGCAAATTCCAATCCAACAAAGCCAGCACCAACAATTACAAGTCTCTCCGCTCTTGATAGAACCTTGTAGACCTCCTTCAACGCTTTGTACTCTTTAAAGACGAACACGACGTTTTTGAGGTCTATGCCCTCTATGGGGATTCTTGTTGGCGATGTTCCCGTAGCTATAACTAATTTATTGTATCCAAATTCTCTGCCACTCCTCGTTCTTACGATTTTTCTCTTTCGATCAATCTCAATGACCTCATCAACCACGAGGTCTATTGCCATCTGGGAATATATATCATCACTGAATATATTGTTGTCAACACCCTTTAAGCGCCCAACAATATATGGCACCGCACATGGGATAGGCTGTTTTTCCGTTCTTCTAATGACAAGAAGCTTTCTTTCGGGGTATAGTTCTCTAAAAGTCCTACTAAATGCGAGGGCTGCGGGGCTCCCACCAACAACAATAACATCATAGCGCATTCACACTCACCATGGGAGCTATTCTGAGAATAAGAATGAATCTCATAATTAATGTAGCGAATAATAGGCTAGACCTCTAAGGTTATGTCTAGACATAAATTGGGGAGAAGCTGTTAACCAGTTATAGTCGCCATCTCTGTCATCCCTCAGACGTCCCAGCCATCATCAGGTCTTTCAGACGGCCAAGTAATCATCATGATTATTCCTTATTTTTTATCATTGTATTATGGGTTAAATTAGTCTTTCGATTCATCACAACTCAGCAATCTTAACCATCATCACAGCACTTAATGATAAGCGTCTGAGCATTGAGGACTTATTAGTGTTTTTTATGGAATTTTGATGAGTGGGATCGGCTCTGATACTTTTGATGATGATGGTGGCTTGGGCTGATGCTTGGTTCAGATATCTACTTGATCCTGGGTATGGTGGCGCTTAGTGGAGACATTTTCTGTATGTGGATTTTGCTTCGTGTTTTCTTCTTAGTACTTAGACTTGATGTTTCAAGAAAAATATGGATATTACTAGCTTTGGTCCTATTTTTGGGAGGCATTTCTCTTGAGATTTCAATACTTACAAGCTACGTCTTAGTGATTTTTGAGGAAGGATACGCATCACTTCTATTCCCCAAATACAGAGCTTTCTGGTGCTTAATCTGTGTGCTCTACATCCTATCGGCCATTGTACTCATCCTCCACATATCTAGTTCCAGCACATTCGTTGTTCTGCCTTTTGAATATACGTTGCCTATCCTTGTTGGAATACTATTTGCCGTTACTACTATTTGGAGTGCTAGAAAGAGGCTATGGCGAATAGCCATTTGGGGCGGAGCAGGGACCATTTACGGTATTCTCCTCGGATTAGGTTTCCTGCTCTGGAGCCAGATTTTATTGCTCCTCGCAGTTATTCTAAGGAGCCTAATCATCGTGATATATTTGCGGTATTAGAACGGGAGAAAATCTTGCCTAGAAGATATAGATCGCGTGTTGGGATTCTCCTCAGTATACTTGAAACCATACATAGAGAAGAGTATGCTACCATAACAGAAATAGTTGTGAAGGCCAACATTCCGCATGATAGGCTGAAGATAATTCTAGATAGGCTCCTGCGTGAGGAATATGTAGAGCTTATTGAAGAAAGAGACAGAAAATATTACACGCTTACCCCGAGTGGGTACAAGCTTATGCGGGAGCTCCAGAAAATAAAACGTTTGATGGATGAACTTGGTCTTAGTTTGTAGCAAGCGAGAAGATGAACAAATTGTGCATAAAATATATAAGTGTTCTACGCATTAACAGAAATTTACCGGTGATACATATGAGAAGGTATATGGGTGTTACATTAGCATTATTACTCATTATCCCAAGCATAGTTCAGCTAGCCACAACATACTCAAAGCCACCTAAGTGGCATGGAAAAACAGGTATGATTGAGACCGATGAAATGGTTGTATTATTCAAGGATAACAAACCCTGGTATCATATCTGGATACCGGGTGGGAATACAACGGCCGTTTACATAGTTAAGTTCAATAGAATAGTGGAATTTGTGGATATTGATGGAAACGGTGTGTTCAACGGAACGATCGATAGGGTCGTTGCTCAAGCTCTTCTTTATGATGTGGAGTGGAACGTATATGCAGAAACTATAAATAGCTCTGGGATCATAGAGCTTCGTATAACTTTCAACGCTTCAGTCCCAGTAACACGGGTTGGCGAAGGTATGTCTCAGAACTATGTCAATGTCACCTTCGTAAACCATATATACAGTAGCGATGTGGAGGTCGAGGGTATACCTATAGAAGGAGAAAGAGAACTCAAAATCGACATAATCATAGAGAATTGGCCTTGGGCCGACAGCGAATCAAAACTGGCTCTCGAAATAATATTTGCAGGTATGTTCAGAGGGCGGCAGGGCGTTCCTCAGTGCGAATGTGAGAGATATCAGGTAAGAAGTAGATATATGAGCCGAGTACGACTGATGGGTGAAGATGCTGGATACTATGCTGAGTTTAGATACCAAACTGAAGCAAAGATTAGACATAATCAACAGGAGAATATGACCGATGTTGGTTCAGCTAATATGTTTGCTAGGAATACAGCTGTTACTTGGTTGATATATCCGCATTTCAATGGAACACTGATACATGACCCAAGCATATATGTTGGTTCGGAGAAGAATATCCTCTCAGTGCTAATTGACTACACTCCTCTCCTCGTAGTAGTTGCTGTCACTGCTACATTGATTATCATCGCGTTAAAGCGTAGAAAATAATCTTTAATTTTCTATTTTTTGTTGAGCTATTTGGGGGTCCTCGTATGAGAAGACCTATTCTATGTTTTTTTCTGTGTTTTCTAACAATAGGTTTGGGATTGGTATCAGTTTTTAGTCAAAGGTTCTTTAATGTCGACTTGGATAGGGGTTTTGTGGAGACCTCTGAGATCACTATAAGAATCCCTAGCCGTAAGCCTATTTTTGTGATTTCTCATAATCAGGATAGGCTTGTTTCTTTCAGAATAGTCATCGATAGTTTAGTTGAGTTTGAGGATAGGAATCTTAATGGTCGTTACGATTCTGGTGAAGCACTAAACATTGTTGATTTGCGGCGAACTCGGTGGTATCTAAACTACTCAATTATTAGTAGAAATGGAACTACCCTGCTACTATTAGACCTCAAACCCGAGAAGACTACTGGAAAACAGGGTTATGAGCAGAGAAGCATGGTACCATTACATATACGCTTGTTAATATCGAGTAGCAAAATGAATGTCAGAGGTTTAACCCTTAATGGTACCAAAGAAGTTCTTGTAAACCTAACATTTTCTAGATGGAGGTGGCATAGCTCTAAATCTAAGTTAGCGTTGATTATTCGGTATGGAGCCGCTAGGGGTAGCGTGGGGCGACATTGCTCAGGAAAGAAAGATTCTTGGACATACATTAGGATGCAGTCGGAGGCCACGTTGATGAGCATTGCTTTTAGTGCGGATGCGGAATTCGATGACAGAACAGAAAGTATTAACATAGACCTAGATTCGGATTCAGCGAAGCTTGTCCTGCCTAGATATGAAGAGTATGGAGAAGCTATCTTCATATTTGGATTAAAAATTTTTCCTACTGGAACAGTATTCTCTGCAAGCGAGACGTATGCTATGGCCATGTCTATAGCCATCGTTGTTGGGTTAAGCTTACTCTGCTCGTATCTCTCAAACAGAGAACTTAAGAAGATAACGAAGGTTATATCCTAGGAACATATAATTTATACAAACATTCGAAAAAAGACC
>JAHKKZ010000062.1 GCA_029856685.1 Candidatus Njordarchaeota archaeon
AGACACAGGAAGAATACAATAGATACATAGACGCAAAAAACAAGATAATAGGGCTTCTAGACGATCTAAGAATTTTCGCAACTAGATACTGCGGTGAAGTAGAGATCAGAGTCATAGTCATCATGTTCATAGAACAGAGAATAAAAGTCAGACTAGTATAGCAATGGTCCAATCCAAAAACATCTATAGCGCCTAACCCATCCTCCTATTTTTCAACAGTTTACAATCCCATAATAATTGGCTAGGATTATCACTATTGTGTTCTGCTTTGATGTTCTGTTAACTGAATGCGGGATCTAAGTCAGTGTCACAGTGGAGATGGGTTATGGATTCTGGAAGGTCTCCGAAAGGTCTTCTGATGTGGGAGGGTTTAGGGGGTTGTGTTCTGCTGTGTTTTTTGTTTTAGTAGTATTTTCCATAGTGGTATGTATGTTATTTTCTTGTTGTTTATTTGTTTTGTTTCTTCGTAGTCCCATGTTATTATTTGGCTGTGGGTTATTCCTAGTTCTCTCATTGCTTCTATCAGTGCCTTCTCTTCTCTTTTTCTTGTTTCTTCCTGTGTTGGGTCGTAGCAGACCTGTATTAGTTTTTTTGGTTTTAGGTTTTCTTCTATGACGAAGTCTACTTCTCTTCGTTGTTTTCCTCGCCAGTATGCTATTCTTTCGGTTAGTTTTTTTCTTCTTAGGAGTTCTATGAAGACGAGGTTTTCTAGTATTCTTGTTTCATTTATGCTCCATCCAGTGCTTATTGCTCGTCGAAGGCCTGTATCTATGAAATATATTTTTCTTGGGTATTGTAGTCTGTCTTTTATTTTTGTTGAGAATATCTCGGATTGGTAAATCAGGTATGCTTTCTCTCCGTAGTTCTTATATTTGAGTATTGTTGCCTTTGATATTTTGTAGCCTAGGCTCTTCATGGTTTTCTCTGTTTTTGATGCGCTGAATAGTGTTGTGTCGGCTAGCAACTTGTATAGTATTTCTAGGTCTACTGGTTTATCTACATTTTGTCTCCTGATGATGTCTCTGTGTAGTATTGCAAGAAAATATTCCTGTAATCCTCGGAGCTTTCCGTATTTATCCCGGGTCTTCACTATTTCGGGGAAGCCGCCGAAAAGCATATATTCCTTGAGGTGGTAGAGTATATCGTATTTTCTTAACGAATACTCTATGCTCTTCTTAACATCAATACCTTTGAATCTGAGGTACTCGATGAAGGATAGAGGATAAACAATGTGGGTCTTTGTCCTACCACCAAGCGAGCTTGCCACTCTGTCCGGCATAAGCTCGGATGTTGAACCAGATATTGTTATTATAAGTTCCCTCATCAAATTCCGCCTTAGCCAAATATCCCATTTCGGTATCAAATGTATCTCGTCTAAGAAGAGATATATGTTTTCAGATACCCCAAACTCCTCTCTTATGGCTGGCAACAACTCAGTAAGGAACGCAGTATCACCATAAACTCTCTCATCCTCAAAATTCACATAGAATATTCGATTCTCATCAACCCCCTCATCCATAAGCCTCTTCATTGTCTGAAACATCAAATATGTTTTACCTGTCATTCTTGCACCAGTAATAACAGTTACCCACCGTTTCTTTGGCCTAATAACGTAGTCCCTAGGAATAAGATCTCTCGGAATTCCGATATCCTTCCACTCAGCAATAATTGCCTTAAGAATGCTTCTTACAGTACTCATAATTGTTTACCTAGCTAAACTAATATCTATAATAATTGTTTAGTCATTTAAACAATTTATATGGAGAATTATGCATTGAGATATACAATTTATCCTGAGGATTTCTATTTGCTAATTATGTCTTCTAGCGTTCTTAGATCAATAATTATTCTATGGTTTTCTACTATCGGTGTTTCCTTATCAGTTATTTTTCTTGCTACTAGCATATAGAAATTCTGTGGGGATTGTAGTCCTGTCTTTGTTGATTTTTTCTGGAGCTCATCTAATATTCTTAGGGCTTCACTATGTGTGAGGTCTTTCCATTTTGTCTCTACAAATGTTGTTGATTTTCCCGGTTCTCTTATGACGAGATCTATCTCGATGTCCTTATGCCACCATCTCCCAAACTGTATTGGTTTTGTTTTGAGTATTTTGCTTCGGTATAGATGTGGTAATAGTTCGATGATAATTCTTTCAAAGATCTTCGATGTGTACTGGTCCAATGTTTCTGTTACGTATTCCAGTGCTTCTTCTATGAGTCCTAATTCTAGTGTTGTTCTTAGCTTGTAGATATAGGTAAACCAGAATCGGAAGTAGTTATCGCTGAATTCTACTATGACGGGCTTCTTAAAGCCTAATGGCCTCACTCGGGTAAGAATATCTAAATCTTCAAGCATATCGATGTATTTGGTTATTGTTCTTGGATCAACCTTCGAGAAGCTAGCTATCTCTCCAGGTCTAACATAGCCCTCTGTTATCGCGGCTAGTATCGAGAAATATGTTTTTGGTTCTCTGACTTCTTGTCTCAATAGGTTTAATGCCTCATCGTAGAGATAATGTCCAGGAGTTATTATGTCTCTTATGTTCTCTAATATGCTTCTGTTCGAATCCAATTTTTCTAGGTAGGCTGGTGTTCCTCCAACAATTCCATATACATATATGAGCTCCTTAAGTGTGTATTTGGGAAAAAACTCCTTTATATGAACGAATCGAAGCGGTTTTATCTTCATTGCGGCTTTCCGTCTGCCAAATATTGGGCTCTTATATCCTAATAGTTTCCTCTCAAAGAAAGATACTGCTGAACCACAAAGAATGAGCATCATCTTTGTTCGTGCTAAATACTCATCGACAAGCCTCTGTAACTCCGACACGAACCTTGGGTTCGCATCAACCAGATATTGGAACTCATCCAAAACAACTAATACTTTATCATCAGCTATTTTTGGGATTGCTCTTAAGACACTAATAATATCGCCACCGATAGGTAAGCCGAAGGTTTTCTCAACGATATCCGAAAACTCCCTTGACAAATGCTCATAAGTCGCCTCAACAGCGAGATAATATATCGTTTTTCTCCCCTTAGAAAACTCAAGAAGAAGTCTAGTCTTACCAATACGCCTTCGACCGTAGATTATCACCAAAGCAAAACTCTTTTCCCTCCATAACCTCTCTAGATATTCCAATTCATCTACTCTGTCAACAAATATATTTCGTAACAAAAGACGACACCATATGATACGCTATACTAAAGAAGATATATTGAATTCCGTATATAAAAAATTATGTTGGTATAAGCAATAAATCTCTCTTTCTCCGTTTGCGAAGAACTTTCTCAACGATCTCTAAGAATTCTTCCTCGCTTATAAGACCCATAGCTATAGCATCATCACAATACATACCTGTTCTAATCTCTATCTCTCTATCAATTTCCAGTCTGTCCTCATGTGTCGTTAGGCTGAGGAGACCGAGTCTAGCTAACCACTCCCTAACGAGTTTGCTCATCTTCACCCCCAGATAATTACCTAGATTCCTAATATTATCAATGAAAAATTGTAAATATAATATTACTTCCTAATTTCCATGTATGCTCGTAGAAAGTTTCCTAGGCTATCAGCAAGATCTTCTATTGTTTTGTATGGGAGGTCGTCGGCGTTAGGGTCGCTTAATATACGTTTGATATCCTCCCTACCGAGAAGATGTACTGAGTATATCAGAGCCTGAGTATTATACACATCTTTTGATGGTGGGACAACGAACAGATTCGCGGGCGGTACCTCAACTTTTTCTTCTGTTGAAAGTTTATCTACAAGCACTTTCAGCTCATCAGCTATCGTTGGTACACTGATTTTTCTTATAACATCCTCTATTTTACCGAACAATATGTGGTCCAGAACAAGAAGGTAAAAAACTTCTATTAGCCTGAATTTTGGTCTCAAACCAGAAACCGCTGAGAGAGCCTCCGCCGCAATCCTCGAGGCCCTTATTATAATATCCTTAGTAAGTCTAGAGAATGTGTAGAATGCAGATTCCGACTTCTCCAAAGATCTTTGAATTCTCCTATTCACATCACTCAATATTGTCCGAAGGATAGTAATTGTGTTATAGAGCCATAAGGTCGTGTTCACAGTTACAAGGACGTTCCTCTGCGAGAACTCCTCGTAGGATGAGCCGAAAGCCAAAGCCATCCTCTTTATACCCTCCATCAGTAATTGTACCTCATACATAGTTTTTGATTCGGTCCCCATGACATATCTAGTTATGCTTCCTGTAGACCATATATAGAAAACTATTGGGTCTATAGCAATCTCTATACTCTCCACGAATGATTTTATATGCGATATGATTCTGGGTTCGAGGTTCGCCAGAGAACTCAGATTTATGTTCGTATCCACAATCACATTTTCTAGACCTAAACTATGCACCAAATATATGGGAAGTTCAATAATCTCAGATACCCCTATAGGTCCCATCGGCGTAGCGACATATGATCCCTCTTCCCTTATTTTTATCAAAGATAGGTTAAGCTTCGTTCTATTACCCACAGAGATTACCTCTTGGCTCTCATATGGCGATTTGGATATTATGTTGAATAAATCCATGTTCTGAGGATTCAGATCGAGCAATAGGGTTTTTCTAGGATTTCCTATACGCTTACTGTACATCGCCTTATGTATAACCATAGTCAGGAGGGTCTTTCCAGAACCACCCTTACTAGCAGTTACCCAGAATATCCTAGCTCTCATTCTTCTCAACCAACATAAGCAAATTGTCAAGATTAACAACAACACGCCGCATATTCTTGTAGGTAAAAACAAAAATCAGAACAAAAAATATTAGGAAGACTAAAAATATTTTAGCCAACAGCGATATGGGCAGAAGATCTATGGTTAATGAGACAAATATCAAAATAGGAACATATATGGTTGTCCATCTGACAGCGCAGTCACCATAAAGAACCATAAAAACGACTTGGATACTTCCCTCAAAATTACTTATCCCCGCAAGATCTCTCAGCATACGCCTTGTAAATCTCAGAGCTAACCTAAATACCACAAACGGTCCCAATAACACCAGTAAAGTGGCATAGAGCATTGTTCCAACCAAACCATACGATTTCGCCACAACGTAGAACGGCAAAAGCATAACCAAAACATATGTATTGACAATATTTGTGAGCCATGCCCGCCTTATGTTCTCCACAACTAAAATCTTTTCCTCCGACACAGTAAAAAACACCTATAAGATCCTCTCAAGCTCATTAAACATTTTCCTAGTAGCCAGCCCCCTCCAACGAGTAGTTATGTATACTGCTGCTTGTAGACTAGGAATAGCCATAACGGCGCTCAGAAATAGGTATGACAGAAAAACTATGAACCAGCCAAATACAGATGCGAATCCCTGTGGGACTAGAGGATATAGATTTGCCAGCGACCCAGCAAACAGGCCTAGGAAAACCAAAAATTCCCATGAAAATACATCCTTCTCCGAAATCCTTCTCAAGGGATTGTCCCAACAAGACTTAGCCATAGATAGGTAATAGTGAGACACAGCAGCAAAACTAGTTGTAATCGCAGATACGATTTCAAATATAAGGGCTAAAACGTTGGGAGAAACGAGAATTATTATCAATCCAAAGACAAAGACACCAAGCACATATTCCACAGACCTAAGAACTCTTATCGTTCTCTCGGGCTCAGCTATGGAGACTAAGGAGCCCCTATTAGCAAAACTAAGAATGATATACCCATAGAAGTTGAAAAGATGCACAACAGATTCTGGATAGCTGACCACATGGTAGATTAATGAGAAAAGAAGAAACGCTAGGCCAAGAACCATGTTTATTGAGTACGCAAAAGTAGCTATCAGAATAGAGATTCCAAGAGATAAGCCATGTATTATATGAGCAATATCCCTCCTCTCGATAAATGTTCTCATATCCTCAAAGAACCACCTAACCTTACGAAGTATGTATACCAGGACACCAATCTTTTTTGGAAACGAAATTCCACCACCCTTTTCCTGCTCAACCTTCTCTCTAAGTATCTCCTCGAGCCTATCCAGATCCTCAGCCAACAGAACCACTGCCGAACAATCTGAATATAAAAAGAGGACGAAATTCAGCCTAACATGCTCCGATATACATTAAAATTATGATAGATAATTTATTTTTTACTGTTACTAGGATATGTAGGCAATGAGGCCTCATTTAATGAAGTTTTTAGGCTCTCCCATGGTCTACACGGTCAGTACTGTTGGCAATTACTTTCTTCTTCGAATCCTAATAGGTGGGAACATGGGTACCTTCTTCCTGTACTCTATGTAGAGTTCCCCAAATTTTTTAATTAATGCATGTTCATCTACGAGAGCCACTAGATAGAACTATAGTGCGAGGAGGAGTGTGTATAGTAGTGCGTAGCTGCTCATAAGAATTATTGAGATTCCTATGTGAGACAGCATTCTTCCAAGGTACTATAGGTGTCTGATTCTGGAGTATATCCCCGTGGTTACAAGCTTTTCTGCCTTGAGGTAGCTGATATTTTTATTCCAAGCTTCTTCGCACTTATGATATCTACTAATGCTCTCAAAGCTAGAAATGGAGACCTCAAGACTATGTTAAGTAGGCGATGTTTCGAGAGGATTTATCTGTAATATGTATTCTGGGAGACCGATTAGATTTTCTAGACATACCCTTATTTGTGGTGAAAACTAAATGCCAATCATTGAAGAGAAGAATGTCTGGCCATATAGGTTTGCAAGAATATTTCACGATAGTAAATCTGGAACATATACCCTCTCAACAACTAGGCGATATAATGGAACTGATCCCCACATGATAGCAACAAAAAACAAGAAAGATGATTTCAAAAGGCGACATCTTAGTCAATCAACATCTAACTAGAGTAGATCTAGTAATACTAGAGTTTAGATACTGCTCAGAAGATCTAAAATCCGGTTTTTTAATGCGAATTTTTCTATGTTTTATTGTGCTATATAGCTCTGGAACCTGAATACCAATTGTATCTTTATAGAGAATTGAGAAGGGGTCTCCGATGAGCGTACCTACCGATGAGCTCATAACTGAGAAAATAATGAACTTCATAATGTTTTTGACTAATGTTCTTGGAGATAGACTATCAGAGGAAGAAATGCAGACCATTGCCAGCAGACTTGAGATGCTCGGGGAGGACATTAAGAGGAGTATAGCCGATGTTTCATCAAAACTTCAGTATTTTGAGGAAAACAGTAGGTTTATGAGGCAACAAATATCAGATCTCACAAAGGAAAATGAACATCTTAAAAGCCGAATTGAGAACTTACTGAGAGAGCTTAAGAGGATTATGGGGAGATATGTCAGAGCTAGAAGAAAACTTAAGGAGCTGGAAAGAACAATATCGGAGCTCGAAAAAAGAGCCGAAGAATTAGAGCTGAAAGTTAGGGAGCTTGAGGACGAAAACACGAAGCTTGGCACACAGCTCGCTGAGCTCACTGAGGAAAAGCAGAGACTTGAAGATGAGAACAAATATCTAAAGGAACGATTAGAGGCTCTCGAAAAACGTCATGAGGAGCTTGAGAAGAAACTAAGAGAGTTTGAGTCTAAGCTTATTAGAGCAGCAAACTTTGTTAAGAGAGAGATGGGAGAAGATGCCTTGAGGGTCAGAGAAATGATAAGAAGAATGATTACTGAGTTAAGAACATATGTTGTTCCGCAGGGTAGATCGAAACTTGAGAGAATTTCCTCACTAGTAAATACGCTCTACATGAAGATAACATCTAAGGATATCGGAGGAGCAATACTACGCCTAATGAGAGAGGAGACCATATAATGAGAAATGCTCGTAGTATTCCTAAATGCCTAATATAAAATGGGTGGCTATCATTGAGACATAGGTTAATGCTTCCAACAATTATTCTCATAATCTCTATGCTCATAGCTCCTAGTGTTGCTAAGAGTTATTTTCAAACTAGAAGTATTGTGGGTAGTCAGCCTCCACCTAGCGGAGATTGGCTAATAACAGGACTTACAATTGTGGATAGTGAGACTCTGATTATTAATGGAAGCATAATAGTTGAGAATGGAGGAGTACTAGTAATCAAGAACTCAACAATATATATGAACTTAGCACGAGATGGTGAGTATTGGATTGAGGTTAGGACAGGCGGCAACCTAACAGTAATTAACTCAACGATAGCTCCATATGATACAAGCAGATTTTTTATACGAGTATTTCCGGGAGCTTTGTTCCGCTTAGATGGCGCTGAGATTTGGTACGTAGGAGTTGCGGGAGATCCTCAGTCCCAGGGCCTATGGATAGCTACCGATAATGTTCTAATAAACAACAGTAAGATTTA
>JAHKKZ010000063.1 GCA_029856685.1 Candidatus Njordarchaeota archaeon
ATTTCTAGGCACGATAATGTTCAGAAATACCCTCAAATTTCAATGCAGAAAAATTGAGAAGACATAGCAGTAATGACCCGAATGATGCGGGGGGCGGGATTCGAACCCGCGCAGGCATACGCCACTCGGCCCTCAACCGAGCCCGTTTGACCACTCCGGAACCCCCGCGAGTATATATGGTTAGAAAATTTTTAGTTCTATTGAGTTAGATTAAAGGGAATATGACTTTTAAAAGGATACTTGTACTGTTATGATTCCTTGTTTTTCTGGGAGTTTCCAAACTGACCTAGGGGTTTCATATGGTTCCCTATGACTCGAAAGGTCTTAGACTTCTTAGAGAAGTATTGGGTGAGGATACCATAATAAAAGTTATACGTGATATGAATACTAAAGAGGCGGCGAGAGTGCTTCTTAATAAACTTTATCTCACGAATCTGTTCCCGCCGCTTAGAGATCTGCTTCCCGCATTAGCAACAGTAATTTTTGAGCCACTAAACGCAAGAGTAAATTTTCTTGAGGATTTTATCGCCCGAAAAGGCCTTCTTTCGAGGATATGGATTAGGGATCAAAAGTCTGAAGAGCGTTTCGTTAGGAATCTCAGACTCGTTCAAGGTTTGAGTACCAATGAGTTTCTAAGAGTTTTTATTTCCCTCATTGGAGATGGAGCAAGCGCGAAAAATTGGAATCTACGGCATAGATTTCTCATCGACGCTTTGTTTGTCCTTAATGCCTACACTAGAAGGCTATTATCTCAAAAGCCTGAACTCATACCCTCCCCGAATCTAGCGTCGAGGATAGATAAGTATAGAAAATCAGAGCTTTCTCCTAATGAAACTTTGAGCGCCATTGTTAGGACTATTTATGTAGCTTGGCCTAAATATGTTTTAGAAGATATAGACTTTGCGCTTAGATTATCAAAAGGTGCGCATCTACATAATCTCTCTGCGGATCTTCTTCTCGAGTTTGTATCTGGGGACTCGCCAGAACTCATCAAAATCTTGAATCTAGTAACATTTCTTTATATGAACCCTCCAGCAACCAGATATATAGGGGAAAGAGTTAGACTAAATCTCATTAAATTTCTACTCCGAAAATACCTTATGGAGAGGACTGAGGAGATTTATGGATGGATAACATCGTTTCGAATGGCTACTAACCTAGACAGAATAGACTTGCTAAACTTACTGACAATTTATAGGCTTGCAACAATACATGGTGGACGGGTTGCCTTAAGACTTCTGGAGAAGCTATATGAGGATATAGAAACAACAGCCCCCCTAGCTATACTTCTCCTAATTTTCGCTGGATATCATGGACGAGAACTCGATACGATAATATCTTCAGCTATTCGAAGAAATAAAATTGGTCTTAGACTTATTAATGAGGCCCTCATCGGCTCCGGTCTTAAACCCCATGGGATAGCAGTGCCGATTCCCTGGGAGTTGTATGGCCCTGTTGATAAGCTTCTCAGAAATAGTAAGCTAGCTATCAAATATTACAAAAGCTCCCATACGGCTCCTCCGCGAAGACTATTACAACTCACCACATTACTAAGGAAAATTCATAATGTTCTTAGTCTCAAATCCAGGGATATATCCGATTTGAAGGAACTTAAGAAAACATTGGAACTCCTATTAGAAACTATTAGCCAGGGACACGAGTTTGTATCTGACATCAGAAGGAGTTATGGGGTCCTACCTGGCTTCTTCCGGATAATAAATGATGTATTGAAAATTCATAAGAAGCACAGTGACCGATGGAGCTACTTGTTGCTAAGAAACTATCTCAACTTCGTAACCAGAAACCCCCAACTCTTTGTAACATCAGCGCTTAGTACTGATATAGATATGCAGACACCCACAATATTCCTAGTTGTAGATGGTCTCCGCTATGACGACCTCACACTTAGATTGCTTCCTAAGCTAAGGAAACAGGGATTCAAAATCATTAGAAGGGAATCAAAAATTTCTCTTCTCCCATCGATAACTATGATATCCAGACGCGGCATAATTTCTGGAGCGTTTCCCGAACTGCTTATACTCTCAACAAGAAACCTCCGAAGAGAAGATGAGATCCTCACAAGCAGATTTGGATCTAACATTGAGATTTATTATGGGCCTATAGCAGTCATTTACAATAAGTTCACAGCAAAAGAAAAACATCCAAACAGGATTATTGTGGTTCTAAGTGAGCTTGAAAAATCTATGCATGGAGCATCAGAAAGCGTTTTGGCTCACTTCGTGGATGAGTATCTCGACAACATGATGGAACTGATAATGCACCTAACGATAACACTCACCAGAAAAAACAGAAAAGTACGAGTAGTAATATGCTCAGATCACGGCTTGGGAGTATTCCCAAAGTTCTACGACTTATCGATATTCATAGATAAACTTGCAGAAAGGAGACTTATCGACCGCTCATTGGAACCCTTAATTAAGGAGCGCTTCGCGGCAATTCCGTTTCAAGGGCCGCAACAACTAGTAACCGCTCAACAGATATATAACTCTGATGATGAATTTCGAACCTCCTTCTGGGTAGTATCTGCAGAAAGCCTTGGTTTCAGAGAAGTTGAATTTTACTCAAAGGGCACAAAATTAATAACAAAAATAAGACCTGGATCTCAGGTAGCGATAATCTTCGCGAAAGGGCCTAGAAAATTTGTTAGAGGACGGGGTACAATTTATCATGGAGGTGTATCACCAGAAGAAACCCTTAGCTCTTACGCCGTACTCGAGTACGAGATTTAGATTTTCTCCGAGATTTTTGCTTGGTCTCTTTTTTCTTTGTTTTGGGAGCCCTCTTAAGCTTCGAAACCATCTCGAGTATCTCTTTTAGGACAAGACGCATAGACTCGCCAAGACCGTGATCGGCAGACTTTAAAAGCTTTATCGCATCTTCAATTATTTTTGTTCCACACCGATTACGCTTAATATAACCTTCGAGTACATTGTAGTATTTGTAGGCACTCATGACATCATCGTCTCTCAACGCACTTATTATGTCTCCTATTATCTCAATAACAATTTTCTCATCGCAAACCATTTTAGACATCACTAAGTATTCTCCAAAAGACTAATAAAAAGACGACGTTTTTTAAGCTCTTCTCTAAGTTTCTTGAGAGTCCCCGAACAATACAGATCATTCATCACAACTGGGGTACCCTGAATATCCCTTAGGAGTACTAGCGCGACCCTAAGACGACGTAGATCCTCTCTTAAGCACCTAATTATACAGAAACCTCGTTGAGAATCATATTCCTCCACTCTGAAGCTTACGTCACCGAATGAACCAAATAGTTCGTAGATTTTATGTTTAAGTGCCGAGATAAAACTCTCCTTCCCTATGTTTTTCTCTGAGATTATTTCCAATGCCAGCCATCTATATTTCTGCCTTATCAAACGAAGCACCAAAACATAACTCCCACAATTTTCCATAAACTAATAAATCTCAATAGCTCTTTAATCAGCTAAGAAAAAATTAGAAAGAAGCCGCACCAAAAAACACAAGAAATGCCGCCGCAATTAGTGGAAACAACAGGTTATCATTTAAATTTAAACCGAATCCACCATTCACAAAGTCAAAGACAGCTATGATTAAGGCTGCGGGTACAGCTACCCATCCAACGAAGTAATATCCTACAATAATTCCCGCAATAAGATTTGCGACCGTGCCCTCTACACTCCTATCACCAAATTTTATTCGATGTAGCCTCATTCCAATCAAGCAAGCAACGAGATCCGCCAAGAAGCCCATAGCTATCGCAGCTGAAACTATCACATCATAGGGAAAGAAGAATAGTACAACCAAGTATATCGCCACGGCCGAGTAGAAATACGATGCTAATTGATTGAGCTCCTTCTCCCTCAGCAAACTTCCGAACAAAGTAGGCTTGAAATTAAGTCTCAGAAATTCTATTACTGAAAATAAGATGAGTAAAGAGAACACAACCGCAAACAGCAAGAAACATAGGAAACCATCTACACGTTTCTCAATCATAATCCCAAAGGTCACGTAGGTACCATCAATAACCATTTCATATATTTGCCGATAAATCTCCCTAGGAACAAACATAGCTAGTGCTACAAAATGAAAAGCTTTTCGCTTAACCTCATCGAGATACGTCCTATTCTTAACGGCGTCCACATGAGCATTTCTACTAGCAAAAATCACTACAAGCATCGCCATAAAACCTACTGTGGGTATTATGAACATAAGAGCTACCATAATGAAATACTCTTCCGCGGTTGAGAAAGGATCCGCTAAAATGACATGGAGAAGACCAAGCACCATAAAACATAGCAAGAGAAGCTCATTTTTCAGATTAGAACGCTTCCTCAAAGAGGTATAGCCAATAAGCATTAAAGTTAAGACCTGTAACATTATCAGGAACACAACATGCACCGGTGGACCGGAGGACTAAAAGTTCAACAAAGCTCTTTACAGCCCAAAACAACGAAACAAGCTATGTTCTATATCAATCCAAAAATTAAAGAGCGGAAGTATATACTAGAGCTCTAACCAGACACAGAGTTTATAAGCGCTCTAATAATACGTTTTCCACGATCAGTCAACTTTATCCTCCATGCATGAACCCGAGGAGATATCCTTCTAATAACAACATTTATCAGCCCTGCCTTTGTTAGGATCATTATCGTGTTCCTAACAGCCTTATACTTTGAGAATCCTATGTGTGCTAGGATTTCATAAAGTTTCATCTCTCCATACTTATCCAGAAGATATAGTATTAGTATTGAGAAAGGTGCGGAGAGAGCTTGAAGTATTACTTCTAGCACCATACACAATCCCATTAAATCCAGTCACAAAAAAAGTTAAAATAAAAAAAGAATTTCACAACATACTGAGGCGATCTAACTCATCAAGAGAAACTTTAGAGGCCTTCCAATATAGCATCATTATTCACAAACACAGTTTCTTGTGAATAAAACCTGTTAAGATTGTGAAATCGTTGACTCTACCTCACAAGCTCTCTCCAGTGGAAATGAGGGGTCTTAAAAGGCTCGGATAGAAAATACCCCCTAGTAAGCAATCATAATGAAATATGGTAATAGGAACCTGCATCAAGAGAATTTAGAGGAAGCAAATTCCATGAGAAAACCCACGGCCCCCATATTTCCTATGCGGTTAAGTATTGTACATTCACAGGTTAGACATAATACATATAAGATACATAGAGGATACACCTGCTATATGATTCTACATATCATCACTAGTGAGTAACCATAAACGTAGATCATAGAGGATCCAAATTTTATGTTCGTCCACACCTCGTTCGTTTGCCTTCTTAGGATGTTCTACTATACATGTCCTTTCGCTCTAGCAATGTTTGGTATTCTAGCAGGTTCACTGGAAGGTATGGGGTCTTACTATTCACATGTGAAAAAACTATTTTCCCTTCGGAAGTTCATGATAAGCTCCTCTATTTATTTCCGATCTGCGTAAGTTTTCCATGACTTGTGTAGTCTTAATGTATATTGCTAGGAGCAGAAGCACTATGGATTCCCTGCTCGTCCTATATTTCGGTGTATTAATACGCGTATTTCTTATGTATGATACGCGATTTACACTTCACTTTAATATTCACAGAGCGGGAATAATATGGTACCTGTGGTAGAGAGTTAATGCCTACACTACATATCAAAGTGAAAGTGGGAGATGCCGAGATAGAGATAAAGGCTGATGGAACACTGGATAAGGATACTGCTAACACAATTAAAAGCGTTTTAGCTCCTTTGACATCCAAAATATCATCGGCTATGAGTAAAGATGGAGCTTCAAAGGATGGAGATTTGGGTGAGAACGATAATGGTTATACGGAAGGTATGAATTTGTATGCTAAGTTTCGGGAGCTTATTCCCAATGTATTCAAGTATGGCCAGTGGTTTACCTCTCTCGACGCTAAAGAAGCATTTCACGACACATATGGTATCCTCCTAAAATCCTCTACTGTGACAACTTACCTTAGAAGGTTGGAGGAGGAAGGTATTCTTATCTCAAGAAAACAGGGTCGTCTATTACAATTTAGGGTTGCTACTCCTCTCTATGCCGTTATAGGATCGAGATCTGAAGAACCAAAATACTGAGTATTTAGTGGCAGCAATATTTTTTATGTTGAGAGTTCTTTGTTCCACTCGAATACCAGGTATCTTACACTATTATCGTAAACACATGCGAGTACCCAAAGTTTTCTTACGCTCCATGAAAGCCTTCCTGCACGGAGAAAATCCTGTCCTCGGAGTTTTGTATTTGGGCTAAATACACTTACGGCGAATGGCGAATGGTCTATTCCTGGGCCATAGACATAAACTACAAAGTCTGCACCGTACTTTAAGCCTGTCCGCACTATAAATCCTCGGTCTCTAAGATCTGCATAAACCCTGTATTTGGCTTCGAAATCATCTACGATCTCCGAGGCGATTCTATAGATGTTTTCTGGTGTCAGCTCTTTATCGTTTTGCCTTATCTTTATTGCTCCACGTTCCAGTAGATACAAAGCGTCATAGAAGGAGAGTTCATACGGCACATCGTATTTCACAGGTTTGGGCTTTCTTATCCCTAGAGGTTTTCCAAAGAAGCCATTTTTATATAATATTGAGCCCGCATCGGGGTCCCAAATAATTATCCTCTTTCCGACTAGATAGGCCTTGATATTAGATTTTCGTATTGTAGAGAATTCCTCTAATCGTTTTCTTATGAGATCCTCTGGTAGTCCCTCGAGGTATACTTCGGTTTTCTCTATAGATGTATTCACGTTATGGCACCTCTTCGAGTAGGATGCTTAGAAGCAAAGCCATTCGAACATATACGCCATACTGAGCTTGTTCGTAATAGAGCGCATATTTTGTATTGTCGAGCTCTGGTGCTATTTCATCCAGCTTTGGTAGTGGATGTAGGATTCTTAGATGTTCTTTTGCTTCGGATAGAGCTTTGAGTGTGACTCTGTATGCTCCCTTGACTCTGTTATATTCCATTATGTCTGGGAATCGCTCCTTTTGGATTCTTACTACGTATAGTACGTCTAATTCGGAAATAACATCATTTAGTCTCTCCACAAGCTCAAATCCTATGTTCGACTCTAACAAGTAATCTAATATGAATTCTCTCGGACGTAGAAGTGGCGGTGAGATCAGATACAATTTTTTCGGCTTAAAATTTGCGAGGCCTAGTAGAAGAGAATTTATTGTTCTAGCATACTTTAAGTCGCCAAGAACACCTATCACTAAATTGTCTATTGTTCCAAATTCACGATAGATCGTGTAAAGATCTAGCATTGTCTGTGTTGGATGCTGAAATTTTCCGTCTCCTCCATTTATTATTGGTTTTCTGCAAATCTCAGCGGCGTACTTTGCTGCGCCATCGGCGGGATGTCGTATAACAATGATATCCGAGTATACCTCCAACATCTTAATCGTATCTTTGAAAGATTCCCCTTTTTTGAGTGATGTTTTGGAGGGCTCAACGAAACCAATAGCTTGTCCTCCTAAACGCTTAATAGCACTTTCAAAGCTAAGTCTAGTTCTCGTAGACGGTTCAAAGAAAGCGTAGCCAAGTATTTTTCCCCGAAGTGTACCGAAGTATCTTGAGGGGTTTTCTAGTATCCTGTCTGTAATCCTAAATAGAAACTCGAGGTCCCTTCTTTTGAAGTCTGTTATTGAGATTATATCTCTCATGTGGAAGGGGCTCTTCATCTATTGACACCGACCACAAAAAATATCTGAGCTATTCAATAATACTTATGTACCTATTATGTACCTACTTATTTTCTCGCTAAGTGGAACCCTATTCTTCGAGGGATGCACACAAATGTTTTATCATAATGTTGTGCTGAAAAAGTTGGTGTTACTAGGTCGGTTCAATAATGCCGTAGAGAGATTTCCAGGTCGCTTGCAGTATTTTTGTGTAATAAAATCTTCCCAACTCTACTTCTTGGTCCACATACACAATTCTATTATTAGGTGCTCTTCCAAGAGAAGC
>JAHKKZ010000064.1 GCA_029856685.1 Candidatus Njordarchaeota archaeon
CTACACCTAGGAGGCCTCAAAGATCCGTAATCGATGTTTTGAAGAAACTATCTAGGTTTCACCGGGATATCAAAATAGTAATCCACGCTACCACAATCGCTACCAATGCTCTCCTTGGACAAGTGGGATTAGAACTTCCCAAGGCAGCCTTAATAACTACTAAGGGATTCAGGGATGTTCTTGAAATAGGAAGACAGCGTAGGCCCTCCCTCTATGACCCCTTCTTCGAAAAGCCGAAGCCTCTTATTCCTAGAAGGTATAGGTTTGAGGTCAATGAGCGCGTGGATGGTGAGGGAAAGATTTTGAGGAGACCCTCGAATAATGAGCTTAGGAGATTGATAGAGGTGATTCGCAGAGAGCATATTGTCTCAGTGGCTATATGCTTCATTAACAGCTATTTGAATCATGAGAATGAGAGATATGTCAAGGAGTTTCTTGGTAGTAATCTAGATGATGTCTATATATGTGCCAGCTATGAGGTAGATAATCAATATAGGGAGTACGAGAGGATGAGCACAACCGCAGTTAACGCTATCTTAATGCCGATAGTCAGTAGGTACTTATCAGAACTAGAGAACATGATAAATCAGATATTACCTACCACTACATTTCTGATAATGAAAAGCGATGGTGGTGTGTCTAGACCGAAATTCATTGTTAGTAGACCCGCAACGATTATTGAGAGTGGGCCCGCTGCTGGTGTGATAGCCACGGAATTCATTGGCTCCCTACTCGGATTATCCGAACTACTTAGTTTCGATATGGGAGGAACAACGGCTAAGGCTGGAACAATAATAAATGGGAAACCAACAATAACTACTGAGTATGAAGTTGGTGGGAAGATCCATGCAGGGAGAATAGTCAAGGGTAGCGGGTACCCAATAAGATACTCATTTATCGACTTGGCGGAAGTATCATCAGGAGGAGGCTCAATAATATGGGTAGATGAGGCTGGAGGCCTAAGGGTTGGGCCCATATCTGCAGGTAGTGACCCTGGTCCAGCTTGTTATGGAAGGGGTGGAAGTAAGCCTACGATAACCGATGCGCATGTGGTTCTAGGTATTATTGATGATGGATTTCCACTCGGTGGCGAGATAAGAGTTAAAAGGGATCTCGCTTGGGAGTCTCTCATTAAGAATGTGGATATTATGGATCCAGTAGAGGTAAGTATTGGTGCTATAAAATTAGCTAACAGCACAATGGCAAAGATACTTCGAATAGTGACTGTGGAGAGGGGACTCGACCCGAGAGACTTTGTGCTAGTAGCTTTTGGTGGGGCTGGACCCATGCATGCATGTGCGTTAGCAGATGATCTAGGAATACAAAAAATATTAATACCCATCTACCCGGGTCTTTTCTCAGCGCTTGGATTAATCGCCACGAAATATAAGCATGTGTACTATAAATCCTTTATGAAAACAACATCAGAGTTAGAAATAGACGAGCTCCTCGACTCGTTTAGATCTCTCCATAGGAAAGCCCTGAATGACTTTAATGAGATTGGTATTCCCTCCCAGAGAATACTTATCAGCAATTTTATTGATGCCAGGTATTATGGGCAGGGATACGAGCTTGTAGTCCCTATAGACCTCGATAAGATAAATGATGTTGGGGACATAGAGAAGGTGTTCCATGATGAGCATAGACGTATATATGGATATTCTATAGATGAATTCGATGTGGAGATAGTCAATGTTAGAGTGGAGGCCGTAGGTCTACTAACACAGATCTCCCTCAAGAAGATGAATGCATATAGGCAAGACCCCTCCCAAGCTATGACTGGGCAAAGAGAGGCATACTTTGGATCAATCGATGATTTTGAGAAAGCCCATATTTATAGGAGAGAGAAACTCGTTTGGGGGAACATTATTGAGGGCCCAGCGATAATCGAGTCATACGATTCTACAATTCTTGTTGAGCCTAGATGGCAAGGACATGTTGATGAGTATGGAAATATTATTCTTATGAGGAGATAGCCCATGGTAGATGTAATAACTATGGAGATAATAAGAAACGCCCTGGAATACATAGCCGAGGAGATGGGAATCGTTCTTCGAAACTCAGCTTTCTCACCCAACATAAAGGAGCGTATGGATCATAGCTGCGCAATTTTTGGAGTTAAAGGCGAACTTCTAGCACACGCAGAACACATACCTGTACATCTCGGTGCGATGCCACTAGCGGTTAGGGAGGCAATAAAAGTTATAGATGAGTTTGAGGAGGGCGATATGATAGTTATGAATGATCCGTATTCCTGTGGAACTCATCTCCCAGATATAACAATAATAGCGCCAGTGTATCATCGTGAGGAGCTCGTCGGCTTTGTTGCTAACAGAGCACACCATAGCGACGTAGGTGGCAGGGTTCCTGGGTCAATGCCAGGAGACTCTGTAGAGATTTTTGAGGAGGGCCTAATAATACCTCCTGTAAGAATTGTTAAGAGAGGTAAAATTGATAAGGAGATTCTGAGGCTTATCCTCGCAAATGTTAGGACGCCTAGGATAAGAATGGGTGATATTATTGCTCAGATATCCGCGAATAGAAGGGGGGTTGAGCGCCTACTGAGAATAATAGATAAGTATGGGCGGGAAACATATCTGGAGGCAGTAGACCATATACTCTCATATTCCGAGAGATTAGCAAAAACAGAGATATCAAAGATGAGAGAGGGAGAAAGCTATGCTTGTGACTACTTAGATGATGCTGGGCAAAATTGGGACAAACCAATAAAGATCTGTGTTAGAGTTAGAATTGAAAAAGGCTCCATAACTTTTGATTTTTCGGACTCAGATAAACAGGTACCTGGAAGTATAAATGCTCCAAAAACAGTGACGATCTCCGCATCGTATTTTGTTTTTAAGTCCATTCTCCGAGGAGATATCCCCTCGAATGAGGGGACATATAGGCCTCTAAGAATAATAACGAAGAGAGGAACTATTGTCGATGCTACACATCCCGTAGCTGTAGCTGGTGGGAACGTAGAGACATCCCAACGAATTGTCGATGTATTGTTCCTAGCTCTATCCAAATTGATACCGGAGAGAATACCTGCCGCGTCCCAAGGCACAATGAATAATATAGCGTTCGGCGGTATTAACCCAAAAACTGGAAGACCATTCACATTTTATGAGACCATAGGAGGAGGTTTTGGGGGTAGGAGAGGAAAAGATGGTGTTGATGGCGTTCACTGCAACATGACAAACACGATGAACACTCCCATCGAAGAGATAGAACGCAAATACCCAATACGAATACTAGAGTATTCCCTAAGATCAGATAGTTGTGGCGCTGGCAGGTGGAGGGGAGGCTTAGGCATAATAAGAAAATACCAAGCATTAACAACAATAAAAGTGTCTCTGCTAGGAGATAGACATAGATTCAGGCCCTGGGGGCTGATGGGAGGAAAAGCAGGAGCACCGGGAGAATACATACTTATTAGGAATGGAAGAGAAATTAAGCTACCAAGCAAAACAACAATAATAATGAACCCAGGAGATATACTTGTTATAAAAACTCCTGGAGGAGGCGGATATGGTAAGCCTAAGCAGAGGGACAAAGAGAGGATACTTAAAGATCTATTGGACGGCAAGACATCGAGACTATATGTTGAGAAACACTATGAATTAGACCTCTCCAAAATTTAGAATTAGAGAATACCAATAAAAAATTGAATTCCTTGGGCTATTTTCATCAATCCTCATTGGTGTTTTTCTGGTTGGATTGTTCCCGCAATGACTACGTTTCCGTAAAACAGAAACATCAATCAAAAACATCATTATCGAAGGAAACATCACACAAAACAACATAAATAAAATTTATGGAAAAGTTTTTTAATTACGCCTCTTTGATATGATCTAAGTCTTTTTTGTGATTCTACTTATGAGATATAACAACTTTGAAAAACAATAGCATCTCTTCCTTGTATAGATTATTTCGAAACTTAGTACCATATAGCCGCCCGAGGACATAATACTTTTTTGCTAATCCCTAGGTACCAGAACATTTACCCTATCCGCATCCCCAAACTCAACAAAAATTAGTATAAGAAACATATGGCTGAAAATTATACGATACTAGATTTTTGGAACTATTTTCAACTCTTATGCTTTGAGATATATGGGTAGTAGGTTAATACAGAAAGAATCGAATATTAAAAATCGTGGTTTCATTATTAATAATTTACGATAGTGGATTATGGTGTTTTAATGTGAGAAGATATCTGATTTATATTTTACTTTTGTTCACCATCCTTTCGCTTCTATTATTTAATGATGTTTACTCAGATATGATGTTCATTCCAACAACAATAATGAATATTAAAGAGCCTGCTCAAGTAGCTGTGATTGCTTGGAATGGAGACGTAGAGGTTATGTTTTTTGGTGTAAACATAGAAGCTGTAAAGAGCATAAAGGGTATAGGATTAATGCCATTACCGTCGAAACCCGAAATATATCTTGGCTCAAATAAAAGTTTTGAGGTGATAGACAAGCTCTTAGGGGGGATCGTGACCTTAGGAGTTTCTACTTCTGTTGAATATAACGTAGTATTGGGCCCGCATAATGTTACATGTATAAAAATTGAGGGATGTACCTCCAAGGAAGAAGTAAAGAATGTTTTAATGAAAATTGCCTTGGAGAATGGATTAGGTGAATTAGCTATTAATGATACACATGCTTCTCTAATCAAGTATTACGTTTCTATAGGCTATAAATATTTCCTTGTGGATATAATAAATGCCGAAAACTATACATCTGGTTTTCTTCCGCCCCTAATAGTAAAATTTAGAAGTAAAAAAATTTGGTATCCACTTAGGATTTCGAGTCTTTATAGGGGAATAACACAGTTGAGGATCCTTGTTGTCACACCGAGAAAATTCTATGGTGGTCAATGGGTTCGTTGGCACATAAAGCATACCACTATAGTTGGTAGGGACATCATTAAGAAGATCGATTATCGCCTACTATCAGTATTCTCTTCATTTGATCTATGGTTTAGAGTATATGTTTATGGACTAGTAACATTTTCGGCAAACTTAGATTTCGACTTTGCCGGTTATGTATATGGTCCAAACTTAAATCTAATTTACTATGAAGTTTTATTTTTCTTAATAGCGACTATAGTGAGTATCGGCATCATACCGAACATCAAATGTGGTCTGAAAAAAGAAATCATCAGAAAGCTTAAAATAGTACTACTCCTCATAGTTCATGTGGCTATGCTTCTGGGACTAGGAGTTTTGCTAGTTAAGGGAGACTTATTCATTGGTATTTTGAAGTATATAGATGAGGAATATTTAGTAGCAATAATTTATGTATATTCTCTAGCAGTAACGAATATTGTCTTAACAGTGACATTAGGTTTATTACTATATCGCCTCATAGGTTTTATTAGAACAAAAGATCTAGAATACCTAACTAAGAAACATATAAGTTATTTAGTTCTAACACTATATATCCTCATAATTCTACTAAGTATAGTTGCTATGGGAAAGCTTCACATGGATCTGTATGGCCCATATTATCCAACACTATTGGTCCAAGCAATTATGATGCTGGTGCTTATCTATGTCAGCATAGTGTTAGTAGCTAATATGTTGTTTCAGAGAAGGAAATAGTACACCAATATTTTTCGTCCATAATATTAGGAGACAGAAACATTTTCGCCCCTTAGATAATATCTATGTTTTTCCAAAATCTTTTATTTCGAGTACATCTAATTCTATTTCTCTTGTTATGCTTTCTACATCGATGTCTTTTATTCTTCTTGCAGGTATGCCGACCCATAGTCCTCTGTTTAGATGTTTGTTCTTCGGAACTAATGTGTATGCCCCAACAATAACGTAGTCATCTAAAACAACACCAGGCATTATCAATGCTTGATGTCCCAGCAGACAATACTTTCCTATCCTCACGCGTCTAAATACTATGTGTCTTGGCTTGTCGGCGAGGTGTGTGAATATTATCGCGCCGCCACCGACTATTGTGTGATCTCCCACCTCTAGGAAGTATGGATCAGTTACGCCTCCCTGGAATATAACTCCATGCCCAATCTTAGCTCCGAAGAGCCGTATTACCCATTTCTTAGATAGTGCTGAGATTTTTCCTACAAACATCGAAATCCTGTAGAGACCCTGCGATAGTATCCATTTGAAGATCTCCTTGTTTCTGATGTCAAGCTCATATTCGCCCTCTTTCGGAGCCAATCTAAACGCTCTGAATATTATACCGGGAATAAACATTATTCCTGAGCACAGAATAGATGTTAACATCATAATGTATATTAGTGCCTCTAATACGAACCAAGCAATATTATGTGAGCTAGGAGGAGGAAAGTATCTCACAAAGAGTATCGATGGTAGAATACTGAGGAACAAAGCGAAGAACAAGAGAAATCCGAGGGCTATATGGGCTATAATGTATTTAGTTCCCATCGGAAACACCGATGTATCGCAAGAAAATCCAAAATAACTTTTATATAATGAAAAACCGAACATTAGAACAAAAACAGAATCTATGTCTACTGATGGCCAACAAATATCCCCAATGATATTATCTGGTCGTAGTGTCCTCTGTTGTCTTTGTTGGAGAGTCATTAATCGATGGAGAACCTCAAAGACTTCACTTCGGATATGTAGCGTGCAGCTATTAAAAAGTTATTATGTTATTATATAATTAGGTGATGATACATGGCTAGGAGCAAATACACGACGATTCCTGTGAGGGTTGAGGTCAAAAAAATATTGGATTCGCTTAGAGGGGGTATGGAGTGGAGTGATTTTCTTCTAGGTCTGGTCGAGGAGAATAGAAGGCTTAAGCGCATTATCGCGGCGAGAAGTATCCAAGGAAGATTTAATGAGGATATCGAGAAGAGCATCTTGGAGTCTATCGAGAGCATGAGGATGCTCAAACTTAGGAGTAGGAGATGAGAGACATAGTCTTAGACACTGACATATTAATTCTACTTGTCAAGCTTAGAAAACTTGATGAGTTCGTCGGAAGATTCCGAGCATACATAACTGTCATCACAGAATACGAATACCTGAGAGGTGAGGTGAAAGCTGGGGTAAACAGCTTTGTCTCTAAGGACACTCTCGAAAAAGCATTTGATATACTATATCTAGATAATAGGAGCGTTAGGATTGCGAGTGAGATGTGGGCAGACCTAGTTAGAAATAGAGAAACATTCGATGAGAGAGACCTCCTAATAGGTGCTATCTGTATAGCAAACGAAATCCCCCTATGGACAGGTAATATTAGGCATTTCATTAAACTTAGAAAATACGGGCTCCAACTAGTCGACATCGATCCAAGTGGCTGGCAAGTGCGGTATTGGACTTCTGAATGATGTCCGTTAGTCAGCTGTATCGTTAGCTGTTAGTCGCTCTGTGACTGAAGATAATGGAGAATTATCTTTTTCTATGTTTTATGTATCATAATGTATATTATTTTGACCGTATTGAATAGTTTGGAGGGTTGTTCTTTGCTAACTGATGAGATTGTTGAGGCACATAAACCTATTGTTTTGAAGCATTTCTCTGGAGAAATATTAGAGTATGCTGTTGGCATAAAATATACCTACTGTGTTGTGGTGGAGGACAATAAGTATGCGATGGGATTAGCGTTTACCCAGCATCCAGATGTTAGGATAGGTACAATCGCTGAGAAGCCTGAGATTCCCACAGTTTTTGATAGATATGGAAGTGTGGACATTCTGAGCAGAACTCTTTTTCTTTCATGCATAAACGCCATATCGCAGCATCTACTATGGAATAAGGAAATTGGACGCAACCACATAAAATATTTCCCTCTCATCGATTACATCGTAGGCAGGATAGAAAACATAGACAATGTGGTTATTATCGGAAATATGGTTCCC